>CAJXWJ010000017.1 GCA_913062925.1 uncultured Pseudorhodobacter sp. | reverse complement strand
AAGAAAAACCCATCCACCTGCCGCCAATAGGTCAGCAGATCGTGACAGGTTGCACAGCGCAGGCCGCGCAGCTGCATCATATGCAGATCAACACTTAAAAGCGCAGCCGCCCGCCAGCTTTCCACCGCAAGACGCTCCATCTGCGGGCCTGAAAAGGTTTCCTCAATGCCAGAAGCGGTGATCGACAGCAAAAACACCACTTCAAGCGGTGGGCTCTGCGGCATTTTCTGAGCAAGCTGCACGGCAAGCTGACGCGATGTCCCATGCCCCGAGAGCAGGAAGTTCACGGCAAACTCACTCAGATCCTCAACACTCATCAAAACATCAACTGCTGTGCAACAAGACTTCATGAAGCGGTGCAGCAGTATTTGTCACGCAATTCTTCAACACAATTGTATTAATTAAAGTTAACGTGCGGAGAATCCGCAGCACATTTCAACCCATGGTTGAAAAACCTTGGCGCAGGACCCACTTCGCCGGCCCAGCGGCTTTAGCAGATCACTTCAATTACATAGGGACCCTTGCGCGCCAGACCTGCGGCAAAGGCTGCGTTGAACTGATCGGTATCGGTGACGCGAACGGCCTCGACACCATGACCTTTCGCAAGCGCCACCCAATCCAGACTGGGTTCAACCACATCAAACATCCGCACCGCGTTGCGGCCGACATCTGTTACCCCCACATTCGCCAATTCGCCGCGCAAAATCTGATAGCCGCGGTTTGATAGCACCACGATCAGCACATCCAGCCCTTCGCGCGCCATCGTCCACAGCGATTGCAAGGTGTACATGCCCGAACCGTCACCCTCGAGGCAAACCACCTTGCGGTCTGGGCAGGCCACCGCCGCCCCCACCGCGGCAGGCAAGCCATAGCCAATCGCGCCGCCCGTGACCGCAAGCCAGTCATGCCCACGCGCAGCCGCACTGGCCGCGATGAAATAGCGCGAAGATGAGATCGCCTCATCCACCACCACCGCGTCTTCGGGCAACAGCGCTGCAAAGGATTGGCCGATTTTCGCAAGGCTCATGCTGCCCGTCGCGCAGGGCGGCAGATCCAACGCGATGCCTTCCACCGCCAGATCCTCGGCAATGCCCAGTTCGGCGGCAAGGGCCTGCAAGCTCCAGCCATAATCGCCGCCAATATCGCCCAGATGCAGGATGCGGCAATCAGGCGGCGTTGGCAGGCTGGGTTTGTTGGGATAGGCGAAAAAGCTGGTCGGATCTTGCGTGCCACACAGCACAAGCGCGGTGATGCCCG
This sequence comes from uncultured Pseudorhodobacter sp., assembly GCA_913062925.1. Lineage (GTDB taxonomy): Bacteria > Pseudomonadota > Alphaproteobacteria > Rhodobacterales > Rhodobacteraceae > Cypionkella. Next base: position 52,741 of record CAJXWJ010000017.1, on the reverse strand, counting down.
CCAGCACCGCGACGTTTTCTTCCACCACATAGGCCAGCCGTTCAAAGTCAACCGCCCCCGCTCCGCGCCGCACCCGTGCTGCAAGACAGGGCGCCAGCAATCGGCAGCCCGTCGCCTTGGCAATCCGCGCCGCAATCTGCCCAAGCGGGCCGTGCAGCGCCGTGCCATCAACCAAAAGTGCCGCACCTTTTGTGCGCAAGGCCGCCGCCGCCGCCTGCACCTGCGCCAGATTTGGCCGCGCAAGCGCCGCAGGGGCCTCGGCAATCTGCGGGCCAACCGCGCTGTCCCAAGCGGTATCGGCGGGCAAGATCAGCGTGGCGATCTGGCCGTTTTTCGAGCGTGCCGCGCGAATGGCCTCGGCACCATCGCGCGCAACCGAGCCTGCATCGCTGGCGGTGCGGGTCCAATGCGACACTGTGCGGCTGATGCCTTCGGTATCGCCCTTCAAGGGGGCCTCGTATTGCAAATGATAGCTGGCGTGTTCGCCCATCACATTGACCACGCCCGACTGCGCCTTGCGGGCATTGTGCAGATTGGCAAAGGCATTGCCAAAACCGGGGGCCAAATGCAGCAGCGTGGCCGCCACCCGCCCCGACATGCGGTAATAGCCATCCGCCGCCCCTGTGGCCCCGCCTTCAAACAGACACAGGATGCAGCGCATCTCGGGGTGGCTATCAAGGGCGGCAACGAAATGCATCTCTGACGTACCCGGATTGGCAAAACACACCTCGACACCCGAGGCCAACATGGTTTTTACCAAAGTTTCCGCACCATTCATCGCATGCCCTTTCAATGACTTACACTTAAGCTTGCCCCCCTAAGGCCGCCAAGACAAGGGCCGAAGCCCGCCACAGAGCCCAGAGATCAATCCCTGCGGCGCACCTCAAGACTATTGCCGCCGCCTTGGCGCAGCTCGAACGCCTCCGAGCGTTTCAGCATATCCGACAGCTTGGCACTGCCATAGGTGCGCGGGTCGAAATCGGGGTTTTCGCGCTGGATAAACTGGCCCAAAGGCCCCAGCGAATACCACTCGCCATCAGGATCAATGGTGTTCATCGCCTTGCGCACCAGCGGCATGACATTGGCCAAAGCCAACCTTTCGCGCGCCGCCGCAGGCTTGGCCACGGGCAGATCTTGCGGCTTGGGCGCTGGCTTGCCCGCCACCTCTGGCGCATCGGTTTCGCGCAGGATGTTTTCGATAAACACAAAGCGATTGCAGACATTGCGCAGCGCCGGCGGGGTTTTTTCCTCGCCGATGCCGATCACCTCTAGCCCGTCTTCGCGGATACGGCTGGCCAGACGGGTGAAATCACTGTCTGACGACACCAAGACAAAGCCGTCAAACTTGCCCCCATGCAAGATATCCATCGCATCAATCACCAGACCAATATCCGAGGCATTCTTGCCCTTGGTATTGGCCGATTGCTGATGCATCACCAGCCCCAGATCAAGCGCGACCTTTTTCCAAGCCGCAAGCGCTTGGCTGGACCAATCGCCATAAACCCGCCGCAAGCTGGGCTCGCCATAAGCGGTAATCTCGCGCAGAATCGCCTCGGCCGCATGGGCCGAGACATTGTCCGCATCAATCAAAACTGCCAGAAGTTTCGTGCCTTCGCGCGGCATCAATACACCACAACGGCGCGGATGCTTTCGCCCGAATGCATCAGCTCAAAGCCTTTGTTGATGTCTTCCAGCTTCAGCACATGGGTGATCATGCTGTCGATCTCGATCTTGCCGTCCATATACCAATCGACAATCGTTGGCACATCGGTGCGACCGCGCGCGCCGCCAAAGGCAGTGCCTTTCCAGATCCGGCCCGTGACCAGCTGGAAGGGGCGGGTTTCAATGACAGCACCTGCGGGGGCGACGCCGATGATGATGGATTGGCCCCAGCCGCGGTGGGTGCATTCCAGCGCGTCGCGCATCACCTTGACGTTGCCAGTGCAATCAAAGGAATAATCCGCGCCGCCGATCTGATCGAAGGGCGTCTTGGTCAGATCGACAATCGCTTGCACCACCGAGCCTTCGATTTCCTTGGGGTTGATAAAGTGGGTCATGCCGAATTTCTCGCCCCACTCTTTCTTGCTGTTGTTCAGATCGACACCGATGATCATATCGGCCCCCGCCATCTTCAGGCCCTGAATGACGTTCAGCCCGATGCCGCCCAGACCAAAGACCACGGCCTTGGCGCCGATCTCGACCTTTGCGGTGTTCAAAACCGCACCGATGCCGGTGGTGACCCCGCAGCCGATGTAGCAAATCTTCTCAAACGGCGCGTCCTTGCGCACTTTGGCCAGCGCGATTTCGGGCACCACCGTGTGGTTGGCAAAGGTCGAGCAGCCCATATAGTGATAGATCGGCGTGCCATCCAGCATCGAGAACCGCGTCGTGCCATCGGGCAGCAGGCCCTGGCCTTGGGTAGAGCGAATGGCGGTGCAAAGGTTGGTTTTGCGCGACAGGCAGGACGGGCATTCGCGGCATTCGGGCGTGTAGAGCGGGATAACGTGATCGCCGACCTTCAGGCTTTTGACACCGGGACCAACCGCAATCACCACGCCCGCGCCCTCATGCCCCAAGATCGCCGGGAACAGCCCCTCGGGATCGGCCCCCGAAAGGGTGAACTCATCGGTGTGACAAATACCCGTGGCCTTGATTTCAACCAGAACCTCGCCTTCTTTGGGGTCAGCCAGATTGACCTCCATGATTTCAAGCGGTTTTCCGGGGGCAATGGCGACGGCGGCACGGGTGCGCATGAGATATCCTTTCAAAATAATTTGCCCAGAACCTGCGACAGCAACGGGTAAATTGCAACGCGGGAAACGCCCCTTAGCGACGAATTGGCGGCGCAAAAAGGTTTTGCAATTGCGCGGCAGGCGGGCTCGGGCCAGAGTAACGTCAAAGCTGTGTTTAAAGAGTGTGATGCCGCGTGCGTTTACAGATGGGGATGGGGCTGCGGCAGGGCGCGGCACAGGCGGCTTTGCTGCTCACGCTTTTGGGCTGCGTGGCCGCGCGCGGCACCCAGCTCGGGCCAGTCAGCCGAATGATCCCTCCGCAGCCAGACCATTGCGGCGCCAAAGCGCTTGGCGCGCTACAAGGCCAAACTTTTGTGCTTCTGGCCGATGAAAATCTGATCGGGCAATTGCGGGTGATCTGGCCACGCCAAGAGGTCAGCGGTGATCTTGTCGCCACAAGGCTGAACGCACAGGTAAGCGATACAGGCCGCATCACGCGGTTGTTTTGCGGCTAAAGCCAAAGCCTGCGGCAGTTGCGTGCCACGGCTTTGGCCAAAGGCGGTGGCGGGTTACTTCAACCGATACAGCGTGTGGCAATCCTTGCAGCTGCCGCCAATCGCACCCATTCCGGCACCGATGGTTTCGGCTGACGCAAGATCAAGGCTGGCCGCAGCATCGCCCAGCGCCTTACCCTTTGCCAAGAAATCATCCCAGTTTTTCCAGACATCAGGGCTGGTTTTATCGGCCGGATCCATGGTCGGAGCAGCAAAGGTAGCGGCGATTTCGGCCGCACCCGAGATCAAGGCCGCCTTTGCCGTCTCTGCGGCAGCAGCGTCATAGGCGGTCTTGCCTCCCGCCATTTCACCCAGAGTCTTGGCCGCACCACCAAAACTCTTCATCAGATTTTCGCGCGCAATTGCTGCGGGATCGGTAGGCTCGGTCTCGGCAAAAGCAGCGCCGGCGCAAAGGGCCATACCAAGGACAATTGCTTTGGTCATCATCGACATCTCAAAACTCCTCATGGGGTCAATAGAGATCAGCTTACCGCAAGCCAGCATTCTGCATAGCCCTGCGCTGGGCTTTGCCTGCCCGTTCACGCAAATGTCATCGCCCAGATCAGCAGGCCGCGGCAGCGCCGTTTTGCGGGGCTCGATGCCCCGCAAAACGGCCCCCGCGTCTATGTCAGGGTCAGAGTCAGGGCAGGCGCAGCGCCTCTAGCACCGGCAGGCAAGGATAGCCATCGACCAGACCACCGCTGCTGCGCTGAAACGCCTTCACCGCCGCCACTGTCAGCGGCCCGATCTTGCCATCTGCCGCGCCCGACATCATGCCGCGCGCCAAAAGCCGCTGCTGCATCTCGATCTTCTCGGGCAGGGTCAGCGCACGCAGATCGCGCGGCCAGGCCTGTACAAAGCCAGCCCCTCCGCGCAAGCGGTCCGACAAATGCCCCACCGCAATCACATAGGCATCAGCTTTGTTATAGCTCTCAATCGCTGCGAAATTGTCATAGACCATAAAGGCCGGCCCGCGCGCGCCAGCAGGCAGAATCACCGCGCCCCAATTGGCCGCGGGCAGTGCCGCACCCTCTGCTGCCACCACCCCCAGCCCCCGCCAAAACGCCATCGGCCTTTGAGTGCGGCTGCCTGCCAGATCATAGTCAAACCCCGCCGGCAAGCGCAGCTCTTGCCCCCAGGCCTGCCCCGGCCTCCAGCCCGCATCCGCCAGATAAGCGGCGGTCGAGGCCAGCGCGTCGGTCGGGTCGTCATCCCAAATATTGCGGCTGCCATCGCCGTTGAAATCCACCGCAAGCCGTTCATAAGAGGATGGCATGAACTGCGTATGCCCCATCGCCCCCGCCCAAGACCCGCGCAACTGCGCAGGCTTTGCCGCGCCGCGCTGCAAGATCTTCAGCAGTATCAGCAGCTCGGCTTCAAAAAACTCAGCCCGCCGCCCCTCGTAAGACAACGTCGCAAGTGCTGAAAGCGTGTCGATATCGCCGCGCACCGCGCCATAGGCACTCTCTAAGCCCCAAATCGCCAGAACGGTATATTTATCAACGTGGTAGCGTGCCTCGATCCGGTCAAACAGCGCAGCATTTTTGCGCAGCGCCCGCTGACCTGCGGCAATGCGGTCCTCCGAGACGGCCTTGTCCAGATAGTCCCAAATCGTCTTGGAAAACTCATTTTGCTTGCGGTCACGCTCGACCACCTCGGGCAGAAAGCGGGTCTGCGCCATCGCCTGATCAAACAGGCCAGCCGAGACACCCTGCGCCAAGGCCCGCGGGCGAAAGCCTGTGCGCCACGCCTCAAAGCCCGCCACGCTGCCCAGATCGTCCATCATGCTTTGCCCTGCCTCTGCCTGCGGTTCCAGATCCTGCGCAAGTGTGACGGGCGCGCAAAGCCCCGCCGCCAACGCCACTGCACAGATCCCCAAAGACCGCCGCATGCCCTACCCTTTTGCCTGCCAAAGCAAGCCTAGCGGTCTGGCACGATCCTGCCAAGTCAGCGCCGGCTGCGATGCACCTTGCGCGCGGTTTTTGCAGCTTTCTCGGCTGATTTACCGGGCTTGCGCGGCTGATACCGCCCGCCCCGGCGCCCGCCTTGCGGCAGTGGCCCGTCTTCCAGCCCGACCAGATCCAGCATCAAGCCTCCGGTCAGCGGGCTTGCCTCGGCCAGCCGCACCGTCACGCGCAGCCCGATCCCCAAAACCAAACCGCTGTCTGAACCCGTCAGCGTCTGCGCGTCTTGGTCGTAATGGAAAAACTCGCGCCCGATCGAGCGGATCGGCACCAAGCCATCCGCGCCGGTTTCTTGCAACCGCACGAACAGACCAAAGCGCTGCACACCCGAAATCCGGCCCGCAAATTCATTGCCCACCCGTTCAGACAAGAACGCCGCCAGATAGCGGTCGGTGGTATCGCGTTCGGCGACCATGCTGCGCCGCTCGGTGTCGGAAATCTGCTTGGCGGTGTCGTCAAGATTTTCGATGTCCCAAGCCGACAGCCCATCGTCGCCCCAGCCATGGCCAGAAATCAGCGCGCGATGCACGATCAGATCGGAATAACGCCGAATCGGCGAGGTGAAATGCGCATAGTTGCGCAGCGCCAAACCAAAGTGGCCAAAGTTTTCGGCGTTGTAATAGGCCTGCGTCATAGACCGCAGCGTCGAGATATTCATCAGCTCGTCAAATTCGGTGCCCGCCGCCTGCGACAGCAAACGGTTCAGGTGCATGGTCTTCAGCACCTGCCCCTTGGCCAGCGTAAAGCCCGAAGCCTCGGCCACCTCGCGCAGGCTTTCCAGCTTGTCTTGCGAAGGTTCCTCATGCACGCGGAACAGCAAGGGCCGCTTCAGCCCAACCAGCTCTTCTGCCGCCGCCACATTGGCAAGGATCATGCATTCTTCGATCAGCTTATGCGCGTCAAAGCGTTCATAAAACGACACCGAGGTGACTTTGCCGTCGTCATCCAGAATGATCTTCCGCTCGGGCAGTTCCAGATCCAGCGGCTGGCGCAAGGCGCGGGCCTGCTTCAAGGCAGCATAAGCCGCATACAAAGGCCGCAGCACATCGTCCAGCAAAGGCGCGGTTTTGGCATCGCTGCGCCCGTCAATCGCGTCTTGCACCTGCGCATAATTCAGGCTCGCCTGTGACCGCATCAAGCCACGGGTAAAGCGGTGGCCCAGCTTTTGCCCCTGCGCGTCGATGCGCATTTCGACCGCCATACAGGCGCGGTCCACATGTTCGTGCAAACTGCACAGATCGCCCGACAACACATCGGGCAGCATCGGCACCACGCGGTCAGGGAAATAACTAGAGTTGCCGCGCTTGCGGGCCTCGCGGTCCAGCGCAGAGTTGGGGCGGACGTAATGCGCCACATCGGCAATCGCCACCCAGATCACAAAGCCACCGGGATTTTTCGGGTTTGGGTCTGCCATGGCATAGACCGCATCATCGCGGTCGCGGGCATCGACGGGGTCGATTGTCACCAAGGGCAGGCCGCGCAGGTCTTCGCGTTTGCCCAAGGCCACAGGCTTGGCGGCCTCGGCTTCGGCAATCACCGCGTCGGGGAAATGGTCGGGAATGCCGTGCTGATGGATCGCAATCAGGCTGACCGCGCGCGCACCCGAAGGGTCGCCCAGCCGCGCCGTGATCTTGGCTTGCGGCAGGCCAAAGCGTTTGGGGCCGATCTGCTCGGCCTCGACCAACTCGCCGTCCTTGGCGCCGCCGTCATGGTCGCGCGCCACACGCCATTCTTTGTCCGAGCCTTTGTCGACCGGCAAAATCCGCCCACCTTCGGAAGCGGCGCGGTAAACCCCGATCACCTTCAGCGGGTTCGAGCCCAGCGCCCGGATCAACCGCGCCTCATAGCCGTAATCCTGCCCGCCAACCGGCGTCAGCCGTGCAAGGATCTTCATCCCCCCCGCCAAAGCGGTGTCGCCCTTTTGTGGCATGATCAAAATGCGCGGCGGCGTGTCGGTATCCCCCGCCTCCAGCGGCTGGGCGAACAGATCGCCATTGCTGTCAGGCGGCAAAACCAGCAGCACCGAGACCGGCGGCAGCGCGCCCTCTTCACGGTAGCGGCGCGATTTCTTTTCAACCGCGCCCTCGGCCTCCAGCTCGCGCAGCATCCGTTTCAGGTCGATGCGACCATCGCCGGTGATGCCGAAAGCCTTCGCGATATCGCGCTTGCCCGTCAGGGTCGGGTTGTCGAGGATCCACTGACGGATCTGATCTTTTGTGGGAAGCATTTTCATCCCCTGCCCCTAGCACGGAGTGGGGCGGGCGGGAAGGGCGCGCATGCAGGCCGCGCTAAAGCGCGGCGGCCGCCGCCATGCCTGCCCAGCGCCCCGTGGCCCAAGCGCCGGTCAGCAGATAGCCGCCGGTGGGGGCTTCCCAATCCAGCATCTCGCCGCAGACAAACACCCCCGGGATCGCCCGCAGCTCTAGGCCTTCGGTCACCGCAGCCTGCATCACCCCGCCTGCAACCGAGATCGCCTCGTCAATCGGGCGCGGGCCTGCAAGCCGCAGATCAAGCTGTTTGATCGCCTCGACCGGCGGGCGGCCCTTGCCAAACTCCATCACCAAAGCCACGGCGGCAGGCGGCAGACCCAGCTTGCGCAGCTTATTGACCAAGGTTTCCGCAGGTTTCATCCGCGACAGCCGCGCCGAAATCTCATCGCCCGAAACATCCGGCATCAGATCCAGCGTCAGTTGGCCGCCTTCGCGCAGATCGCGGCTGACCGCGTAAATCCCGCCGCCCTCGACCCCGCGGGCCGAGATCACGAATTCGCCCCGCTCGACACGCCCGCCAACATGCAGCGCCGCGCCCTTGATCGCTGCGCCAAAATGTTTGGCCATATGCGGCGACCATTCGACGGCAAAACCCATATTGGCCGGACGGAACGGCGCGATCTGCACGCCTTTTTCCGCCAGCCACGGCAGCCAAGCCGCATCCGACCCCAGCCGCGCCCAAGAGGCCCCGCCCAAGGCCAGCACCGTCACCGCAGGTTGCAAGACCTGCCGACCCTCGGGCGTGTCAAAGACAAAGCCTTGGTCCGCAAACCCCGCCCAGCGCCAACGGCTGCGCAGCTCGACCCCCATGCCCGCAAGCCGCGCCAGCCAAGCCCGCAACAGCGGCGAGCCTTTCATGCTGCGCGGAAACACCCGATCAGACGAGCCGGTAAACACCTCTTGCCCCAAACCACGCGCCCAGATCACCACCTGCGCCGGGCCAAAACCCGCGATCATCGGCGCCAGCCAGGCATCGCCGTAAGCTGCGATAAAGCTGTCGCTTTCTTCATCTTTGGTGATGTTCAGCCCCGACTTGCCAGCCATCAGGAATTTGCGCGCAGGGCTGGGCTTGGCCTCGCAGACCAATACCTTGCGACCAGCACGCGCCAATTCTTCCGCCGCCATCAGCCCCGCAGGGCCTGCGCCAATGACCAAAGCGTCAAACATGGCGCATCTCGATCACACGGCGCGGATAGGGGATCTCGATTCCCTCGGCCTTAAGCGCGTTCCAGATCGCAAACAGCACTTTGCTTGCGTATTTGTTTTTGCCGTCGTCGATGCCGTTCACCCAATATTCCACTGCAAAGTCAACCGAGCTGTCGCCAAAACCACGCAATTCGCAATCAGGCCGATCGGGGTCGGTCAGCACAAAAGGCAGCGCCGCCACCGCGGACTCTATCACCGCAGGCACGCGGTTAATATCGGTTTCATAAGCCACCGAAAACAAAGCCTCATAGCGGTTGGCAGAGCCTTGGTCGGAATAATTTACCACACGGCTGGTGATGAAATGTTCGTTCGGCACCACGATCCACTTGCCGTCAAAGGTTTCCAAAATGCAGGCGCGGGCGGTCATCTTGACGATGGTGCCCCGCTCGCCGCCATCAAGTTCAACATAATCGCCGACGGTGGTTTGCCCCTCGATCAATAAAATGATCCCCGAGATGAAATTCGCAGCAATCTGCTGCAAACCAAGGCCAATCCCAACACCCAAGGCACCACCCAAAACCGCAACGGCGGTCAGATCAATGCCCATGATGCTCATCAGCAGCAAAAACGCCGCGCCAAAGATCGCCACTTCAATCGCCTTGACCGCCAATTCGCGGGTGGCAGGGCGCAGCTCGTCTTGCGCTTTGATATAGCCCGCACTTTGCCGGTTCGACCAAGACCCCAGCCAAAACAACAGGCTGCCCGCAACCAGGCCTCGGATCAGCGCCAAAATCGAAAAGCGGATATTGCCCAAGGCGATGATGCTGTCATCCAGCCGCTGCAAAATCAGGTCTAGCAGGCCAAACATATAAAGCGCCGCACAGGGGATCAGCACATATTTCCCCAACAGTTTCAAGAAGCTGTCGGTCAGCACCTCGCGTACGAAACTTTGCGCGGCAAGGAATAAGAACAGCCGCTTGCCCAAGGCCACCACCTCGCCCGACCCAAAGACCGAACGCGTGACCTCTTCCCCGCCTGCGGTCAGCGCATAGGCAAAAAGCGGCATCAGCAAGGGCACGAAGCCAAGCGAAAAGCGGCGCAGTTTGGCAAGCAGGCTGTCTTTTTGCCCCGGATCAAGCAGGCGCGTCAGCAGCGGCCCCAAGCGCTTGGCGCCAGCGCGTGCCAGCAGATAGGCCAGCGCCAGCAGAATAAATTGCGACCAAGCGGCAGGCGACAGCAGCCACCCCAAAGCGATATCACTGGCCGATTGCGCCCAGCCCATCAATGTGACGACCCATTGCGAGTTCATAGTTTAGCACCCCTTACTTCACACCTTTGCGCGCAGTCAGCCGATCAGCGCCTTAATCGCGGCACTATGCCCCGCTTTGGCGGCCAAAGCATCGGCCATCAGCGCCCGCGCGGTCGCCATCAAAGCCTCGGGGGCGCAAATCCGCTCGATCAGCCCCCAAGCCTGCGCCTCTTCGGCCTCGATCCGCGTGCCGGCCAGCAAAATCATCTTCGCGCGCGCAGGCCCGATCAATGCGGCCAGCCGTGCCGGATCCGAAGGCTGCGGCAAAAACCCAAGCCGCATCACCGGATAAAAGAACTTCGCCCCCGTCACCGCCAGCCGCATATCGCAAGCCAGCGCCAAGCCCATCGCCCCGCCCGCCAGCGTGCCGTTCAACGCGGCAATCGTCGGGCAGGGCAGCGCTGCAATCGCCGCCGAGACCCGCTCCCACGCCGGATTGCGGCCAAGCCCCGCCTGCATTTCCTCTAGATCCGCGCCCGCCGAAAACACCTTCCCGACACCTGTCAGGATCAGCGCCGCAGGGGGCGGGCCCGCCAAGGCCGCCTCAAGATCCGCTAGCATCGCAGCCGTCAGCGCATTGGCCTTTTCTGGCCGGTTCAAGGTCAGCGTCAGCAACCCACCGTCTTTGGTAACCTCGATCATGCCAGCAACCCCACGGCGCGCTGCACCACATCTTCGCGCAGCGACACATCACGGCCAAGCCAAGCATCCGCCGCCGCTGTACACATCCAGACCAGCGTTTTGGCGGGCCATTCGGGCGCAATATGCACGGAAGGATCCAATTGACTGACCGGATTAACCCCCGAGGCCTTGATCTTGACCTGCATCTGCGTCGCCACCGTTCCGGGCGACAGGCCCAGCACCCGAATGCCATGCGCAGCCTCTTCCAGATGGCCGACGCGCGTCAGCATCAGCGCCGCCGCTTTGGTGGAACAATAGCCCCCCCAGCCTTCCAGCGGATTGGTCGCAGCCCCCGAGGAGATGTTGATGATGGTGCCATAGCCCTGCGCACGCATCTGCGGCAGTGCAGCCCGCATGCCATAAAACACCCCGTTCAGATTGATCTGCACCGCGCGGGCAAATTCGGCAGGATCCGCCGTTGCCAGATGCGCAATCGGGTCGATCACTCCAGCATTGTTGATCAAAACATCCAAGCGCCCCCAGCGCGCAACAACCGCCGCCAAAGCCGCCTGTACTTGGTCGAATTCTGCCACATCGCAGGTTAAGGCCACCGCCGCTTCGCCCAACTCTGCCGCCAGCGCTGCGATCTCGGGCTCTGATCGCGCCAGCAGCGCAACCTTTGCCCCCAAGCCGCAAAATGCACGCGCCGCAGCCGCGCCAATGCCACGACTTGCCCCGGTAATCACAACAACTTTGCCCTGCATGATGATGCCTCCTTCGCCTTGATAACAATTGCGTCGATTGTCTATTGCGCACATCAGAAACCCTTGACCGCCCCGATGCAAGCAGGGATGCTTGGGTCAAAGAGAGTTCCAAGGGGCCGATTTATGAAACGCATGCTTTTGGCGGGTAGCGCCGCGACAGTCGCAGTCTTTACGGCCAGCTGTGCCTTGGCAGATGTCACAGCCGAAGAGGTTTGGGCAAATTGGCAAGAAATGATGTCCGCCTCGGGCCAAACGCTGCGCACCACCGATGTCAGCCGCAATGGCAACCGGCTTGTGGTCTCGGGTCTGACCCTTGATCAAAAAAGCGACCATAGTTCGGCGGCACTGTCGATTGATGAAATCGACTTTAGCGAAAATGGCGATGGCAAAGTGACTGTCACCTTTTCTGACAGCATCCCAATTCTGATCAAAACCACGCCGCCCCCGGGGCTGATGGACGCAAAACCAAGTGACCTGAAAATCACCCTGTCGCAGCCAGGGCTTGCGCTGGTCGCAAGCGGGCAGGCCGATGCGCTGACCTATGTCATCACAGCACCCAAACTTACCGCCACGCTGGAAGCGCTGAACGGCATTGACAGCGCGCTTGTTGATCTGACGATGAATGCAACGCTGACCAATATCGCGGCAAACTATCTGGTCGAAGGCGTGGGCGCGGCGAAAAAGATTGCCAGCAGCTTTACTGCCGACAGCATGGCACTGGTAGCCTCTAGCAAAAACAGCGACACTCAGTCCGCCTTTGACATGACCGCGCAGATCGAGGCGATTTCCGGCCAATCCAGCGGGACTTTGACCGATATGGCCGATATGGCCAAAGCCCTCACGGCTGGCTTTGCGGTGACCTCGAGCTTTGACTATGCTTCAGCGAAATTCGATGTCTCTGCCAACAACAAGGGCGTCGGCAGCCATGTCAGTGGCGCGACCTTGGCAGGAGGGCTGGCCTTTGCGATGGACAAGATGCATCTACGCTACGATCTGCACAACAGTGGCACCGCTCTCAGCTTTTCTGGCCCCGATCTGCCAGTGCCGCAGGTTGATGTGACCTATGATGAACTTGCGTTCATGATTGATATGCCCACCGGCAAATCTGACACGCCCTCGGACTTCGCCTTTCTAAGCAAGCTCGTCGGCTTTAACGTGTCAGAGCCGGTCTGGGCGATGGTCGACCCCGCTGGCGTGCTGCCGCATGAGGGTGCAACGGTGATTTTGGATGCCAAGGGCAAAGCCTCGCTGAACACCGATCTGTTTGATGAACTGCAACAGGGCACCTCGGGCGAGGCCGCCAAGGGCGAGCTGAACGCGCTGGACCTCTCGCAGCTGCAACTCTCCTTTGCCGGAGCAGAGCTGACCGGCACCGGCGCTTTGACCTTCGACAATTCCGATCTGGAAACCTTTAGCGGGCTGCCTGTGCCCACGGGCAAGATCGACTTGAAACTGACCGGCGCAAACAGTCTTCTCGATAAGATCGTCGCGATGGGCTATCTGAATGAGCAAGACGTCATGGGCTATAAGATGATGATGGCGATGTTTACCAATTCTGCGCCCGACAAAGACGAGCTGACCTCGGTGCTGGAGTTCAAGGACAAAGGCTTTTACGCCAACGGCCAGCGCCTGCAATAACACGCCTTATTCCCTGCAAACGCCGCCCCAGCCTGCTTGGGCGGCATTTGTTTTGATAAAACCTGTGCCTAGCGCTTGAAACTGGCGGCGAAAGCATGACTTTGACTGCAAATGCCGCAAAAGGATACGCCATGACCCGCCTTGCCACGCTGACCCAAGCCCTGCTGGACGCCGCCAAAGCTGCGGGGGCAGAGCAGGCCGACGCCATGGCGCTGTCGGGCGTGTCGCAAAGCATTGATATTCGGGCGGGCGCGCTGGAACAGGCCGAACGCTCTGAGGCGACCGAGATCGGGTTGCGGGTGCTGATGGGCGGGCGTCAGGCCTGTGTTTCGGCCTCTGACACCTCGCCCGCGACGCTGGCGCGGCTGGCAGAGCGCGCGGTTGCTATGGCGCGCGAGGCCCCCGCCGACCCCTATGCGGGCCTTGCCAGCCCCGAGCAAATCGCCACATCCTGGGATCTGGCCGCTTTGGAACTGGTGGAAGACGCGCCCGAACCCAGCGCCGCCGACCTAGAGGCGATGGCGCGCGCCGCCGAGGCCGCCGCGATGGATTCCGCAGGCATCACCCAGGTTGAGGCTTCGGCAGGCTATGGCCGCCGCGAGGTGCATATGGCCGCCAGTAATGGTTTTTCGGGCGGTTACGCGCGCAATTCGCATTCGGTTTCCGCCGTGGCCTTCACCGGATCGGGCACGGGGATGGAGCGCGATTACGCAGGCGAAGGCCGGATCTTTGCCGCCGATATGCCCTCGGCCGCAGGCATTGGCGCGCTTGCCGCCGAACGCGCTTTGGCGCGCGCAGGCGCTGTGCAGCCCAAAACCGGCACCTATCCGGTGCTGTTTGACGAACGCGTTGCCTCGTCTTTGATCGGGCACCTGACTTCGGCGATCAACGGCGCTGCGATTGCGCGTGGGCAGTCTTGGCTGCTGGATGCCTTGGGCCAACAGGTTTTGCCTGCTGGCCTGTCGCTGGTGGAAGACCCGCTGCGCCCGCGCATCTCGGGCTCGCGGCCCTTTGATGGCGAGGGGCTGCCCTCGGCCCGCCGCATGGTGGTGGAAAACGGTATCCTGCTGGGCTGGACGCTGGATCTTGCCACCGGGCGCAAGTTGGGCATGGCCAGCACCGGCAATGCCGCGCGCGGCACCTCGGCACCGCCAACGCCGTCGTCGTCGAACACCGATCTGACCCAAGGCCAGCTTAGCCGCGCCGATCTGATCCGCGATATGGGCACGGGGCTTTTGATCACCTCGATGATCGGTTCGACGATCAATCCAAACACCGGCGATTATTCGCGCGGTGCCTCGGGCTTCTGGGTCGAGAATGGCGAGATCAAATATCCGGTGAACGAATGCACCATCGCGGGCAATCTGCGCGAGATGCTGCTGCGGATCATCCCTGCCAATGACGCGCGCGCGCATCTGTCGACCCGCGTGCCCAGCCTGTTGATCGACGGGATGACCCTTGCCGGCGCATGACCTTGCCCTTTTGACCCAAGCCGCCCGCGCTGCTGGCGAAATCGCTTTGCGGTATTGGCAAAACACGCCTGCGGTTTGGGAAAAGGGCGATCAAGGTCCGGTGACCGAGGCCGATATTGCTGTCAACGACATGCTGAAATCGACCCTGCGCGCGGCGCGGCCCAGCTATGGCTGGCTGTCCGAGGAAACCCCTGACGATGGCGCGCGACTGCAATGCGAACATGTGTTCATTATTGACCCGATCGACGGCACGCGTGCCTTTATTGCGGGCGAACCCTATTTCGCGCATTCGCTGGCCGTGGCGCATCGTGGTGAAGTGGTGGCTGCTGCGGTCTATCTGCCTGCCAAGGATCTGTTGTTCACCGCAAGCCATGACGCGCCTGCGATGCTGGACGGCATGGCAATTTCGGCCACAGCAACACGACTGCAAGACGGGGCTAACATCCTGACACCTAAGGCGAACTTGCTGCCCGATTTCTGGCAAGGCGCGCCGCCCGCCTTTCAGCGCAGCTTTCGCGCCTCGCTGGCTTATCGGCTGTGTCTGGTGGCCGAGGGCCGGCATGACGGCATGCTGACCTTTCGCCCGACATGGGAATGGGACATCGCCGCAGGGGCTTTGATTGCCAGCAAGGCCGGCGCGCGGGTGACAGATCGTCATGGCCAAGCGCTGCGGTTTAACAATGCCACGCCGCAAACGGCGGGGGTTCTGGCGGCAAACCCAGCGCTGCATGGCGAAATCTTTGGCCATATAAAAGCATAAGGCCGCCCGAAGGCGGCCCTATGTGAACTTTAGGTCAGATTACTTCTTCTTTGGCGGCACGAACCGCTTAGAGGTATCTGCTGCGCGCGGGCCTGCGGGCTTTGGCTTACCAAAGCTTTTACCCTCGGCGCTGTGCGATTTGAAACCAGTGGCCTTGCCGGGCTTGCCTTCACCGCCGCCATGCGACTTGAAACCAGCCGAGCGCGGGGCTGCCGCTTTGTCATCGGATTTCCAACGTGGCTTTGGCTCGGCATCGCGGGGCGCATAGGGCTTTGCGCCTTCGGCACGCGGGGCATAGGGCTTACGCTCGCCATCAGCGCGGGGTGCGTAGGGCTTTTTGTCACCATAAGCAGGCTTTGCGCCATAAGCGGGCTTGTCACCATAAGCTGGTTTTGCGCCGTAAGCTGGCTTTTCGCCATAAGCAGGTTTCGCGCCATAGGCCGGTTTATCGCCACGCGGCGCATAGGGCTTTTTGTCGCCATAGGCAGGCTTTGCGCCATAAGCGGGCTTGTCGCCGCGCGGAGCGTAGGGCTTGGCGCCTTCGGCCCGTGGCGCATAGGGTTTGCGCGGCTGCGGGGCTTCGGCCGGAGGCGCGTCATTGCCACGGATCGGGTCGTAGCCATCGGCACGCGCCTCTTCCAACAAACGCGAGGGTTTTGGCACATAGGCTGGCTTGTCGCGCTTTTCATAAGGCGCTTTTTCGGCGCGCTCGGCCCGCTCTGGGCGATCACCGCGCGGAGCAGGGGCTTTGCGCGGCGCGCGCTCGGGACGGTCCATCGAAGGTTCGCCCGCCATCCGCGCCATCACGACGCCGTTTTCAAGCTCCAGCGTCTGGCCGAATTTGCCCGCCAAACCTTCAGCGATCTGCACATAGGTCACTTCGGATTGCACGCGAATCGCACCGATGCCGTCCTTGGAAATGCCGCCTGCGTCACAGATTTTTGGCAACAACCAGCGCGCTTCGGCGCGGCCGGTATGACCAACCGAAAGTTCAAACCAGACCGAGGCGCCAAATTCACTGCGCTCGCGCGGAGGGGCTGCGGCATCGCGTGGCGCTGCGGTTTCCGTCAGCACTTCGGGGGCTGAGCGGCCCGAGCGCCAGGATTTCACATAGGCGGCGGCAATCTGCTCGGGGCCAAAGCGCGCGATCAACTGGCTCGCCATATCCATCTCTTCGGTCAAATCCTGACCAAAGACGGGGTTTTCAAAGATCCGCAGATCGTCGCGCGATTGTACGTCTTCGGCCGAAGGCGCCGCACCCCATTCCGCCACAACCTTCGCACCTTGCAGCAAACGCTGGGCTTTTTTGAATTCAGACGGGGCCACAATCAGCGCCGAGACGCCTTTCGATCCCGCACGACCGGTGCGGCCCGAGCGGTGCAGCAGGGTTTCCGAGTTCGACGGCAGATCGGCGTGGATCACCAATTCCAGACCCGGAAGGTCGATGCCGCGCGCGGCCACATCGGTGGCGATACAGACATTCGCCCGCCCGTTGCGCAGCGCGGTCAGCGCGTTTGTGCGCTCTTGCTGGCTGAGTTCACCCGAAAGGGCGACGACCTTAAAGCCACGGTTGCCCATGCGCGCCATCAGATGATTGACGTTCACGCGGGTTTTACAGAACACGATGGCGGTTTGCGCCTCGTAAAAGCGCAGGGCGTTAAAGATCGCATGTTCGCGGTCGCGCACGGCTACCGAAAACGCGCGGTATTCGATATCAACGTGCTGTTTTGCTTCGCCTTGGGCGGCAATACGCAGCGCATCATTTTGGAAATCTTGCGCCAGTTTCGCGATTTCTTTCGGCACGGTGGCCGAGAACATCAGCGTGCGACGCTCAGGCGAGGCCGCAGCAAGGATATATTCCAGATCGTCGCGGAAGCCCAGATCCAGCATCTCGTCGGCTTCGTCCAGCACGGCCGCGCGCAGGCCCGACAGGTCCAGCGATTTGCGGTCGATATGGTCGCGCAGACGGCCCGGTGTGCCGACCACGATATGCGCGCCGCGATCCAGCGCGCGCTTTTCGGTGCGATAGTCCATGCCGCCGACGCAGGTTGCAATCTGCGCGCCTGCGGGGCCGTAAAGCCACTCCAGCTCGCGCGCCACTTGCAGCGCCAATTCACGGGTGGGGGCAATACACAGCGCCAAAGGCACATCTGCATAAAGCAGCTTGTCCGAGCCTGCCAGAATCTGGTCCGCCATCGCGATACCAAAAGCAACGGTCTTGCCCGATCCGGTCTGTGCCGAAACCAGCAAATCGCGGCCTTGCGCCTCGTCTGCAAGCACTGCCATTTGCACGGCAGTCAGTTTTTCATAGCCTTTAGCGGCCAAAGCTGCGGCCAAAGGCGCAGCAATTCCCAAGTCGATCATGTCTTTTCCTGATGGGGGGCATCGCTTAGATGCGCCCTTGAAGTACCATTTTATGCGGCACCTCATTCCCCATCGCAGACGTGCCTCCCACGGCATCTGCACCGGAACCCTCGGGCCGATCTGCCGCCTCTACAGCAGATCGCAGCGGATGTATAGCAAAAGCTTAGATCATCTTAATGGTGTCTTTGCCCACCGCCAGCATATAGCCGCGCCGCGCCACGGTTTTGACCAAAAGCTCGCTGACCATTTGATTGCCCAGCGCATCGCGCAACCGCTTGATGCGGGTCGCACCCGCCGCCTCGTCGCAGTCCGAGGCATCGCGCCCCGAGATCACGCCTTCAATCTGCGCGCCGGTCAGCACATCGTCATCCATCCGCGCCTCGGCCAGCACCGACAGGGTTTCGATCGCGGCTTCGGTCAGCGCAAATTCCATATCGTTGATATAGACCGCCCGCGCCTCGCGGCTGATCAGGATCGACGAGACTTGTATCCCCGAGCGTTGAATGGCCGAAATGCGCCGGTTCAGCGCGATGATCGTCACCAAAAACACCAAGGCCGCGATCATCAGCGCGGTGGCAAAGATCAGCAGCACAAAGATCACCGAGCGATAGCTTTGCAGCACCTCGGAAAAGCTGGTGCCCGATTGCGCCAGAATTTCCAACAGCTTGATCTCGGCCCCCGAGGTCAGGTCGTTATTATCGACAAACAGCTTTTCCACGCGGGCGTTAAAGGCATTGGCGTCGGGCAGGTTCAAAAACAAGAACACCGCAGCGCCCAGCAAAATCAGCACAATCGCCGCAATACCATAGCCCACCACGCGGTTGCCCGCCCGCAATGTCTCAGTAGCGGAGGAAGTATTGCCCTGCACTTTCTTTCCTTTCGTCCAAGCCCTCTGGCCCAAAGGTCGACACCACGTTTAGCACCGTCCAGCCATCCGCCGCCAGTCTGGGCGCAAGTTCGCCTTTGGCGGCGTCATTTGATCCGCAGGCCGCATCCGACACTTGTGCCACACCGTAATGCAGCCGCAAGGGCGCATCCTGTTTGGCCTTATAATCGGCATAGCACGCCGCATCTGCGGGCAGAGCCAGACCTATAAGGGCCATCGCGAAGATTAGGCGCATCATGCTGCACACTCCTATTCAATACCGCTTTATCCTGCGCAAAGCCCTGCGGTTATTCAATATCCAAAGGGGTTTATTGCCCTGCTATCGCATAACAAGGCATGGTTCCCGCCCTTGGCCCAGGATCACCCCGCCTTTTGCTTGCCTGCCGCCCCCCTTTTTAAGCGCCGTATTTTGCGCTAGGCAAAGCCATGCAAAAACCAACCGCAGACCTTAGCTCTGAAATCGCCGCCCAAGCGCGTGGCTTTGCCCTGATCGCAGGGGTGGACGAAGTCGGCCGTGGCCCGCTTGCAGGCCCGGTGACCGCCGCCGCCGTGATCTTGGACCCCGCGCACATTCCCGAAGGCTTGGCCGATTCCAAGACCTTAACCGCAGCCAAGCGTGAAAAACTCTATGATCTGATCCTTGGCGCGGCGCAGTGCTGCATCGCCCATGCCTCGGTGGAAGAGATCGACCGCCTGAACATCCTGCGCGCCAGCCATCTGGCGATGGAGCGCGCGGTCGCAGGCCTGCCGATTGCGCCAGACCATTGCCTGATTGACGGCAATCTGATCCCGACACAACTGGCCGGGCGCGCCACGGCCATCGTCAAAGGCGATGCCAAATCCCTGTCGATTGCCGCAGCCTCGATCATCGCCAAAGTGGCGCGCGATCGCATCATGGTGGATTTGGCGCAACAGCATCCAGGTTATGGCTGGGAGGTAAACGCCGGATACCCGACAAAGTTGCACCAACAAGCGCTGCTAAATCTTGGGGTAACCCCTTGGCATAGACGTTCGTTCAAACCTATCCACAAGATGTTGTATCAAGCGAAAACTGTAACCCCTTGATTCAATAAAGAATTTGACTGTGATTCGCCAATGACTCATTCTTATCCACAACAAGCGGTGGCAAACACCGAGGTAAGAGGCAGTACAGATGGCAACGAAAACAAAAGCGGCTGAGGCGGTTTCGCTTCCGCTGAACCAAATTCTTGATGGCGATTGCATTGAACGGATGAACGCATTGCCTGCTGGCAGCGTTGATCTGATTTTCGCAGATCCTCCCTATAACTTGCAGTTGAAAGGCGATCTGCATCGCCCCGACAATTCCAAAGTCGATGCGGTTGACGATCACTGGGACCAATTCGCCAGCTTCGCCGCCTATGACAAATTCACCCGCGCTTGGTTGGCCGCTGCGAAACGGCTGTTGAAACCAAACGGCGCGATCTGGGTGATCGGCAGCTATCACAACATCTTTCGTGTCGGCTCTGCGTTGCAAGACCAAGGCTATTGGATGCTGAACGATGTGGTTTGGCGCAAATCCAATCCGATGCCGAACTTTCGCGGCAAACGCCTGACCAATGCGCATGAAACCCTGATCTGGGCTTCGCGCGATGAGGATTCGAAATACACCTTCAACTACGAAGCGCTGAAGGAATTGAACGACGGCGTGCAAATGCGCTCGGATTGGGTTTTGCCAATCTGCACGGGGCACGAGCGTCTGAAAGACGAACACGGCGACAAGGCGCATCCAACGCAAAAGCCCGAAAGCCTGCTGCACCGCGTGCTGATCGCCACCACCAACCCCGGCGATGTGGTGCTTGACCCGTTCTTTGGCACCGGCACCACCGGCGCGGTTGCCAAGATGCTGGGCCGCGATTTCATCGGGATCGAGCGGGAAGAGGCTTACCGCAAAGTCGCCGCCGCCCGCATCGAACGCGTGCGCCGCTTTGACGCCTCGGCGCTGGAAGTAACCGGATCAAAGCGCGCCGAACCCCGCGTGCCCTTTGGCCAAGTGGTCGAACGCGGCATGTTGCGCCCCGGTGAAGAGCTTTATTCCATTGGCAGCCGCCATTCCGCCAAGGTGCGCGCTGATGGCACGCTGATCGGGCTGGACGTCAAAGGCTCGATCCACCAAGTTGGCGCCAAGATGGAAGGTGCGCCCTCCTGCAACGGCTGGACCTATTGGCACTTCAAGCGCGATGGCAAGATGATCCCCATCGACATCCTGCGCCAACAAATCCGCGCCGAAATGGAGGCCGACACAGGTCGTCGCCACTGACAGGGCTGCGCTTTGGCGCAGCCTTCCCGCGAAATTTCAGGTTTACGCCGTGCCACGGTCCGCCCATGGCACCACTGCCCCAGCGTGCTTGCACGCTGGGGATTTTTGCCTTTAATCACTCCGATGCGCCTTTACAGCAAAGCAGACCCCAGCCGATGCAAAACGCCCTGATCCTGACCAGCAGTCTGCTGATCGCCGCCATTTTGCTGTATCCGCGGCTGTCGCGTGCGCCCTTGTGGCGGGCGACGATGACGCCGCTGGCCTCGATCATCGGATCGGGGTTTCTGGTGCTGGGGCCGATCTTGCATCAATCTTGGGGGGCCAGCGCTCCCTTGGTGATGGCAGCGCTTTGCGCTGGCGCTTGGGCCTTTGGTGCCGCCATTCGCAGCAATATCGCCCATCGCAGCACCCAGCCCCGCCCGATCATCGAGCAAGGCTTGGAAACCGCCGCCTCTTGGGTCTTGTCCTTTGCCTATGTGATTTCGGTGGCCTATTACCTGAACCTGTTTGGCGCTTTTGGTGTCAGCCTGACGCCCTACGGTGATGCGCTGCATGCGCGGTTGCTGACCTCGGCGATGTTCTTGCTGATCCTTGGCGTCGGCTGGCTGCGCGGGTTTGACGCGCTGGAGCGGCTGGAACAAGTCACCGTCGGCGTGAAACTGGTGGTGATCGCGGGGCTTTTGGCCGGGCTTGCGGGCTATTTTGTGACCCAAGCGCAGGCGGGGGCCTTGCAGATCATTCCGCCGCAGGTTTCGCTGTGGCAAAGCCTGACCTTGGGCTTTGGCCTGATCGTCACCGTGCAAGGGTTCGAGACCTCGCGCTATCTGTCCGAGAGTTATGACGCGCGGGTGCGCATCAGATCCATGCAATGGGCGCAGGCGATCTCGACCGTGATCTATATGATTTACATCACACTTCTGGCCTATGCCTTTGCCCCCGCCACCGGCGCGCTTAGCGAGACCGCGATCATTGCGATGATGGCCGTGGTCGCGCCGATCTTGCCCGCGATGCTGGTGGCCGCAGCGCTGACTGCGCAGTTTTCCGCAGCCATTGCAGACACCAGCGGCGCGGGCGGGCTGATCGCCGAGCTGACGCGCAGCCGCGTCTCGTCGCGTCAAGCCTATGCGGTTTTGGTCGGCGCGGGCCTTGCCCTGACATGGAGCGCCGATGTCTTTCAGATCATCGCCTATGCCTCGCGCGCCTTTGCGCTTTATTACGCGCTGCAAGCCGCGATTGCCGCCAGCCACCGCGACCAGAGCGCTTTGCGCGTCACCGCCTATGCGGGGCTTGCGGTTTTTGGGCTGGCGATTGCGGTCTTGGGCACGCCGATCGAATGATCACAGCGGCGCGCCCTTGGGGGCGGGGTTCAACGCTTTGTTATAGGGCTTCCAATCGGTGATATCGGGGTAATACTGCCGCCGCCATGCCCGCACCCGCGGGTTCATGATGCGCCGCCAGATCGGCGGCAGCATCGCCGCCACCGTCATCACCGGATAGCCATAAGGCATCTGCGGCGCATCGTTTGCCGCATAGGTTTGCAGCAAGGGAAAGCGGCGGTCGGGTTTGAAATGATGGTCAGAGTGGCGCTGCAAATTGATCAGCAGCCAGTTTGACGCCTTTTGCGTCGCATTCCAGCTGTGATGCGGGCGCACATGTTCATATTTCCCCTCGCCCAGATAGCGCCGCGTCAGCCCGTAGTGTTCGACGTAATTCACCAGCTCTAGCTGCCAGATCGCAACCACGGCCTGAAACAAAAACAACCCCAGCCCCTGCCAGCCCCCCAAGCCAAAGGCCAGACAGATCATCCCGGCTTGCAGGCCCCAATAGCGCCAAAACGGGTTGGATTTATCAAAGGGCTTCAGACCTTTGCGCGCCAGCATCGCCACCTCGGCCCGCCAAGCAGAGCCGTAGCAATGCCGCAGCACACGCGGAAAAAACCGATGAAAGCCTTCGTTATAGCGCGCCGTCACCGGATCGCGCGGGGTGCCGACATAAAGATGATGCACCCGCAGATGTTCGCTGCGAAAATGGCCGTAAAACACCATGGCCAGCAGCAGATCGGCCAACCAACGCTCGGCCACGGGTTTTTGGTGCATCAGCTCGTGGCTATAGTTGATGCCAACCGTGCCCGAGACGATGCCCGCGCCAAAGAACAGCACCAGCTTTTCCAACCCGCCCAGATGCGCCGCCTGCGGCACATACCAGACCATCCAGAACAGCAGCAAAGCTTGCAGTGGAAACCAGATCAGCGTGATCGCGCGGTAATAGGTCAGGCTGGTTTCAGGCGTTTCAGGGTCGGCGTTGTCCTCGTTCAGACCGTTGATCGCATCCAAGATCGAAAACAGCACCCAAGAATAAAGCGGCAGGCCCGCCACCCAGACCCCACCCCAAAGCGCGCCTAAAACCGCCACCGGAAGCATGCCCAAAGACAGCCAGAACGGCAGGGCATTTTGCAGCTTTTGCACCTCAGAGATCGGAATTTGACGCATGGAACCCTCGCAGTTCAGCACAGTGTATCGAAAAAAATCAAGGCCTCAACGCGGCTTTTGGGTGGTGAACGCAAGGTCATAGGCCTTGCGCATCACCGTTGGCAGATCGTCAGGGTTAAGATCTGCGTAACTACCGCGTTCGGGATTGCCGCGCGCTTTGGCCCAATGCACGGTAAGAAACAGATGGAAATGCGTGAAGGTGTGCTTCACCTCGCCCAAGATCTGCCACTCGGCCTGAAACGGCGGGCCACCGCCTGCGCCATCCCAGCCATCGCCGACAAAGCCCAGCATGCCACCCAACAAACCTTTGTCGCGCCGCCGCTCGACCAGCATTTGGCCAGCATTTTCCGCCAGCCAAACCGCGCCGCGCCGCACTGGCTTTTCCGGCTTTGGCAGCTTGCGCGGCAGCTCTGCCGCGATGCCGGCCTTGCGCGCCAGACAAAGCGCCATCAGCGGGCAAATGCCGCAAGCAGGGTTGCGCGGGCTGCAAATCGTCGCCCCCAGATCCATCACCGCTTGGGCATAATCCCCAGCCCGCAGGCGCGGGGTCAGCCGGGTTGCATGCGCGATCAGCGCAGGCTTTGACAGCGGCAAGGGCGTCTCGACCGCGAACAGCCGCGCCATCACGCGCTCGACATTGCCATCCACCACCACCGCAGGCTCGTCATAGGCAATCGAGGCCACCGCCCCCGCCGTATAGGGCCCCACGCCGGGCAAAGCCCGCAGCCCCTCAGCCGTGGCAGGAAACACCCCGCCATGATCGCGCACCACGGCGCGCGCGCAGGCCAGCAGATTGCGCGCGCGGGCGTAATAGCCAAGCCCCGCCCATTCGGCCATGACGTCTGCATCCGCAGCTGCCGCCAGATCCTGCACGCTGGGCCAGCGCGTGACAAAGCGGGTGAAATAGCCGCTGACCGCAGCGACGGTGGTCTGTTGCAGCATCACCTCGGACAGCCAGATCCGATAGGGATCAGGCCGCGCGCCCGCAGCCCGTGCCGCAGGCCCAATCCGCCAGGGCATCACCCTTGCGGCGCCATCATACCACGCCAAAAGCTGCTCGCTCACCGCTGCGTCACGCAATCTTTATCCCCCTTTGGCTGCCAAAGCTCTGGCATGCCAGCACCCTGCCCCTTACAATAGGGCCAGATCTTGAAAGGACCAGATGGCCCGCGCATCCGCACCACCGCCCACGCCCAAGCGCCGCTTTCGCGGTTTTGAGGCAACCTCTGGCCTGCTGCGCGAACAAATCCGCACAGTGGGCGAAAAGCGTGGCTTTGCCGTGGCCCGCGTGCTGACGCATTGGGATGAAATCGCAGGCGCGCAGATGGCCGCCATCACCCGCCCGGTGAAAATCGGCTATGGCCGCGAGGGCATGGGCGCGACCCTGACCCTGCTGGTCACCGGCGCCAACGCCCCGATGATCGAGATGCAAAAAGAACAGCTGCGCGAAAAGGTAAATGCCGCTTACGGCTATGCCGCGATCTCGCGCATTATCCTGACCCAAACCGCAGCCACCGGCTTTGCCGAAGGTCAGGCGCAGTTTTCCCACGCACCCCGCGCCAAACCCGCCGCCTCGGCTGCGGTCAAGCAAGAGGCCGCAAGCCTTGCCGCGCCGGTAAAGGACGAGGCGCTGCGCAATGCGCTTGAATCTCTGGTGCAAAACTTCTTAACTCGCCGCAAATCCAAGGAAGGTTCCTCTTGATGGCCAATCTCTTTACAACCGCTGCTGCAACTTTGGCGCTGACCTTTGGCCTTGGCCTTGGGGCAGTTAATGCCGACACCACCGCCACGCCCGCCCCAGCTGCTGCGGCGATCGAAATTCAAGACTTTGGCATTGGCGCGGCTGACGCCAAGGTGGTGATCGACGAATTCGCCTCTTTCACCTGCCCGCATTGCGCGCATTTCCACGAGACGGTTTACCCGCTGCTGAAGGCAGAGTTTATCGACACCGGCAAAGTGCGTCTGGTCTACCACGAGGTTTATTTTGACCGCTACGGCCTTTGGGCGGGCATGATGGCGCGTTGCGGCGGCGAGATGCGCTATATCGGCATCACTGACACGCTTTATTCTACGCAAAAAGACTGGGCTGCCAGCGACAAGCCAACCGAAGTGGTTGAGAACCTAAAGAAAATCGGTCGCGCTGCTGGGATGGATGACGCGACGCTTGATGCCTGCATGAAAGACAATGACATGGCCAAGGCGCTGGTTGACCATTACGAAACCAGCTTCAAAGCTGCTGGGATCGAAGGCACGCCGACCTTTTTGATCAATGGCGAAAAGCACAGCAATATGGCCTATCCTGACCTGAAAGCGCTGATCGAGGCAGAACTGGCCAAGTGATGAACACGCCGCTTGCAGGGGTCAAGGTCGTCGAACTTGCGCGGATTCTGGCAGGCCCTTGGGCTGGCCAGACCCTTGCCGATCTGGGCGCGGATGTGATTAAGGTCGAGGCCCCCGAAGGCGATGACACCCGCCGCTGGGGCCCGCCCTTTGTGACGCGCGACGACGAAACCTCTGCCGCCTATTTCCACGCCACCAACCGCGGCAAACGCGGTGTGGTTGCCGATTTCCGCACGCCCGAGGGCAAAGAGGTCGTGCATCGGCTGATTGCGGATGCCGATGTGCTGATCGAAAACTTCAAGGTTGACGGGCTGGCGAAATATGGGCTCGACTATGCCAGCCTCCACGCGATCAACCCCAAACTGATCTATTGCTCGATCACGGGATTTGGCCAAACCGGCCCCTATGCGCATCGCGCAGGCTATGATTTCATCATCCAAGGCATGGCGGGTCTGATGTCGGTGACGGGCGAGCCTGAGGGGCAGCCGCAAAAGGTGGGCGTGGCGGTCACCGATGTGTTCACCGGCGTTTATGCCGCCACCGCGATCTTGGCGGCCTTGGTGCAGCGCGGCCGCACGGGGCTTGGTCAACACATCGACATGGCGCTGATGGATGTCGCAACCAGCGTGATGTCGAACCAAGCGCAGAACTATCTAACCTCGGGGATTGCGCCAAAAAAGATGGGCAATGCGCATCCCAATCTGGTGCCCTATGCGGTGTTTGATTGCGCCGATGGCTGGATCATTCTGGCCACGGGCAACGATACGCAATACCAGCGGCTGTGCGAGATTTTGGGCTTGCACGATCTGGCACATGCGCCGCAATTTGCCACAAATGCCGACCGCGTCGCCAACCGCGCCGATCTGACCCAGCGGCTGACCGCAGCCACGCGCGGCTTTGCCAAGGCTGATTTGCTGGCCGCTTGCGAAGACCAAGGCGTGCCAGCAGGCCCGATCAATGATCTGGCCGAAACCTTTGCCGACCCTCAGGTTGTGGCGCGGCAAATGGAAATCGCGCCCGAAGGCATTAAGGGCGTCCGCTCGCCCTTCCGGTTTTCCGGCGCTGATCTGGCACTGGATCGCCCCGCACCAAAGCTGGGCCAGCATCAGGACGAGATTTTAGGCAAATAGAAGGGGTCACCCCCCTCTTTTACATCGCCAGCGCGGCTCCAATCAAACCCAAAACTGCCAGAACCAAAACGGGGCCAAACGACAGCGCAAAGCCCAAGCTCCGCGTGGAGGGGTCTTTGACATAGGCGCGCCAATAGATCATCCGGCCAACCAGAAACACCGCACCAATCGCAGCAACCAACCAACCAGACCAATGCTGTGCTGCGACATAAAGCGCAGGGAAGAACGCGATCAGCATTTCCAGCGTGTTCATCTGCACCCGATAGGCGCGCTCGAACCCCGCATCACCCGTCACAGCGGGAGCTTTGATGCCCGAGACCATCCGCGCCTTGCCCACCATAATGCCAAAGAACAAAAACTGTAGCACAGCCAGCAGGGCAACGATTTCAACGAAGTGCATGGTATTTCCTTATGTTGCAGCGAAACAGAGCGGAGTCAGCCGCGCCTTAGCCCCAGTTATAATTAAAACTGATCGAAATCCGCTCGTCATCCGACATATTCATCGGCACCTCGTGGCGCAGCCAGCTTTCCCACAACAGCACCTCGCCAGCCGCGGGCTTGGCATAGATAAAGCTGCGCAGATCCTCGCGCGCGGTCTTTTTGCGCGGCGGTGCGGCCATCATCATCGCCAGCCGCGGGTCTTCGAATTTGATCGCGCTGGTGTCTTCGGGCATGGTCACATAGGTGGTGCCGGAAATCACGCTATGGGGGTGGATATGCGAGGCATGGTTGCCGCCTGATCCCAAGATATTGACCCAAAGCGAATCAAGCTTCAGCTCTTTCTCGCCCAGCTCGAAATCCAGCTCTTTGACAAAGGCGGCGACATGCTTGTCCAACAGATCGACCAGCGCCTGAAAGATCGGAAACCGCCAAGGCAGATCATCCAACGAGGCATAAGAGGTATAGCCGGGATAGTCGTTTTCCTCGCACCATCTTTGGCCTGCCTCGTCATCTTCGGCAATCGACAGGCAAGCGCCCTCCAGTTCAGAGCCATCGACACCCGCGCCCATCTCGGACAGATGCGCGCGATAAAGCCGGGTTGCAAATAGGGTTTTGATCTCTGACATCTCAGCCTCCGTAAGGGGTTTGCGGCGCTATATAACGCCCAAGGCGGCAAGGCGAGCGTCCAATGCCGACCAATCGGCGATTTGCAGCCGCACCGGCAGGGTCAGCACCCGCATGCGGTAAGCTTCGGGCAGGCGCACGGCGTCTTTTTCGGTGGTGACAAGCTGCGCGCCGCGCAGCGTGGCCTCGGCCTCAAGCCGCGCCAAAAGCGCGGGCGTCAGCACTTGGTGATCTTCCAAAGCCTCGCCGCGCAGCACATCGGCTCCGGTGGCGCGCAGGGTGGCAAAGAACTTTTCCGGCCGCCCGATGCCAGCAAAGGCCAGCACCCGCTCGCCTTGCCAATCCATCCCCATCTGCAAAACCTCAAGCCTGCCAGACAGCTGCGGCACGGCGGCGGTTTTGACGCGGCCTTCGCCAATCACCAGCACGAAATCTGCCCGCGCCAGCCCAACGGCCACAGGTTCGCGCAAAGGCCCCGCCGGCAAACAGCGGCCATTGCCAAAGCCCACCGCACCATCGACCACCACAATCGAGATGTCTTTGATCACGCTTGGGTTTTGAAAGCCATCGTCCAAGAGCACCACCTGCGCGCCCGCGGCCTCGGCCATCCGCACCCCTGCAGCGCGATCACGCGCCACAAACACCGGCGCAAAGGCGGCCAGCAGCAAAGGCTCGTCGCCAACATCAGCCGCGCGGTGCCGCTTGGGGTCAACCGCAACAGGGCCCGCCAGCCGCCCGCCATAACCGCGCGAGACCACGGCCACCCGCAGCCCGCGTGCTGCCAGCCGTTCGACCAAGGCGATGGCAGTGGGCGTCTTGCCAGTGCCGCCTGCATTGATATTGCCGATGCAAATCACCGGTACTTGCGCGCGATAGCCGGGCTTGCGCAGACGCCGCGCCACGCTGGCGGCATAGATCCAGCCCAGCGGCGCAAGCAGGCGCGCCCAAACTCCAACCGGCTGATGCCAAAACGCAGGTGGCCGCATCACGCCCCCCTGCCCATCAGATGACGCAGATCCTGAAACACCCGCTCGCTTGCCTCGCCCCCATCAGAGGACAGCGACCATGCCGCCTGCGCCAGACGGGCGGCACGATCAGGCGCCAGCAAATCGCCCAAGGCCTCGCCCAAATCCGCCGCATCGCCGACCGCCCGCGCCGCCTGCCCTGCCCCAAGCCGACCAAAAACCGAGCCAAATATCCCCGGCTTTGGCCCATAGATAATCGCCGACCCCATCGCCGCCGCCTCCATTGGATTGCGCGCACAGCCCTGCCCCGACAGGCTGCCGCCCATAAAGCAGACCGGCGCAAGCCGATACCAAAGCCCATATTCACTATCAGAATCAGGGATATAGACGGTGGTTTCCGGATCTGGCTCTTGTTCCAACCTACGCTGTGCCACGGTCCAGCCTTCGGCGACCTCCATCTGCTGCACCAAAGCCTCGGCGCGCGAGAAATCTTGCGGCACAAGGATCAGCAACAAGCGATGCGACAGCCGCAGCGCTGCGCGATGTGCGGCGATCACCGCCGGCTCTTCGGCCTCGGGCACGCCCACCGCGAGCCAGATCGGCCGTGTCGCAAGCAAGGCCGCCAAAGCCGCGCGTTCGGGTTCGTGATGCGGCAGCGCGGCGCTGGGTTCTTCAAGCCGACCCAAAGCCACGACTTCCTCTGC
Organism: uncultured Pseudorhodobacter sp.; assembly: GCA_913062925.1. Lineage (GTDB taxonomy): Bacteria > Pseudomonadota > Alphaproteobacteria > Rhodobacterales > Rhodobacteraceae > Cypionkella. Next base: position 23,290 of record CAJXWJ010000017.1, on the reverse strand, counting down.
CCCAGCCCGCCGAAACGCTCGCGCGCCTGCGGCATCAATTGCGAAAACCCGTTGCTGGGCGGTAAGACAGCTGCGCACCAAGCCCGGATACCAGCCATCGCGCTCGCGCAACAAAAATGGATCGCGGGCATTGACCATCAACATCGGAATGCACCGCTCTCTCGCTTCGGCAATCAGCGCTGGACGCAGTTCACCTTCCGAGAAAATCACCAGCTTTGGCTGCCAATGCTGCAAAAAGCTGCGCACCTCGGCAGGGCGATCAAAGGGGGCTGAATCGCGCAGCTGCTGCGGAGGCAGCGCGACGTCTTCAGGACAGGTTAGCAAGACCTTGGCCTGCACCTCAGACTCGATCCGCCGCGCCAGACTGGTCAGCCCAACCACCGCAGCGGCACTGGGGGCGTGCAGCCAAATCACATCACCGGAAGGCCGCGCGGGCCGTCGCACATCCACCGCAGGCACGCGCCCCGCAGCCAGATTGTAAAGCGTGCGGCCAAGCGAAAATACCATGATGCGCGGGCGTTAAGCGCCCATTTCCTCGGTCAAAGAGGCGGATTTGTTTTCTTCGCGCAGGCGGTGAATATGCGCGATAAAATAGCGCATATGGGCGTTGTCGACTGTGCGCTGCGCCTCGGCCTTCCAAGCGTTAAAGGCGCTGGCATAATCGGGGAACATGCCAACAATATGGATGTCATTCACATCTTTGAACACGTTCTGATCTGGGGTGACAAGTTCGCCACCAAAGACAAGATGAAGACGCTGCGCCATAGCTGGCTCCTTACTGCTGCACTGCGGCTAGACTAGCCTTTGGGGCGGATCGGGGCAAGGGGCGCTGCGGCAATCGGCATTTGCACAAGCCCGCGCAATCGGATCAAATAGCTTAAAAGTGTCAGGAGGGGCCCATGCAAAAACTTGCCGTCAATGCCGCGACCTTGGTCGCCACCGCCCGCGCGCGGATCACCGAGATTGAAACCCAAGACGCCATCGCCCTGCTGGCCGATCCCGATGTGGTGATCGTCGATATCCGCGACCCGCGCGAGCGCGAGCGCACAGGTTTTATCCCCGGATCGGTGCATGCGCCGCGCGGCATGGTGGAATTCTGGGTCGATCCCGAAAGCCCCTATTTCAAACCGGTGTTTGGCCAAGCGGGCAAACGCTTTGTGTTTCACTGCGCCTCTGGCTGGCGCTCGGCGCTGACGGTGGCGACGCTGCAAGACATGGGGTTTGAAGCCGCGCATCTGCGCGAGGGCTTCAGCGCTTGGGTTGCGGCAGGCGGGCCGGTCGAGGGCGTTTGACCCGCCCGCAGCGGTTTTAGGTAAAGCGGTTGTCGCGCGGGAAACCGCGCGGCGCCATCCGCCCAGCCGAGGCCCGCGCGCCGATCCATTCCGCCAGATCGGTTTCCGTGCGGGTGCGGCCAGCGGGGTCTTTCCACGACAGACCTTCGGCCAAAACAAAGGTGGTGGCATCCGACAGCCCGCCGTCTTTGTATTTTTGCAGCCGCACGCCCTTGCCCTTGGCCATTTCCGGCAGATCAGACAGCGGAAACACCAGCACTTTGCGGTTATCGCCCACAACGGCAACATGATCGCCCGTCACCTTGCGACAGACGGCAGTTTTCACACCAGCGCCCAGCGACAGCACCTGTTTGCCCGCCTTGGTCTGCGCCAGCACCTCGTCCGAGGCCACAACAAAGCCGTCGCCCGCCGAAGAGGCAACCAGCATCTTTTCGCCACCCCGGAAGATTTGCAGATCCACGATCTCGGAATCATTGGGCAGATCGACCATCAGCCGCACAGGTTCGCCCATGCCGCGCCCACCGGGCAGATTGACGCCGATCAGCGTGTAAAACCGACCATTGGCACCAACGAGCAAGATTTTATCGGTGGTCTCGGCATGGAAGGCAAAGCGCGCGGCATCGCCATCTTTGAACTTTTGTTCGGTGGTCAGATCGACATGGCCCTTCAGCGCGCGGATCCAGCCCATTTGGCTGCAGATCACCGTGATCGGCTCGCGCTCGATCATCGCCTCGAAAGACACCTCTTCCACCTCGCCCGCATCGGCAAATTCGCTGCGACGGCGGCCAAGAACGGTATCTTTGCCAAATTTGCTGCGAATCTCTTCCAGCTCGCGGCCAATCTGCTGCCATTGCAGCGTGTCACTGTCCAACAGATCCACCAGACCCGCACGCTCGACCATCAGCGCGTCGCGCTCGCGGATCAGCTCGATCTCTTCCAGACGCCGCAAAGACCGCAGGCGCATGTTCAAAATCGCCTCGGCCTGCACCTCGGTCAGCTCGCCTTCGCCACCTTTTGCGGGGGCGATATAGTCTTTTTCCGAACTCGCACGGCGGTGCTTTTTGCCCCAATCCTCGGCCATCAGCGCGGCCTTGGGTTCGTCGTCATAACGGATGATGTCGATCACACGATCCAAATTCAGGAAGGTAATGATGAAGCCTTCCAAAATCTCGAGCCGATGGTCGATCTTTTCCAGACGGTGCTGGCTGCGGCGGCGCAGAACCTCGCGGCGGTGATCCAAAAAGGCGCGCAAGACATCCTTAAGGCTGCAAACCTTTGGTTGCCGCCCGTCGATCAGCACGTTCATGTTCAGGCTAAAGCGGCTTTCCAGATCGGTCGATTTGAACAGCGCCGCCATCAGCATTTCGGGTTCCACCGTGCGGGCGCGCGGCTCCAAAATGATGCGAATATCATCGGCAGATTCGTCGCGCACATCGGCCAGCAGCGGCACTTTTTTGGTTTGAATAACCTCGGCCAGCTTTTCGATCAGCTTGGACTTTTGCACCTGATAGGGAATTTCGGTGACCACGATTTGCCAAGTGCCACGGCCCAGATCCTCGACCGACCATTTTGCCCGGGTGCGAAACGACCCGCGCCCGGTGCGATACGCCTCGGCAATCGCTTCGCGGGGTTCGACGATCACGCCGCCGGTGGGGAAATCGGGGCCGGGGATCAGCTTGACCAGCTCTTCATCGCCCAGATCGGGGTTTGCCAGCATCGCGTGGCAGCCCTGAATAAGTTCGTCCAGATTATGCGGCGGAATATTGGTCGCCATGCCAACCGCAATGCCCGAGGAGCCATTCGCCAAAAGGTTCGGAAAGGCCGCCGGCATCACAATGGGTTCTTCCAAAGTGCCGTCGTAATTGGGGCGGAAATCGACGCAGTTTTCCGCCAGACCTTCCATCAAGGTTTCGGCAATCGCGGTCAGACGCGCTTCGGTATAGCGCGAGGCGGCTGGGTTATCGCCGTCGATATTGCCGAAATTGCCCTGACCATCCACCAGCGGATAGCGCACGTTGAAATCCTGCGCCAAACGCGCCATCGCGTCGTAAATCGCAGCATCGCCATGCGGGTGATAGTTGCCCATCACATCGCCCGAGATCTTGGCCGATTTGCGAAACGCACTGGTGGCTGAAAGCTTCAGCTCGCGCATGGCATAAAGAATCCGGCGGTGTACCGGCTTTAGGCCGTCGCGCGCATCGGGCAGCGCGCGGTGCATGATGGTGGACAAAGCATAGGTCAGATAGCGCTCGCCAATCGCACGCGCCAAAGGCTCGGCAAGGGTGATCGGCTCAATCTTGGGGTCATCGGCTTCATTTGACATGAATGTTGTGTAGTGCGACGCGGCGCATGGGTCCAGACGGAAAATTGACAGAGGACTTTGGGGGGAAAGCGCAGAGATTTTTCTCTTAATCTTTAGGGTAGTTTTATGCTATCCAATTCCAGTGGGTGAGGTGTGAGTATGATGGTTCGATTGACATTGCTTTTGTGCGCGGGTCTTTTCCTTGCGATGTGGGGGGCAGGCGCAGAGCCTGAAATCAAACGCTTTGGCCTGATGGCAAAAGATGCAAACCCCTTGAAACCGCGCGCGCCGCAGCTTCCGTCAAAGTCTGAACCTGTGGAAATTGTAAGCGTGGCTTTTGCGCCGACAGCACCGGTGATGCAGCTGCCCGACCCGCCACAAGCCGACTCGCAACCAGAGACCATCGCCGAGGCTTTGGGACCTATTTTGCGGGTCCGCGCCAGCAGTGCGAATGTGCGCGGCGGGCCGGGCACAAATTACGCGGTCATCGGCAAGCTTCAGCGTGGCGATGAGGTTTTGGTGGTTCTGGAGCCACAAGCGACAGGTGGCTGGGCGCGGATAAGGATTGAAGGCGATGGCGTCGAAGGCTACGTCGCCAGCCGTTTGCTTCGCCAATAGCCAGATTGGCGTTGTCTGACCGCAAGCCGCAGCCTAGGAAGGGCAAACGTTTTTAACAGGGCCTTTCCTCATGCAAAAGACAATTTTGATCACCGGCTGCTCTTCGGGCATTGGTCTGGATGCGGCACGCGGATTGGCGGCACGGGGCTGGCGGGTGTTTGCAACCTGCCGCCAAGAGGCTGATTGCGCCCGTCTGCGCAGCGAGGGGCTGGAAAGCTTTGTGCTGGATTATGCCGATGAGGCCAGCGTTGAGGCCGCCGTGGCCGAGGTGGTCAGCCGCACCGGCGGCACCTTAGACGCGCTTTACAACAACGGCGCCTTCGCCTGCCCGGGTGCTGTCGAGGATCTGCCGCGTGGCGCGCTGCGTGCAATTTTTGAAACCAACCTCTTTGGCTATCACGACCTGACGCGGCGGGTTATTCCGCTGATGCGGGCGCAGGGCCATGGCCGGATCATCAACTGCTCTTCGGTTTTGGGATTGGTGGCGCTGAAATGGCGCGGCGCCTATGTGGCGACAAAATTCGCCATGGAAGGCCTGACCGATGTGCTGCGGATCGAGATGTCTGACACCCCGATCAAGGTGATCTTGATCGAACCGGGCCCGATTGGCACCGCAATCCGCGAAAAGGCGATTCCGCATTTTGAACGTTGGATTGATTGGGAAAATTCGGCGCGCGCCGAGCAATACATCGCCTTGCGCCAAAGGCTTTACCAGGCAGGCCCTCCCGATACATGGGAGCTGCCAGCGGCCGCGGTAACCGCAAAACTGATCCATGCGCTGGAAAGCCCGCGCCCGCGCGCGCGCTACTACGTCACCATGCCGACGCATCTGATGGGCTTTTTGCGCCGCATCTTGCCAACCCGCCTGCTGGATTGGGTGATCGCAAAAGGCTAGGCCGCCGCTTTTTGCCGCAGACCAAGCTCGATATACGTTTTTGCATTCGCTTTTCGCCGACATACGCCTAAGTGAGGGCGAAACGAAAGGACACCCGATGCCCAGCGATCCGATTTTCCTGATAGGCGTGCTTGCCTGCTTTGTCGTGCTGATCATTCTGATGCTTGGCATCGGCAGCTTTGCAAAGGGTGGCGAGTTCAACCGCAAACACTCGAACCGGCTGATGCGTTATCGGATCATCGCGCAGGCTGGGGCGGTTATCATCATTGTGGGCTATGCCTATCTTCACAGCAAAGGCTAAAACATGGTTGTTCTGTCGAAAATCTACACCAAAACCGGCGACGCAGGCGAAACCGCACTGGGCAATGGCGCGCGGGTGGCCAAGCATTCGATGCGGGTCACCGCCTACGGCAATGTCGATGAAACCAATGCCACCGTCGGTATGGCGCGGCTGCATGCCAGCGGCGAGATGGATGCGGCCTTGCAGCGGATCTCGAACGATCTGTTCGATCTGGGCGCTGATCTTTGCACGCCTGACATGCACAATGACGCCACCGCCGCCTATCCGCCGCTGCGGATGATCGCAGCGCAGGTCGCGCGTCTGGAAGCTGAAATTGATGTGATGAACGCCAAGCTGACGCCGCTGCGCAGCTTTATCCTGCCCGGCGGCTCGGCTTTGGCGGCGCATCTGCATGTCTGCCGCACAGTGTCGCGTCGGGCTGAACGCGGCGTCGTCGAACTTGCAACCATGGAAGAGGTCAACAACGAGGCGGTCAAATACCTGAACCGCCTGTCAGATTGGTTCTTTGTCGCGGGCCGCATCGCTAATAATGATGGCAAAGATGATGTGCTTTGGGTGCCGGGCCTGACGCGCTAAGAACCAAGACGCGACGTCTGACCGCGCCTTTGGGTCGGTTTTGGTCTGTTCCCAAAGCGCTTGACGCGATATGACGAAGCCGAGAGCTTGATCGGTCCTTTGGGGCCCTTGGAAATGGAGATATGCGCGATGAAGGTCCTGGTGCCTGTCAAACGTGTGATCGACTATAACGTGAAGGTCCGTGTCAAAGCGGACGGCACGGGCGTCGATCTTGCCAACGTGAAAATGTCGATGAACCCCTTTGACGAGATCGCTGTCGAAGAAGCGATCCGGCTGAAGGAAAAGGGCGTCGCGACCGAGATCGTCGTGGTCTCTATCGGCGTCAAGCAATCGCAGGAAACCCTGCGCACGGCTTTGGCTATGGGGGCAGATCGCGCCATCCTGATCGAAGCCACCGCAGATGTGCAGACCGATATCGAGCCTTTGGCCGTGGCCAAGCTGCTGGCAGCCGTGGTGCGCGAAGAAGCGCCGGGCATCGTGCTTTGTGGCAAGCAAGCCATTGATAACGATATGAATGCCACCGGACAAATGCTCTCGGCTCTGTTGGGTTGGTCGCAGGCGACCTTTGTCTCCGAGCTGGTGATTGACGGCGACAAAGCCACCGTCACCCGCGAAGTTGACAGCGGTTTGCAGCAAATCTCGGTGAAAATGCCAACAATCGTCACGGTTGATTTGCGCTTGAACGAGCCACGCTACGCCAGCCTGCCCAATATCATGAAGGCCAAGGCCAAGCCTTTGGCGATCAAGACGCCGGCAGACTACGGCGTTGATGTCGCGCCACGCCTTAGCATCGTCAACACCACCGAACCCGCAGGCCGCAAGGCTGGCGTCAAAGTGGCCTCGGTGGCCGAGCTGATCGCAAAACTTAAAGACGAAGCAGGGGTGATCTGATGGCCGTTCTTCTTCTCGCAGATATTGTTGACGGCCAATTGGCCACCGATCAGGTCGCAAAGACCCTGACGGCTGTGAAATCCTTGGGCGATGTGACCATTTTGGTTGCAGGCACCGGCGGCGACGCGGCAGCGGCAGAGGCGGCCAAGCTGGACGGCGTGGCCAAGGTGCTGTTTGCCGATGATCACGCCTATTGCCACGCGATGGCCGAACCAACCGCAGCGCTGATCGTCTCGCTTGCCCCCGGTTTCAGCCATATTGCAGCCCCCTCGGGCGCGTTTTCGAAATCGGTTTTGCCCCGCGTTGCGGCTTTGCTTGACGTTATGGTGATTTCCGAAGTCACCGCCGTGATCGACGCCGATACCTTTGAGCGCCCGATCTATGCCGGCAACGCCATTCAGACCGTGAAATCTTCGGATGGCATCAAGGTGATGACCGTGCGCACCGCGACCTTTGACGCGGCGGGCATGGGCGGCGCTGCGGCGGTCGAGAAAACCAGCGCAGCCGTTGACGCAAGCCTGTCGGCTTGGGTTGAAGACCGCGTTGCGACCTCGGATCGCCCCGAGCTGACCTCGGCCGGCATCGTGGTGTCGGGTGGCCGTGGTGTGGGCTCGCAAGCCGACTTTGCGCTGATCGAATCTTTGGCCGACAAACTGGGTGCCGCGGTTGGTGCCTCGCGCGCGGCGGTCGATTCGGGCTATGCGCCGAACGATTGGCAAGTTGGCCAGACCGGCAAAGTCGTGGCCCCCTCGCTTTATGTGGCGGTCGGCATCTCGGGTGCCATTCAGCATTTGGCCGGGATGAAAGACAGCAAGATCATCGTCGCGATCAACAAAGACGAAGAGGCGCCGATCTTCCAAGTGGCAGATTACGGCCTTGTCGCCGATCTGTTCACCGCGGTGCCAGAGCTGATCGAAAAGCTGTAAGATCTGAAAGGGCGCCTGCGGGCGCCCTTTTCAATGCTGGCGCGCCAAAATCGATGCGACCAGCGGCATCAGCTTGGCCGCGATCTCTTGATGCGCCGCAGGGCCGGGCAGTTCAGCCGCAGCCATCGCCTCCATCGGCGCAAAGGCCATGCCCGAACAGCCTTTCGACAGCGCATCGCGGCGATAGACCGCCTCGAGATATTGCGCGGCATGCGGACGCACGGCGGCAACCATCTCGGCATCCACCAAGATCGGCAGACGCTGCAACACCGCGCGTCGCTCGGGGTGAAGCGGAGCAGATTCTGACAGCCAAAGCAAAATCGCCCGACCCTTCAGCGCCGCCAAAACCTGCTGCATCCTTAGCACCCACGCAGCACGCAACTCCTCGGCCAGCACCTCAAACCGATCCCTCGAGTGGGATTGCAGCGCCATCAACAAATGTCGGGTAAAGTTGAATTCGGTAAAATCCACCTCTGGAAACAGCGCTTTCAGCAAAGGAGAGGCCGCCAGAAATCGATCATTGCGGCGCGGATGCACCGTGTAATAGCGGTTCGAGATGTTTTGCGCGCCCATCACCTGCACCACGGCAACCCGCGCTTGCGCGGCAATCCGCAGCAGCTCTGGCTCATTCAAATAAAGATCTGGTCCCGCGTTCATCGAAGCCAAATTGACCGCAGGCAGCGCCATGCCGCGCCCCAGCAACGCGGAAAACGGCGCTTGCACAAACCTGCCATAGGTCTCGGTTCCGCCCAGCAGGGCCAGATAAGCGCCATCCGTCGGCTGTTTCGGCCCGCGAAACAGCACCCGAGAGCTGCCGTATTGGCAAAGCTCATAGTTCAACGATCCTTCGCCAGGAAAGATATAGGCCATAGCCACCCCAATGTCTTAACACCCACTCCCAAACCTGACCGAGTCGGCTTTCTAAAATGTTAAAAACCGGATTTGCCTTAAATACTGTGCAGAACGGCCGCCCTTGCGTTGCCTGCGGCGGGCTGCGATGGTGCTGCACAGCAGCAAAAGGGTGTTTGGTATGGAAATCCGTTCGGTGGGCATCGTGGGCGCAGGGCAAATGGGCAATGGCATCGCGCATGTCTTTGCCTTGGCTGGTTACGAAGTTTTGCTAAACGATGTGAACCCCGAGATGTTGGGCGCCGCCATCGCCACCATTGATAAGAATATGGAGCGCCAAGTCTCGCGCGAGAAGATTTCCGCCGCCGACAAAGCCGGCGCCATGGCGCGCATCAAAACCAGTGCAACGCTCGCCGATCTGGGCCCCTGCGATCTGATCATCGAAGCCGCGACCGAGCGGGAAGAGGTCAAGAACGCCATCTTTGCAGGGCTTGCGCCGCATCTGGCACCGCAGACCATTCTGACCTCGAACACTTCGTCGATCTCGATCACGCGTCTGGCCTCGCGCACAGACCGGCCCGAACGCTTTATGGGTTTTCACTTTATGAATCCCGTGCCGGTGATGCAGCTGGTCGAGCTGATCCGCGGCATCGCCACCGACCGCGAGACCTATGACACCCTGATGGAGGTGGTCCGGCGTCTGGGCAAAACCGCCGCCAATGCCGAAGATTTCCCCGCCTTTATCGTTAACCGCATTCTGGTGCCGATGATCAACGAAGCGGTTTATACGCTTTACGAAGGCGTTGGTTCGGTCAAATCGATTGACGAAGCGATGAAGCTGGGTGCCAACCATCCGATGGGGCCGCTGGAACTGGCCGATTTCATCGGTTTGGACACCTGTCTTGCGATCATGAACGTGCTGCATGACGGCTTGGGCGACAGCAAATATCGGCCCTGCCCGCTGTTGTCAAAATATGTCGAAGCAGGCTGGTTGGGGCGCAAAACCAAGCGCGGCTTTTACGATTACCGCGGCGATGTTCCTGTTCCGACGCGCTAACCTTTTGGCTTTGTGCCTAAATCAAGTGTGTGCTGGCGCAGCCAAGCCAAAAATCCACGCGGGTTGCCATCCCACTGATCCAGCACCGAAGCCGGAATCGGCGCGCCAATAAACGGGCGCTGCGGCTTGAACAATGCGCGTTTGATCTCGTACAACAGCAGACCCTGCCGCAGCGTATCCGACAGCTTATTGGCAATCAGAAACAGCCGCGAGTTTTGCCCGGTGAAATGCATCGGCAGGATCGTGGCCCCCGAACGCTGAATCATCTTATGGGTAAAGACGTTCCATTCGGCCTCGATCGCAGGGCCGAAAAACGTCTCTGACATTGCCACTTTACCGGCCGGAAACAGAATAATCACCCCGCCCGCCTTCAGATGCGCCATGGTTTCGTTGCGCATCTGCAAGCCCAACTCGCGCGCGTTTTCCTCATGCGGAAACGGCACCGGGATCATGAACTGTTCAACTTCTGGAATGCCTGTCAGCAAAGACCGCGTCAAAATCTTGAAGTCAGAGCGGACGCGGTTGACCAATTCGGCGATAATCATTCCATCGACCAGCCCATGCGGGTGGTTTGACACCACCACGACCGGACCCGTCGCCGGAATATGCGCGATTTCCTCGGCCGGCGTGTCGATGCGAATGCCCATCTGCTTGATCGCCTTGGGCCAAAACGGCGCACCGAAGGGCGCACCCGAGCGTTCAAACTCGCGGATCAGCCGCAACAACTGAATTTTCGCGGTCAGCCATTCAATCGCACGAATGCTGCCCGATTTGAACGGGTTGGTAAAAGTTCCCGCATATGACAGCCGCTGCATGTCATATTTACGAGACTTGGCGGCCGGAGCCGCGATGAATTCATTTTGTGGCATATCTTTCACGACGCATAAGCCTTCCTCGTCCCGCGCATCAGAAGTCTTCGCCAAACCGATTGGCGACCAATGCCTCTAAAGCGTCTGCAAGCTCTGCTTCTTGCGCGCCAGCTGTTGTCACCTCAATAGAGGTTCCACGGGACGCTGCCAACATTAAAAGCCCCATGATGCTGTCACCAGAGACCGTCATTCCATCTTTGCTGACCTGTGCGGTTGCGTCAAAGCCCTCGACCACCTCGACAAACTTCGCCGAAGCCCGCGCGTGCAGCCCCTTTTCATTCACAATAGCCAAAGCCCGTCCCGACATATTCAGGCTCCTCCGCCGAGATCCAAAGAATTGATGTATTTCCGCCCCGCATCCAAGGCGTTGCTGACCGCCTCGGCAATCGGCAAATCGCGCGACTTCGCCAGTTTGATCAGCATCGGCAGATTTGCGCCGTAAAGAATGCGCCGCTCTGAGGCCGCGCAGGCCATCAAGGACAGATTCGACGGCGAACCGCCAAACATATCGGTGACCATCACCACGCCTTGGCCCTGATCGACCGCATCGGCAGCCTCGCAAATTTCCGTCTGCTTGGCGGCGCGGTCGTGCGTATCTTCAATCGCGATGGCACGCATGGCGGCCTGAGGGCCGACCACATGCTCGACCGCCGCAAGATACTCGCGCGCAAGCCCCCCGTGTGCCACGATGACAATGCCGATCACGCGCCTGCTACCTCAATGCCTTATCCGACGTCACCGCCGCTTTGCGTTCCAATTCTCGATGCCGTTTTGACACCGGCCAGCCCGCTTGTGCAAGCACATTGCCTAGTTTTTCCGCAACGGCAACAGAGCGATGTTGCCCGCCCGTGCAACCAAAGCCAATGGCCAAGTGTGCTTTTCCCTCGTTTAAATGCGCGGGCAGCAATAACAGGATCAATTCCTGCAACTTTTGGAAGAATTCGGCAAAGCGCGGGTCCGCTTGGATATAGTCAGTGACAGCCCGATCGCGGCCATCGCTATCACGCAATTCGGCCTGCCAATGGGGATTCGCAAGGAACCGGCAGTCAAAAACCATATCCAAGCCGCGCGGCAGTCCACGTTTATAGCTAAAGGACTGCACTGAGACCGCCATTTTTGCCGAATCATCATGCCTAAAGCGCTGGCCAATCTCGGCCTTCAGATCGTGCGGCGACATCTCGGAGGTATCAATGAGATGGTCCGCCCGCACGCGGATCGGTGCCAGCAGGTCAATTTCGCGGTCGATGCCTTCGCTGGGGGTTTCTGTCGGGGCCAAAGGATGCCGGCGGCGGGTGTCGGCATAGCGCTGGATCAGCTCGGCAATGCCGCAGTCGAGATAAATCACCTCAAGGTTCACCCGCGGATCGCGCGTCAAAATATCGATCAGTTCAATCAAAGTGGTGGCATTGAAATCGCGGTTGCGCACATCAATGCCAAGCCCAATCGGCCGCCCCAGCGATGGCCCGTCAATCACACGCGGTACAAGGCTCAGGGGCAGGTTGTTGATCACCTCAAACCCCAGATCTTCCAGGGCGTTGATCGCCGTCGTGCGCCCAGCCCCCGAAGGGCCAGTGACCAGAACCAATTGATGCTCTGCCAAAACGTCCGATTGTGCCGTCACGAAACACGCCTCTCAGTCCTGCCGCGAGCCCTTCAGATAACACAGGATCGCCGCAGGAAAATGGTTGCCCTGGATTGCAGAAACAAGATCAAGCTCTTGACCCAGCACCACCATCTTTTGACGCGGGGGCAATCTTTCGCTGCTAGAGTGGCTCAAGTCTACCGCCAAGACAAGAGGAACCAATGTCACAGTCGGCGCCCGCAACAGGCCCATGCCGCGCGCCTCGATCAAACCATGGATCGGCACTGGGCAGCTGGCCAACAACTGACCGTCTTGCAAGGTGATTTGCGTGCGATCATCGGCGACCAAATCGGCCCCAAAGGCCATCAGCTGTAGGGCAAGGGCCGACTTTCCCGACCCAGAGGGCCCAAGAATCAAAAGGCCACGGCCCTCAACGGCGATGCAACTGGCATGCAGATTAACGCCGTCTTGCCCCGCCTGCGCGGTCAAATCGGCAGACCAACAACAAAGCGCGCCCCGAGCGGCTCCGAAGTGGGGTCGGCATGGGTCGGGCGAATATTCTCGGCCCAAATCACCCCGCCATGCGCCTCGACAATCTGTTTCGAAATCGACAGTCCAAGGCCAGAATTATTGCCAAAATGCGAGGCGGGCCGGTCTGAATAGAACCGCTTGAACACTTTCGCCAGCGCCTGTTCGGGTATCCCGGGCCCCGTGTCTTCCACCACGATCAGCACGCGGTTTTCGCGCTTGCGTGCCCAGACCCGTACCGCATCGCCATCATCACAAAACGAGACTGCATTGGTGATCAGATTGACAAAAACCTGAGCAAGCCGGCCTTCTAAGCCATTCACCTTGATCGCTTCGGTCGGAAAATCGGTGATAAACTCGACCCCTTTCAAACGCGCCTGATCGCCAAGATATTCGGTTAGCCCGACTAAGGTTTTGATCAGGTTGAACTCTTCTTCCTGTTCTTTTACCAACTCGCTGTCCAGTCGCGAGGCGTTTGAAATATCGCTAACCAAGCGATCCAGCCGGCGGACATCATGTTCAATGACATCCAAAAGCTTTTCGCGGTGGTCTTCTTTTTTCACCATGCGCAGCGACCCAACGGCAGAGCGCAGCGAGGCCAGCGGGTTCTTGATCTCATGGCTGACATCGGCAGCAAATTGTTCATTAGCGTCAATGCGATCATAAAGCGCGGCCACCATGCCACGCATCGCCACCGAAAGCCGGCCAATCTCATCCGGCCGTGCCGCCAGATCCGGAATCCGCACCCGACCAGGCGACATTTTGCGCGCGTCCCGATCCCGTCCCAATTCCGCAGCCTTGGCCAAATCGGCGAGAGGGTTGGCAATGGTCGAGGCAAGCACCAAAGACAGCCCCACCGAGACCAGCAGCGCAATCACAAACATTTGCAACACCTGTTCGCGCTCATAGCTTACCAGATGGTCAATCTCCCCCTCGGCCGAAGTCAAAACCAAGGCGCCCGCCAGCGTCGAGCCCAGCATAACAGGTGTCGCAACAGAGAACTGCACACCGCCTTCGCCCCCTGTCGCAGTGCCCGAGGCGGTTTTGCCCGCCAAAGCCTGCTCGAACAAAGCGCGGGCTGCGACCTCACCCGAGGCAAGGCTGGCCGCCCTTGGTTCAGTGCCAAAGAGCCCAGAAACAAAGCTCCAAATCTTGCCAAGAAAATCCGAGATCACGGTTGAGCGGTGCGGCGCCTCTTGCACCCGCGCGGCACCGATGGTTTGCGCAACCAGCGCGCCCAAGGGATCAAACAAGAACACCTCTACCCCCGGGCCAACGCCGGTGTTTTGCAAGGTGGCCGGCAAACGGCCCTGAACAGAGGCCTCTGCCGCAATCACCCGCGCCAGCAAGCTGGCTTCGGTGACGATGCCCTGCTCGCGCTGCAACACGAGACTGTCGCGGAACGGGTTCATATAAAGCACGCCCGCCACAAGGATGACCAGCGCCAATAGATTGAAAATTATGATTTTTCGCGCCAATGGCGATTGCTGCAAAGACAGAAAGCTGCGTCTGTCGCGGCCTGCATGTAAGGCATGATCGGCAAGGCCATCGGGGGAAACCCAATCCTCTCCCAACAAAAGCTCGTTGGATTTCGGCTCTGCCGTGTCACCTCGTGTCATGCCAAGCGTCGCTGTCATTCTTCGTTATAGCGATAGCCGATGCCGTAAAGCGTCTCGATTGCCGAGAAATCATCATCAACCGCGCGCATTTTCTTCCGCAGACGCTTGATATGACTGTCGATGGTGCGATCGTCGACATAGACCTGATCATCGTAGGCCACATCCATCAGCTGATCGCGGCTTTTCACAAAACCGGGCCGCTGCGCCAAGGCTTGCAGCAGCATGAATTCGGTCACGGTCAGCGAAACATCCTGCCCCTTCCAAGCCACCGAATGGCGCAAAGGGTCCATGCGCAGATTGCCACGCTCCATAATTTTGGTTTCTTCGGTTACAGCCACTTCTCCGGTTGAAATCGCATCGTTGCGACGCAAAAGCGCGCGGATCCGCTCCACCAAAAGCCGCTGCGAAAACGGCTTTTTAACATAATCATCCGCCCCCATCCGCAGGCCAAGCACCTCGTCAATCTCATCATCTTTCGAGGTCAGAAAGATCACAGGCATCGTCGATTTCTGTCGCAGACGTTGCAACAGATCCATGCCATCCATCCGCGGCATCTTAATATCCAGCACCGCCATATCGGGCATGCGACGGTTAAAGGCATCGAGGGCTGATTGGCCATCGTTAAAGGTCTCGACCTCGAACCCCTCAGCCTCGAGTGTCATAGACACAGAGGTCAGGATGTTTCGATCATCGTCTACAAGGGCGATCCTTGCCATATGTGGGCTTCCTATTCTGCTCGGCTGCCAGATTTTTTTCCCATAATCTGTTTTTCAACGGTTCTGCGCAACAATTAACTGCGAATCAGCCCCCATTATCTCTCCATTTGAGAATTAATTTCTCTACGAATGACTAATTTGCCGCACATAAGGATAGTTTTAGACATTGATTGCGCTAACCTGAAAATGGTTGCGCTAACTGTGCCAAAGCGTCCTATTCCCCCGAAAATCTCCATGTTATAGCGCCCTTATAGGGGACGGCCCTTCGCCCCCTGCCATGCGCCCTTGGCCCGGGCGCGCTTTAATCTGAGAAAACTCGCTAAATTTTGGCGAAAATGGGAGCGGATAGAATGACAAATGGACGTGTGAACCCTGCGCAGCGGTTGCAAGACCAAGGCTTTGTTGGCTTGGGA
This sequence comes from uncultured Pseudorhodobacter sp., assembly GCA_913062925.1. Taxonomy (GTDB): domain Bacteria; phylum Pseudomonadota; class Alphaproteobacteria; order Rhodobacterales; family Rhodobacteraceae; genus Cypionkella. The sequence goes on along the minus strand of CAJXWJ010000017.1, from coordinate 7,856 downwards.
AACGTCTATTATAACTCTATCGAGCCGGCGCTGGTCGAGGCCGCGGTGCGGCGCGGCGAAGGCACCCTGGGCAAGGGTGGCGCATTTTTGTGTACCACGGGGCAATTTACCGGCCGCTCGCCGAAAGACAAATTCGTGGTGCGCACCCCTTCGGTGGAAGGCTCGATCTGGTGGGAAAACAACGCGCCGATGGCGCCTGACGCCTTTGACCGGCTGCATGCCGATATGCTGGACCACATGAAGGGCCGCGATTACTTCGTGCAAGACCTGTTTGGGGGCGCTGATCCTGTCCACCGTCTGGATGTGCGGGTGGTGACCGAGCTTGCTTGGCACGGCCTGTTCATCCGCCACATGCTGCGCCGTCCCGAGCGCGCCGAGCTGGACAGCTTTGTGCCAGATTGGACCATCGTGAACTGCCCCAGCTTTGAGGCCGATCCTGCCAAGCACGGCTGCCGCACCTCGACGGTGATCGCGCTGAACTTTGACAAAAAGATGATCCTGATCGCCAATACCGCCTATGCTGGTGAAAACAAAAAGGCGGTGTTCACGCTGCTGAACTATCTGCTGCCCGAAAAAGGCGTGATGCCGATGCATTGCTCGGCCAATCACGCGATTGGCAATCCGGTCGATACGGCGATTTTCTTTGGCCTGTCGGGCACCGGCAAAACCACGCTTTCGGCAGACCCTGCCCGCACCCTGATCGGCGATGACGAACACGGCTGGTCGGACCGCGGCACCTTCAACTTTGAAGGCGGCTGCTATGCGAAAACCATCAACCTCTCGGCCGAGGCAGAGCCTGAAATCTATGGCACCACCTCGAAATTCGGCACTGTGGTTGAAAATATGGTGTTTGATCCCGAAACACTGGAGCTTGATTTCGACGACGCAAGCCTGACGCAGAACATGCGCTGCGCCTATCCGCTCGAGTATATCTCGAATGCCTCTGCGACCGGCATGGGCGGCTTTCCTAAGAATGTGATCATGCTGACCTGTGATGCCTATGGCGTCTTGCCGCCGATTGCGCGGCTGACCCCAGCGCAGGCGATGTATCACTTTTTGTCCGGCTTCACCTCGAAAACTCCGGGGACCGAGCGCGGCATTGTCGAGCCCACCCCGACGTTTTCAACCTGCTTTGGCGCGCCCTTCATGCCACGCCGGCCCGAGGTTTACGGCAAGCTGTTGCAAGAAAAGATCGCCAAACATGGCGCGTCGTGCTGGTTGGTCAACACCGGCTGGACCGGCGGCGCCTTTGGCACCGGCAAGCGGATGCCGATCAAGGCGACGCGGGCTTTGCTCACAGCCGCGCTTGACGGCTCGCTTGCAGCAGGCCAGTTCCGCCGCGATCCGAACTTTGGCTTTGACGTGCCGGTGGCTGTGGCTGGCGTGGACAGCACGCTGTTGGACCCGCGCGCGACTTGGGCCGACAAGGCGGCCTATGATGCGCAAGCGCAAAAGCTGGTTGGCATGTTTGCCGAGAATTTCGGCCAATACCTGCCCTTCATCGACGCCGATGTAAAAGCCGCCGCAATCGGCTGATCTGCACGCAAACGAAACCGGGGGTCGCAGGCAATGCGGCCCCCTTTTTTACGCCCGGCTTAAACGCCAAAAGCCCGGCGCAGCAGGTTCAGCCCTGTCAGCAGCAGCAATATCTGCGTCCAGCGCCGAAACCGCCGCTGATCCAAGCGATCTTGCACCGCATAGCCCAGCAGCATCCCCACAACAGCCGGCAGCACAAGCACGGCCGAAAACGGCAGACTTGCGGCGTTCAGCACCCCCGACTGCAGATGCGCGCTTGCCAGCACCACTGCGCCGATCAAAAACACCACGCCTTGCACGCGGATGGTTTCCTGTTTCTCGGCCTTGATCGCCAGCAGATAAACGATCAGCGGCGGCCCCCAGATGCCTGACACCCCGCCATAAAGCCCGCCGATCACGCCCGCGCACCATTCAACAGCGCTGCGCCAGCGCGGCGCGATATGCAGCCGCGCGCCCGACAATTGATAAAGCACAAATCCGGTGATCAAGATCCCCAAAGCCGTCAGCAACACCGCCTGCGGCAGCAGCCGCACAAACTGCGCCGAGATCACGATGAACACCACCGTGCCGATCAAATAGCGATGATATTTGCGCGCCGAAGCCAAAGCCGGACGCCAACCTTGCCGAAAGGCTTGCGACAGATTGGTCACCAGCGTCGGCAAGATCAGCCCCGCCAAGGCCAGCTCTGGCGGCAAGAACGACGAAAACGCCGAGACCATGATCAAAGGCATCGCAAAGCCAATCGCGCCTTTGACAAAGCCCGCCGCCAGCGTCACCAAAACCGCCGCCCAGAACGCATGGAGCGATAGCCCCGCCATAACACTCTGCATCGCTGTCTCCTTTTGCAGGCCTTGTGACGCAAGCCCGCGCCAAGGGAAAGGCTTGACCCACGCTCGCGACAGGTTTCTGGTGAGGGGATGGAGTGGAGAGAACAATGCGCAAGATCTTAATCATCGCTTTGACGGTTTGCAGCAGCCTTGCGGCGGCTGGCACCACGCCTGCGCCGCAGCACTCGGCTCAGATTGCGCAACTTGCGGCACAGGTGATGTGCAGCCCGCGCATCACAGACCGCACAACCGCCGCCCAGATTTCTGATGGCTTTATCAATCAAGCCAAGGCCTTGCCAAAGCTTCGCTTCGATCAGCAAGCCGTGCCAGCCGCCATTGGCGTGTCTTTTGGCGTGGTGTTCCAACCCGAGCATGCTTTGGCTGGCGTGCGAAATCTGACCTATCGGCCCAATCAGGCCAAGCCTGATGTCTATTACGCTGACATCCCCGCCAAACCCGACCGCTTTAACGGTTTCAGCTTCGAACTGCCCGAAGAGCTGCAAATCGGGCTGTGGCGGTTTGAAAGCTGGCAGGGCGACAGCTTGCTTTATCGTGCCGAATTTCAGGTGGTTCCCGCCGACAGCCTGCCGCAACTGGTGGCGCAATGTCAGGGCATGTCATAACGGCTGCGACACTTTAGAACTTTTTTGAACCTTTTGGCGAAAGGATATTGCGCTGCGACTGCGAAGGCTTTACCCCTTTCGCAACTGCAGAATCTTTGAGGTCTGACCATGGCTCACGATGGCGCATTGCCCGCTGACTCCCCGATCCTAGCCGATGTGCTGGCGCTGACCGCCGCCACTTTGCCTGAAATCGACGCGCTGTTTCAGCAAGGCCGCGAGAATTTGCGCGCCATGGTCACCCGCGATGGCCGGATCTCGCCCGCGGCTTTGGAACAGCATCAATTTGCCGCCCATAGCCTGTCTTGGCTGGCAACCTATGTCGAAGCCCTGCGCCAGATGCAGGCTTGGGCGGGGCGGTTGCAGGCCGAGGGCAGCTTTGGCCGGATGGAGGCCTTGCTGCTACAGATCGGCTTTGGCGAATACCTGTGCCAGATCTACGGCGGTGTTTCGATGTCTCAGGGGGAAATTGCGCGGCTGCAGGACCTGCGCCTGACCCCTGATGCGCCCGGCGCGGCGGCGGCTTGCCTTATGGCCCAAGGCAATACCGCTGCCGCCCGCATGGCGCTTGTGGCCTGCATGCGCGACAACCACGGCCGCGCCACCTTTGGCGCTTCGGGCTTGGACGCCGAGCTCGAGATGATCCGCGACACCTTCCGCCGCTTTGCCGATGACGAGGTGGTGCCGCATGCCCATGGCTGGCACCTGCGCGACGAGCTGATCCCGATGCAGATCGTCGATCAGCTGGCCGAAATGGGGGTGTTTGGCCTGACCATTCCCGAAGAATTTGGCGGCCTTGGCCTAAGCAAAGCCGCGATGGTGGTGGTCAGCGAAGAACTGTCGCGCGGCTATATCGGGGTGGGGTCGCTGGCCACCCGCACCGAAATCGCAGCCGAGCTGATCCTTTGCGGCGGCACCGAGGCGCAAAAGGCGCACTGGCTGCCGAAACTGGCCAGCGGCGAAACTTTGCCCACCGCGGTGTTCACCGAACCCAACACCGGCTCGGATCTGGGATCCCTGCGCACCAGAGCGGTGCGCGATGGCGAAAATTGGACCGTCACCGGCAACAAAACCTGGATCACCCATGCCGCGCGCACCCATGTGATGACCCTGCTGGCGCGCACCGACCCTGCGACCAGCGACTACAAAGGCCTGAGCATGTTTCTGGCCGAAAAGCTGCCCGGCACCGATGCCGCGCCTTTCCCCACCCCCGGCATGACCGGCGGCGAAATCGAGGTGCTGGGCTATCGCGGCATGAAAGAATACGAACTCGCCTTCGACGGCTTTGCGGTCAAGGGCGAGAACCTTTTGGGCGGGGTCGAAGGGCAAGGCTTCAAACAGCTGATGCAAACCTTTGAATCCGCACGCATCCAGACCGGCGCGCGCGCGATTGGTGTGGCGCAATCGGCGCTAGAGGTCGGGCTGCGCTATGCCGAAGACCGCAAGCAATTCGGCAAGTCCCTGATCGAATTTCCCCGTATCGCCGGCAAATTGGCGATGATGGCGGTCGAGATCATGATCGCGCGGCAATTGACCTATTTCAGCGCTTGGCAAAAAGACCACGACAAACGCTGCGACCTAGAGGCAGGCATGGCCAAGCTTTTGGGCGCGCGGGTGGCTTGGGCCTGTGCCGACAACGCCTTGCAAATCCACGGCGGCAACGGCTTTGCGCTGGAATATCAGATCAGCCGCATTCTGTGCGATGCCCGCATCCTGAACATCTTCGAAGGTGCTGCCGAAATTCAGGCGCAGGTGATCGCGCGGCGCTTGCTGGACGAAGCTTAAGTCCCCCCGCGCGAGGGCCGCAGCGCGCCCAAGCGCGGGTGCAAGCGGCCCGCAATCGCAAAAGCCCCGGCAAAAGCCAGCCCCGAGGCCGCAAAGATAAAGTTCAGCGGTGCCACCCAAAGCACCAGCCAAGCCATGCCCGGCGTCGCAATCCCCGAGACATCGCGGAAACTGGAATAGACCGCCGCCATCTCTGACCGCTCTGACGGTTTCACCGCCATCATAAACGGCAAGCCCCCCGCCACATCCAGCATCACCAGCCCAAACGAGCCTAGAAACAGGCAAGCCACCGTCACCACAGGCGCGCCAGCCGTGGCCGTGGCCAAGCAAAACAGCAGCGCGCAATAGCCCAGCGCCAGCCGCAGCGCCACCCGCACCGACCGCCGCCGCGCCCAAGAGGCCATAAAGGGCGACAGCAACAGTGTGGCGTTCGAGATCGACAAGATCGTGCCGCCCAGCTTGTCACCCAGCCCGCTTTCAATACAGAAAATCGGCACATAAACCACATAGACCCACCAGCCACAGCTGCGGATCACCGCAAACAACCAACCCGCAATCAGCCGGGGTTGCTGAAAAAACCGCGCAAGATAGGCCAGCGGGTTCACCGCAGGCCCTTTGGCGCGGGCAATCTGCTTGCCGTTGCCCAGCCGCAAAAACCAAAAGGTCACCAGCAAAGCCAATGCGAAAAACCCCGCCACAATAAAGGGCAGCGGCGCCCAATAATGCCGCATCCACACGCCACTCAGCGGCCCCAAGGCCCAAGGTGCGGCGGCATAGACCATCTGAAGGCTTTGCGTCCGCCCCAGATCGGGGCGCGGCACATAATCCAGCACATAGGCGTTAAAGCAGACAAAACAGGTGACGGTCGACATGCTCATCGTCAAAATCGCCAGCGGCACGGTCACGGGCGTGCCCAGCATAAACAGCCCCATCGCCACCAGATACAGCAGACAGCCGCCCGAATAGACAAAGCGGCGCGGCCAGATCTGCGTCAAGCGCGGCACCAAAAGGCCCCAGAACAGCGTGATCACACCGGCGGTGAAATAGACCGTCGACAGATTTTGCGCCGAGCCAAAGGCATCATAAACCGCAATCGGAATGGTCGAGATCAACGTGCCCCGCACCGCCGCCTCCATCCCTGCAAGCAAGGCGAAATGCTGCAGTTTCGGGGTGCCCGCATGACGCAGGGAAATGGGTTGATATCGCAAAGCCATGCTGCAACCTGCCGCCTTCCCCGCAAGCGATCTGCCAAGAAGGCGACATCGCCCGCCTTTCCGCGACTAGTTTTTGGGCAAAAGCAAAGCCAGCAGGCGGCTGCGCGCTTCGGGCAGGGGTTTGCCGTTCAGCAAAGGCTCGAAGCCTTTGGTCAGAAAATGGCTTGTCAGCGCAAAGCCTTGCGCCAATTCCGCAGGGGTTGCAGGCCCCTGCCCCAGCAGCATCGGCGGCAGCGGCAGCAGGCGCGCCGCCCAATCCCCCGCCGCCCCGCGCGACACGGCGCGTCCGGTTTTCGGGCTGACAAAGGCCAGATCTTCGCGACTGCCCGTCACCGCACAGCGCCGCAGATCCAGCGCAAAGCCCAGCTCTTCCAGCAGCTGCATTTCCCAGCGCAGATAGGTCAGCGGCCAATCGGCGCTGGCCTGCAAAGCATCCAACAAGGCAACCGAGGCGCGATACAGCTGCGGATGCGGCTCGCGGTCGGGCAGGGCTGTTTGCAACATCGCACAGGTGGCATTCAGCCCCGCAAGCGCCAACCGATCCGACAAGACCCCAGCACGGCTTTGCACAGGTTCAACCCGGTAGCTGCCAATCTGCTCGTCCAGCCGCGCGCGCCAGGTGACATCAACCTGCGTGCCGGGCTGCAAGGTCGCCGCCATCCGCCGCGAGGCCCCGCCCCGCACCACACCAGAATGCCGGCCATGCTGCGCGGTAAAAACCTCGATGATCGCCGAGGTTTCGCCGTGCAGGCGCATCGACAAAACCGCCCCCTGATCGCGCCATTCCATCAGACACCCATCAGTTGCGGCTGCGCCATCAGCTTAGACCCTCTTGATCCAGCAGGGTGCGGCCTTGGCGGTCTTCCAACTCCAGCACCCACAGATCAGGATCGCGCGCGCGTTGACGCTGCAACAGCGCGTCGACCTCTGGCTCTGGCCCTTCGGCCAAGGTCACCCAAACCCGCGCATCTGCCATCAGATCAAACGAGCGTTGAAAGGCGCGGGCTTGGCCGTTCAGCAAGGCCACTTTCACCAAAACCGCCCCCGCCGTCGCATCGCCGCGCGCGGTGACATAGACAGGAATATCCGCCAACCGCAAACGCGTCAGATAGGCCGAAACCCAAAGATCAGCGGTCAGCTTGGCGGTCATGCGTCGCCGTCTTTATACTCCAGCCCCATTTCGGAATAGCGCTCGGGCTCGTTTTCCCAATTCGGGCGGACTTTGACCTGCAAGAACAAATGCACGGTGCGGTCCAGAAACTCGGAAATCTCGGCGCGGGCAGATTGCCCAATTGCCTTGATGGTCTCGCCCTTATTGCCCAAGACAATGCCCTTGTGACCATCGCGGCCGACATAGACGATCTGATCAATCCGGGTCGAGCCGTCTTTCTTATCGTGCCAAGCCTCGGTTTCCACGGTCAGCTGATAGGGCAGCTCTTCGTGCAGACGCAGGGTCAGCTTTTCGCGGGTGATTTCAGCCGCGATCATCCGCATCGGCAGATCGGCGATCTGATCTTCCGGATAGAACCAAGGGCCCGCCGGGATCTGGCTGGCCAGCCAGCTGCGCAGATCCTGCACGCCATAGCCCTTTTCGGCCGAGATCATAAAGGTCTTCACAAAGGGATAGGCCTCGTTCAGCTTTTCGGCCATCGCCAGCAGCACATCCGCCTTCACACGGTCAATCTTGTTGATGGCCAGCGCAACCGGGCGATCTTTTGGCAGCTCGTCGCGCATCCGGTCAACGATGCTTTGCGCGCCTTCGGTCAGACCGCGGTGCGCCTCGATCAAGAACACGATCACATCGGCATCGGTGGCCCCGCCCCAAGCCGCCTTGACCATCGCACGATCCAAGCGGCGCTTGGTGCGGAAAATGC
>CAJXWJ010000016.1 GCA_913062925.1 uncultured Pseudorhodobacter sp. | reverse complement strand
CGGTGGTGGCGACATCGGCATGACCGAGCAGGGTCTGGATTACCATCAGATCAGCCCCGCCTGCCAGCAGATGGGTGGCAAAGGCGTGGCGCAGGGTGTGCGGTGTCACCAAAGCAGGCGACACCCCCCCCGCCACCGCGATGTCTTTGATAAGCAGATAGAAATGCTGCCGCGTCAAATGCCCCTCGGCGCCCGGTCCGGCAAACAGGAACTTTGATGCAGGCTTGCCGGCTTTGCGCGCGCCGTCGGCCTCGGCGTCCAGATGCGCCAGCCAATCGCGCAGAGCATCGCGCGCAGGGGGGGACAAAGGCACCAGCCGTTCCTTGTCGCCCTTGCCCTTGACCAAGATCATCTGCGGATCGCCGCGCACCGCCGCCAAGGGCAGGGTGACCAATTCGGAGACCCGCATGCCGGTGGCATAAAGCAGGTTCAACAGCGCGCGATTGCGCAAGTGGTCGGCAGGGCTGCGGCCATACACGGCCGCCGCCGCCAAAATCCGGTCCACCTCGGTCAGGCTTAGGGTTTTGGGCAGGGATTTCGCCGCCCCCGGGCCTTTAAGCTGCAAGGCGGGATTTTCCTTGCGCCAGCCCTCTTCCAGCGCAAAGCGGTAAAGCTGGCGGATCGCGGAAAGTCTGCGCGCGCGGGTGGCTTTGGACAGGCCCTGCGCCTCGCAATAGATCAGATAGTCTTCGACATCGGCGCGGCTGGCGGTGCCAAGCCCTGCGGCGCGCCGTTCCAACCAGCCCAGAAAATCCAACAGATCGCGGCCGTAAGCCAGCTGTGTGTTGCGCGCGGCCCCCAGATCAGCGGCAGCGGCGGCCAAAAACCCCGAGATCCACAGCGCATCCGTGGCAGGCCCGCCCATCGCCATCGCCATCAGCCGCGCCGCTCTAGTAGCATCACCTGTAATGCGGTGCGCCGCGCGACATCCTCTAGCCCCAGCACCCGCAGCGTGGCGATGCCTTCTGATACCTTTGACAGATCGCCCTGAAGCCCGGTGCCAACCCGCAAAATCGCCTGCACAATCGCCTCGCCGATGCGCTTTTGCGCCACAAGTTCGGCAATATCTTCGGGCAATGTGGGGGCTGTGAAGGCAGGCGCAATCGCGCGGGCCATGCTGTCAGGCGCGGTCAGGTCCTGCACAGATCCCGCCGCAAGACCCGCCAAGAACCGATCGCGCGCATCGGTCAGATTGGGGTTTGCCTTGGCCAAGCGTTCGTATTCATTCGACAAAAGCCCAAGCTCATAGGAAATCCGCGCCGCATCCCCCGTCAGTGTCAGCCGCGCCAGCCGTCCGGCAAACAGCATGGCAAAGGGCACCTCCAGCTCGACATCTTTCATCCGCGCATAGGCCAGCGGCAGGCGCTGCTCGACCGCCGTCAGATCGCCGCGCGTCAGTGCCGCATCCAGCCGCTGAAACGCATCGGCACGGTCCCAAACCCCGCCCGAGGCCGCAGGCGCGCGGTCGGTGTAAAGCCCCAGCAGGACGTTTGGCGTGATCGCGCCCACCCGCGCCAATCGCTCGGCAGCCTCTATCTGCGCCTTCCATCCGGCGTGATCGGACAGATCGGCGCGCGCGAAAGCCGTGGGCAGGGTCGAGGTCGGGATGGTTTGGCCAAGCGCATCGTAAATCTTCCAGACCAGCGGCGTCACCGGCTTGGGCGCAGGCGGGATCTCGTCGCTGTCAAATTGCGAAGGGTCTAAAAACCGCGTCAGCAGGCTGTCTTCGGCGGGCGAGATTTTGCCCAAGGCTTGGGCTGTGCGCAGCGTCAGCGCCGCTGCGGTCCAATCGCCTTGCCGCGCCAAGCAAAACACCCGCGTCGTCAGGGTCGGCGACAGCGAGGCTGCCGATTTCAGCAAGGTGCAGGCCTGATTCTCATCGCCTGTCAGCAGGCTTACGTCAAAGCTGCGGCGAAACAGTTCGGCATTGGCATCCGCACCTGCCGCATCAATCAGCGCTTGCGCCTGATCCAGCGCCCCCATCGCCAAAAGCTTGTCGATCCGCGCCAACAGCAAACCACCGCCGCCGGTCGAATCAATCGGCGCTTGTGCCTCGGCCAGCAAAAGCGTCACCAGCAAAGAGCGCAGCGCAGGCAGGCTGTCTTCGCCGATTTGACTGATCTGGCTGGCAATCTCGGCGCTTTTGCCGATGCCCCACAGATTGGCCGGAAACCCGGTGACCGCGGGCGGCAAAAGCCCCACCGCGTCCAGCAAGGGCTTGCCCAAAACCGTGGTCGCCACCACCGCAGGCACAGCCCCACTGCTGACCGGGGCCTCGCCCCGCACGGCCGGCAGATTGGCCTGGCTGCGCGCGGGATCGCTTGCCGCCTTGCGTTCGGACAGCGCCACCGATTGCGACAACCAGCCGATCACCGAAAGCGGCTTGCCCTCGGCCTGTGCCAAAGTGGGCAAGACGCCTGCAAGCGCCAGTACCGCCCAGACCGACGCAGGTTTATTCGCCATGCAACACCACAGGAAGTTTCATCTCGACAGGCACAGGGGCCAGATCCGCCAGATAAGCATAGCCACTCAGACCAATCAGCCCAAGCACCGCGACCGCCACCACCAGTTTGATCACATAGCCCATAGTCCACTGCCTTTCGCGCCACCAACAGCAGGCCGCCGTGACGTCTTGGTGTTTCATCCTCGCAACGGATTTCCCGTCTGGTGCGAATATATATGGCATTTGCGCCAAGTTCACGCCATTCAGGGAAATAAGATTTGCTTGGGCAATCTGCCGCCCCTTTTGCGGTAAACGCCAAGGCATGCAGGGACTTTTATGCTTGGACTAAAGAAAACAATTGTGATGGTGGGCATGATGGGGGCGGGGAAAACCGCTGTCGGCACAGCCCTTGCACGCGCTTTGGGCGCGCCCTTCCTTGATTCGGACGAAGAAATCACCCGCGCGGCGGACCGCTCGATTGCCGAAATCTTCGAGCGTGACGGCGAGCCGTTTTTTCGTGCCCGCGAAACCGAGGTGCTGAACCGGCTGTTGCACGGGGCACCTTGTGTGCTGTCAACAGGGGGTGGGGCGTTTTTGTCAGAGACCAACCGCAGCCTGATCCGCAGCACTGGCGTCTCGGTCTGGTTGCGCGCCGATCTGGATGTGCTTTGGGCGCGGGTGCGGCATAAATCGACGCGGCCCTTGCTGCGCACGGCCAACCCCTATCAAACCCTGCGCGCGCTATATGAGACGCGGATGCCGTTTTACCAAGAGGCTGATCTGGCGGTGGATTCCTCTGCTGATCTGACGGTTGAAGACATGGCCGCGCGTGTGGTCGAAAGCCTTTTGACCCGGCCTGATGTTCTGGAAAGGACCTAAGATGAGCCTTGATACCATCAACGTCGATCTGGGCACACGCAGCTATCAGGTGCGCATTGGTCAGGGGCTTTTGGGGCAGGCGGCAGAGCATATTGCGCCGCTGTTGCACCGCAAAAAGGTGGCCGTGATCACCGATGACACGGTGGCCGCGCTGCATCTGATGACGCTGGCCTCTGCGCTCGAGGCGCGCGGCATCACGATGACCGCGCTGACCGTGCCTGCGGGTGAAAGCTCGAAGGGTTGGGCGCAACTGGCGCGCGCCACCGAATGGCTGCTTGAACAAAAGATCGAGCGGCGCGATGTGGTGGTGGCCTTGGGCGGCGGCGTGGTCGGCGATCTGATCGGCTTTGCCTCGGCGATTTTGCGGCGTGGCGTGCGCTTTGTGCAGATCCCCACGACGCTGCTGGCGCAGGTGGACAGCTCGGTTGGCGGCAAGACTGGGATTAACACGCCGCAGGGTAAGAACCTTGTCGGGGCCTTTCACCAACCCAGCCTTGTGCTGGCCGATATTGATGTGCTGGGCACGCTTGCGCCGCGCGATTTTCTGGCAGGCTACGGCGAGGTGGTTAAATACGGCCTTTTGGGCGATGCTGCCTTTTACGACTGGCTTGAGACAAACGCGCCGACCATGGCCAAGGGCGATGCAGCGTTGCGGCAATATGCGGTGAAACGCTCGGTCGAGATGAAGGCGGGCATCGTCAGCCGCGATGAGACCGAAGAGGGAGAGCGCGCGCTGCTGAATCTGGGCCATACCTTTTGCCATGCGCTGGAAAAGGCCACGGGCTATGGCGAGCGGTTGCTGCACGGCGAGGGCGTGGCTATTGGCTGCGCGCTGGCGTTTGAACTGAGCCAACGCTTGGGCCTTTGTTCGCAAGAGGCACCAAGCCGCGTGCGCGCCCATCTGCGCGCCATGGGCATGAAGGTCGATCTGGCTGACATCCAAGGCGATCTGCCGGATGCCGAGGCGCTTTTGGCGCTGATGGGGCAAGACAAAAAGGTCGTCGACGGCAAGCTGCGCTTTATCCTTGCGCGCGGCATTGGCGAGGCTTTTGTGGCAAGCGATGTGCCTTCGGATGTGGTGCTGGGCGTGCTGCGTGATGCTTTGCGCGGGCGTGGCTGATCAGCTGCCGCCCAAGCGCAGCCGTGCGAACAACACACAACCGTCAAGCCCGTTGCGCACGGCAGCCTCATCGCCGCGCCGCAGCCAATCCAGCCACAGGCCATCCAGCGTTGCCATAATCATATCGGCAACGGCTGGAATGCGGTCGGTGGCGTAATTGGCGGCCATCTGATCCAACAAACTTTCGATGGTGGCGCGCTGTGCGGTGTAAAGATCGCGCTCGATCTGGGCGACCTCGGGGCGCATCAGGGCCGCTGACCACATATCCACCCGCAGCCGCAACTGCGCAGGCGTCATCAAGGTGCTGTCAAAGCCTGCACGCAGATAGCGATCCAAGCGCTCGGCCGCCGTGCCGCCGCTTTGTGCCAGTGCGGCTTGGCCTGCGGCCTGTACCCTCTGCGCGGCCAAATCAAAGGCCTCGGTCAGCACCTGTGCCATGTCCTTGAAATGATAGGTTATATGTCCCAAGGACATCCCCGCCGTCGCTGCCACCCTGCGCGCGGTCAGCCCCGAATGGCCAACCTCTTGCAGGCAGCTGAGCGCGGCTTCGGCAATTTTGCGTCTGCGATCGTCAGAAGACAGCCGCACAATCTGGCGTTTCACTGGTAACATAACATACTCTCACAAAGGCTGCATGGCTTGCCCCTTCACTTTCTGCCCTCAATCCCGCAAAAGGGCAACAAAAGACAGGAGCTTCCATGCCAAAGGCCTTCAGCTTTGCGCTTCACGCCACAGATGGCCGCGCCCGCACCGGCGTGATCAGCACCCCGCGCGGCGAGATCCGCACACCGGCCTTCATGCCCGTGGGCACCGCCGCCACCGTCAAGGCGATGATGCCCGAAAGCGTGCGCGCCACGGGGGCCGATATTTTGCTGGGCAATACCTATCATCTGATGCTGCGCCCCACCGCCGAGCGCATCGCCAAGCTGGGCGGCTTGCACAAGTTCATGAACTGGGATCGCCCGATTCTGACCGATTCAGGCGGCTTTCAGGTGATGAGCCTGGCCTCTTTGCGCAAGCTGACCGAAGAGGGCGTCAAGTTTTCCTCGCATATTGACGGCTCGAAACACATGCTGTCGCCCGAACGCAGCATGGAGATTCAAAAGCTGCTGGGTTCAGACATCGTGATGTGCTTTGACGAATGCCCCGCTTTGCCGGCAGACGAGGCCACGGTGGCGAAATCTATGCAGATGTCGATGCGCTGGGCGCAACGCTCGCGCGATGCTTTTGGCGATCGTCCGGGCCATGCGCTGTTTGGCATTCAACAAGGCGGTGTCACCCGCGATTTGCGCGAACAGTCAGCCAAGGCGCTGACCGAGATCGGCTTTGATGGCTATGCCGTCGGCGGCCTTGCGGTGGGCGAGGGGCAAGAGGCGATGTTTGGCGTGCTTGATTACGCCCCCGAGATGCTGCCGCAGGACAAGCCGCGCTATCTGATGGGTGTTGGCAAGCCCGACGACATCGTGGGCGCTGTCGAGCGCGGCATTGATATGATGGACTGCGTGCTGCCCTCGCGCTCGGGGCGCACAGCGCAGGGCTGGACCCGTCGCGGTCAGGTCAATCTGAAAAACGCCCGCCATATGGATGACCCGCGCCCCTTGGACGAGGCTTGCAGCTGCCCCTGCTGCCGCAATTATTCGCGCGCCTATCTGCATCATGTGATCCGCGCGCAAGAAATCATCGGCTCGATGCTGCTGACCTGGCACAACCTGCACTACTACCAAGATCTGATGCAGGGCCTGCGCGACGCGATTGCTGCGGGCCAGCTTTCGGCCTTTGTTGCCAGCTTTCACGCGCAGCGCGCCCAGGGTGATATCGAGCCGCTTTGATGCCAGATGGTAAACGCATTGCTGCGGCTTCATGTTAAATCCGCCGCATTGCGCCCTTGCTCCTGCGTCATCACAGGATCATGATCTGGCCTAAAGGGCAGGTTGACTCCTGCCCATCGCGACACCAGATAAGATTGCCAAAGAGGGGAAGGCACGCTGCCGATCAACGGGGCCAACCTTCCTGCCAGATAAGGACAAACAGATGAGCCAGACCTCCTTCACCAGCTATCCGGTTCTGCCGCTGCGCGATATCGTGGTGTTTCCGCATATGATCGTGCCGCTTTTTGTGGGCCGCGAGAAATCCGTGCGCGCCCTCGAAGATGTGATGGCCGATGACAAACAAATTCTGCTCTCCAGCCAGATCGACCCTTCGGTTGATGACCCTGCGGCCGACGGCATCTATCCCGTGGGCGTGTTGGCCAATGTGCTGCAACTGCTGAAATTGCCCGATGGCACCGTAAAAGTGCTGGTCGAGGGTAAAACCCGCGTCAAAATCACCAAATTCGTCGAAAATGCAAATTTCTTTGAAGCGCAGGCCGAAGCCTTGACCGAGGTTTCTGGCGATCAAGACGCCTCTGACGCAATGGTGCGCGCGGTGGCAGATGAATTTGAACGCTATTCCAAGATCAAGAAAAACATCCCCGAAGAGGCGCTTTCGGCCGTCTCGGAAACTCGCGAACCTGCGCGTTTGGCCGATCTGGTTGCAGGCCATCTGGGCGTTGATGTCGCGCTGAAGCAAGACCTGCTGGAAACCCTGAACGTCGCCGAACGGCTTGAAAAAGTCTATGGCCAGATGCAGGGCGAAATGTCGGTGCTTCAGGTCGAGAAAAAGATCAAAACCCGCGTCAAATCGCAGATGGAGCGCACTCAGCGCGAATATTATCTGAACGAACAGATGAAGGCGATCCAGAAAGAACTGGGCGACGGCGAAGATGGTCAGAATGAATTGGCCGAGCTTGAGGCGCGGATCAAGGCCACCAAACTTTCAAAAGAGGCGCGCGAAAAGGCCGAGGCAGAGCTGAAAAAGCTGAAATCCATGAGCCCGATGAGCGCGGAAGCCACGGTTGTGCGCAACTATCTGGATTGGCTGCTGGGTGTGCCTTGGGGCGTATCAAGCCGGGTGAAAAAAGATCTAGGTGCCGCGCAAAAGGTGCTGGATGCCGATCACTATGGCCTTGAAAAGGTGAAAGAACGCATCGTCGAATATCTGGCGGTGCAGGCGCGATCGACCAAGCTTAAAGGCCCGATCCTGTGTCTTGTCGGCCCTCCGGGCGTTGGCAAAACCTCGCTTGGCCGCTCGGTTGCCAAGGCCACGGGGCGCGAGTTTATCCGCATCTCGCTGGGCGGTGTGCGCGACGAATCTGAAATCAGGGGCCACCGCCGCACCTATATCGGCTCGATGCCCGGTAAGATCATTCAGGCGCTGAAAAAGGCCAAAACCAACAACCCGCTGATCTTGTTGGATGAAATCGACAAGATGGGCCAAGATTTCCGCGGCGATCCTGCCAGCGCCATGCTCGAGGTTTTGGATCCTGAACAAAACTCGACCTTCGTCGACCACTACCTCGAGGTCGAATACGACCTGTCGAACGTGATGTTCATCACCACGGCGAATTCTTACAACATGCCCGGGCCTTTGCTTGACCGGATGGAGATCATCAGCCTGTCGGGCTATACCGAGGATGAAAAGCGCGAAATCGCCAAGGGCCATTTGGTGCCGAAACAAATCGCAGGCCATGCGCTGAAAAAGGGTGAATTCTCTGTCACCGATGGCGCTTTGACCGAAATGATCCGCACCTATACCCGCGAGGCGGGGGTGCGGAATCTGGAACGTGAGATCGCCAAACTGGCGCGCAAAGCGGTCACCCAAATTGTGAAGAAAACCGCGAAAGTGGTTGAAGTTACAGAAGATTCGCTTGAATCCTATCTGGGAGTGAAACGCTATCACTACGGGCTTGCCGAGCAGACCGATCAGGTCGGCGTGGTCACAGGCCTTGCCTGGACCTCGGTCGGGGGTGATCTGTTGCAGATCGAAGCGCTGCGCCTGCCGGGCAAGGGGCGGATGAAGACCACCGGCAAATTGGGCGATGTGATGAAGGAATCCATCGATGCGGCCGCCTCATTCGTGCGCTCGATCAGCCCCGAGTTGGGGGTGAAACCGCCGAAGTTCGAGACGATGGACATCCACGTTCACGTTCCCGAAGGCGCTACCCCCAAGGATGGCCCATCGGCTGGTCTGGCAATGGTGACGTCGATTGTTTCCGTTATAACCGGAATAGCGGTGCGCAAAGACATTGCCATGACCGGCGAGGTGACGCTGCGCGGCAATGCGCTGCCGATTGGCGGGCTGAAGGAAAAACTGCTGGCAGCCCTGCGCGGCGGCATCAAAACCGTGTTCATTCCACAAGAGAATGAAAAAGATCTGGCCGAGATTCCCGACAACGTCAAAGCCGGTTTGCAGATCATTCCGGTCAGCAATGTGCGCGAGGTGCTGCGTCAGGCCTTGGTGCGCCAGCCCGAGCCGATCGAATGGGATGAGGCTGCCGAAGAGGCTGCCGCCATCGCGCGCGCGGCCGCGGCACCACATTTGGCCAGCGCCACCGCGCATTGATTGCAGCAAATAGACGAATGGGGGCGTGTCCGCAGGGACGCGCCCCTTTTTCATTAACCATTTGGGTAATATTTCAGTTTATTTTTGGGAAACAATCGGCGATAACCTATCCCAAAGTATAAGCGCATCGGAGTAGCTTAAAATGGCGACCAAAGCCTCGACCAAACCCAGCCGCAAAGCCACAGCCTCGCTGTCGGTTGTGTCACCAGACCCCGATCTGGCCGCTGCCGACGCGGCAGAGGCGGCAAACCCAGATCAGCTGCGGATCAAAGATCTGCTTGATCGCGTGGCCGCTGCCACTGACCAGCCCAAAAATAAACTGCGCAGCGTTGTCGAGGCGACGCTGACCGAGCTTGGGCGCGCGCTTGAAGCCGGGGAGGGGATTAATCTGCCGCAGCTGGGCAAAATCCGCATCGTCAACAGCCGCACCGAAGATCAGGGCACGATCATGACGCTGAAACTGCGGCGGATGCAGGGAAAATCCGACAAGGCCTCGGGCGAGAATGAAGCCCTTGCAGAGGTCAGCGAAGACAGCTAAACAGCCGCCCAGTGGGAGATTAGCTCAGTGGTAGAGCGCTTCGTTCACATCGAAGATGTCAGGGGTTCAAATCCCTTATCTCCCACCAGTCCTGCAAAAACGCGTCCCTTCGGGGGCGCGTTTTGTTTTTTGCATTTCGATGATTTTTTCCCAAATGTGCGCTTGCATCGCGCCAATCCAGCCGCTAAACGCTGCCTCACGGGTTGTTAGCTCAGTTGGTAGAGCGTCTCGTTTACACCGAGAATGTCGGCGGTTCGAGCCCGTCACGACCCACCATTTCCTCCCCCTGCATCACCGCACAAAGACTCCGCGCAAATGCGCAGGGTCATCGGCCGCGGTTTGACCTATACTGGACGCCAGTAACCGGAGGCTTTGCGATGAGTTGGAACCCACTGTTGGATGCGCAGGTGCCGCATGGCGCGCAGATTGATGCGATTGAAACCGTGATTATCCCGCGCGCGCGTGATCTGGGCGGGTTCGAGGTGCGCCGCGCGCTGCCCTCGACCCAGCGGCAGATGGTGGGGCCGTTTATTTTCTTTGATCAGATGGGACCGGCAGAGTTTCTGACGGGGCAGGGCATTGATGTGCGCCCGCACCCGCATATTGGCCTGTCGACCGTCACCTATCTGATGCAGGGCGCGCTGCATCACCGCGATTCTTTGGGCACCGATGCCTGGATCACCCCGGGCGAGGTCAATCTGATGACCGCAGGCCACGGCATTACCCATTCCGAACGCACCGATGGCGCGGCGCGGCAGGCGCCGCTGACGATGTTTGGCCTGCAAACCTGGCTGGCCTCGAGCCTTGCCGATGAGGATGCGCCCGCAAGCTTTCACAACCGCCCGCAAAGCGCTTTGCCGCTGCTCGAGGCCGAGGGCAAAACCGTGCGGCTGATTCTGGGGGCGGCATGGGGGGCCTCGGTCGATTTGCCGCTTTCGACCGAGACCTTTTATGCCGATGCCACGCTTGCCCCGCACGCAAGCCTGCCGCTGCCCGACAATCACGAAGACCGCGGCGTCTATATTCTGTCGGGCGAGGTGTCGCAGGGCGGGCAGACCCATGCAGCGGGGGCGATGCTGGTGTTTCGCCCCTTGGACAATATCTCGGTCAAGGCAGGGCCGCAGGGCGCGCGGCTGATGCTGCTGGGCGGCGCCACGATGGAGGGGCCGCGCTATATCTGGTGGAACTTTGTGGCCTCTTCGCAAGACCGCTTGCAGGCCGCAAAAGAGGCTTGGCGCGCTGGCGATTGGGCGCATGGCCGCTTTAAATTGCCCCCAGAAGATGACGCCGAATTTATTCCCGCGCCAGATCGTTGAAAAACCGTCACGAAAGCCGCTTGACGCCGCAGAGGCGCTTGCGTAATACCCCTCCACACCCGAGCAATCGGGGGCAAAGCGGCGGTGGTAGCTCAGTTGGTTAGAGTACCGGCCTGTCACGCCGGGGGTCGCGGGTTCGAGCCCCGTCCACCGCGCCATTTGCATAAAAGGCCTCTGCGCAAGCAGGGGCCTTTTGCATTTCAAGCCTTTGATTCTATTCTGTCTTGCAGCCACGCGCGCAGTTTCGCAGCAAAACCTGCGGCGCTGAAATAACCGCGCCTTGCTGGACGATCTCTCTGCTTTTGGGCTTGACGCCCCCCAGCGCATCGCCTAATCAGCCAGCAATCGCGCGGTGGTAGCTCAGTTGGTTAGAGTACCGGCCTGTCACGCCGGGGGTCGCGGGTTCGAGCCCCGTCCACCGCGCCATTTGCAAAACGCCAGCCTTCGGGCTGGCTTTTGTGTTTCTGGGGGCTTGCGGCAAAACGCCCGTCAGATTCTGCGGATTTCCCATATGCAAGGTTTTGAATATGGTGTAACCCAAGGCCAAACCGCAAAGGACTGACATGGCCTATCTTGACCAAATCCCGCTGAACCTTCTGATTCTGGCCTGTCTGACGCTGGGGCTGGCACCGTTTTTCCCCGAGCCGCATATCTGGGAAAAGCTGAAGATGCTTGTCGCGGGCAATCTGGTGAAGCCCGTTGATATCTTTGATCTTTTGATGCACGCCGCCCCCTTTGTCTTGCTGGCGGCAAAACTGCTGCGGGCGGCGCTGCAAAAGGGCTAAAGCCGGATGCGATAGCGGATATGGCCATCGCTTGGCGCAAAGCTGTCATAAAGTTTGCGGGCGGTGGCGTTGTTTTCATCAGTGTGCCAGTAAAGCCTGTTCCAGCCCTTTGATTTCGCAAGGCTTTTCAGATCTTCAATCAGCGCGCGCCCCACGCCTTTGCCGCGCGCTTCGGCGGTCACAAACAGATCTTCCAGATAGCAATCATCCCCCATTACCCAAGTCGAGCAATGGTGGTGATGAATGGCAAAGCCCAGCAGGGCCTCGCCGTCAAAGGCCAGCCGCACCGTCATCGGATGCGCGGGGTCGATCAGCCGCGCCCAAGTAAAGGCGGTGATCTCTTCGGGCAGGTCGGTGGCGTAAAAGCCTAAAAACCCCTGCCACAGCCCGCGCCAAGCGGCCTGATCGCTGGCAACCGCGTCTCTGATCTGCAAGCTCATGACAGTTTCGCCAAAATACGCGCCCAAGACCGGATGCCTTTGTGGAAACACTCTAGATCGTATTTCTCGTTCGGGCTGTGGATTTGATCGTCATCGCGGCCAAAGCCCATCAGCAGCGCATCCATGCCCAGATAGGTCTTGAAATAGCCCGCAATTGGGATCGAGCCGCCGCAGCCGACATAGGCCGCCGCACGCCCCCATTCCTCGGTCAGGCCCGCCCGCGCCATCTCGAAGGCCGGATCGTCAATCGCCATCACGCCTGCGGGCGAATTGCCGTGGTCTTTCCATTCGATGCGGCAATCGGCGGGCAGCTGCGCCTCGACCCAAGCGCGAAAGTGTTTGCGCAGGGCATCGGGGTCTTGATCGCCCACCAGCCGGAACGAGACTTTGGCATGCGCCTCGGCCGGCAGCACGGTTTTAAAGCCGTCGCCGGTATAGCCGCCCCAGATGCCGTTGATCTCGGCGGTGGGGCGCGACCAGATCATCTCGAGCGGGGTGCGGTCTTGCTCGCCTGCCGGAACCGACAGGCCGACGCCTGCCAAAAACGCCGCGTGATCAAAGGCAAGGCTTTGCCATTGCTGGCGAATCGCATCCGGCAGCTCTGTCACCCCGTCATAGAAATGTGGGATGGTGATATGGCCCTGATCGTCATGCATCTTGCCCAAAATCCGGGTCAGCACCCGGATTGGGTTTTGCGCAGCCCCGCCATACATGCCCGAATGCAGGTCTTTGTTGGCGGCATGGATGGTCATTTCCTCGCCCAAAAGACCGCGCAACATGGTGACGATCGCGGGGGCGGTATCGGCGAAAAGCCCGGTGTCACAGATCAGCGCAATATCGGCGCGCAGCTCGGCGGCATTGTCTTGCAAGAAAGGAATAAGGCTGGGCGAGCCGGATTCTTCTTCGCCTTCAAAAAAGATCGTAAGCTTGGCAGGAAGGCTGCCATTGATCGCTTTCCACGCGCGACAAGCCTCGAGAAAGGTCATCAACTGGCCCTTGTCATCCGAGGCCCCCCGCGCGCGAATAACGCGGCCTTTGGCGGTGTCTTGGATTTCAGGATCAAAGGGGTCGCGATCCCAAAGCGACAGCGGATCAACGGGTTGCACGTCGTAATGGCCATAAAACAGCAGGTGTTTGTCGCCGCTGCCGCCATGGGCCACCACCATCGGATGGCCGGGGGTGGCGCGGGCCGAGGCGTCAAACCCCAGCTCTTGCAGCTCGGCCACCAGCCAATCGGCGGCACGCGCGCAATCGGGCTTGAAGGCGGGGTCGGTGGAAATTGACGGGATGCGCAAAAGATCCAGCAATCGGTCCAGCGATTGCGGCAGGTCGGCATCAATACGGGCGAGAACGGCGTCAAGCGACATGAGGGGCTCCTTGGTCACGGCAAATTCAAGCCTAGGCGCGGGCGCGGGGACTGTCCAGCGCTGCGGGCTTGCGCTAAAAGGCAGAAAAACCGGAGGCTCTGATGCAAAAAACCTATCTTGCGGCGGTGTTTATGCTTTTGGCGGCACCCGCCTTGGCCCAAGACATCGCAACCGAGACGACCACGCTTGGGGCCAGCGCGATCACGCTGCATGTGCAGCCCTTCCTAGACGCGACCGAGCTTGCGACCCTGCGTTTGGTGGCCAGCAACAAAGACGCTTTGGCGCTGTTTGTGCCCAATTCCCAAGGCTTTGCGGCGATGGCCGCGGCCCCAGAGGAGGGCTTTATCAAAGACGGCGCGCCGGTGGCTTCGGCCAAAGCGCTGTCTGATCTGCCCGATGCGGCAGCGGCGGCAACTGCGGCGCTTGACGCTTGCAACAGTGCGCGCAGCACCACGTCGCCTTGCGTGCTTTTGCTGGAAATCGGCCCAAAAAACTAGGGGGTGGCAATTTGCCCTCTTTTTCTCAAGCCTTTGTTGATACACATCAAGGCAAGGTTCAGCCATCGCATTAGATCGCTGAAGAGGAACTGGAGACTGCTATGAATTATGATGCCGCTCTTGAGACTGCGATTGGCCATTTGCACAGCGAAGGCCGCTATCGCACCTTTATTGATATCGAGCGGCGTCAGGGCGCCTATCCGCATGCGATCTGGCGCAAACCCGATGGCAGCGAGGCCGATATCACGGTTTGGTGCGGCAACGACTATCTGGGCATGGGCCAGCACCCCGCGGTTTTGGCCGCAATGCACGAAGCACTAGAGGCCACGGGCGCAGGCTCGGGCGGCACCCGCAATATTTCCGGCACCACGGTTTATCACAAACGCCTTGAGGCTGAACTTGCCGATCTGCACCAAAAAGAAGCGGCGCTGATTTTCACCTCGGCCTATATCGCCAATGATGCCACGCTTTCGACGCTGCCCAAGCTGTTTCCGGGGCTGATCATCTATTCCGATGCGCTGAACCATGCCTCGATGATCGAAGGCGTGCGGCGCAATGGCGGGGCCAAGCGGATTTTCCGCCACAACGATCTGGCGCATCTGCGCGAGCTGTTGGCGGCCGATGATCCGGCGACGCCTAAGCTGATTGCGTTTGAGTCGATCTATTCGATGGATGGCGATTTTGGCCCGATCAAAGGCATCTGCGATCTGGCCGATGAGTTCAACGCGCTGACCTATATCGACGAGGTGCATGCGGTGGGCATGTATGGCCCGCGCGGGGCAGGGGTGGCCGAGCGTGACGGGCTGATGGGGCGAATCGACATCATCAACGGCACCCTTGCCAAGGCCTATGGTGTGTTCGGCGGCTATATCGCGGCCAGCGCCAAGATGGTGGATGCGGTGCGCTCTTACGCTCCTGGTTTTATCTTCACCACCTCGCTTCCACCTGCGGTTGCAGCAGGCGCTGCGGCCTCGGTTCGGGTGCTGAAAACCGCGCAATATTTGCGCGATGAACAGCAGACCAACGCCAAAATCCTTAAGTTGCGGCTAAAGGGCATGGGCCTGCCGATCATCGACCATGGCTCACATATTGTGCCTGTGCATGTCGGAAACCCAATCCATTGTAAGCTTTTGTCCGATATGCTGCTGGAAGGCTTTGGCATTTATGTGCAGCCGATCAACTTTCCGACCGTGCCGCGCGGCACCGAACGGCTTCGGTTTACGCCCTCGCCGGTGCATGATTCACAGCAAATTGATCGACTTGTGAAGGCGATGGACGAGCTGTGGCAGCACTGTGCGCTGAATCGCGCCGAAATCTCGGCCTAAGCATGCTATCCATATGTAGAATCGCTTGCTCTGTGTTAACTTTCCGTCAATAGACAAAATCAGAAACGGTTTTTTGGTTGAGTAGGGGCAGCGGGCAATTATGGGGCGCATCGCATGATTGGGCGGAGAATTTCGGCTCCGGCACCCGAAGAGATGAAGCCTAAGGGCTTTGACGACTTCGAGCTGCGCTTGGGTGACCTGATGCGCGGTGAGCGCGCGACTTTGGGCAAAAGCCTGCTGGATATTCAGCGCGATCTGAAGATCAAAGCCACCTATATTGCGGCGATTGAAAACGCCGATGTCTCTGCGTTTGAAACCCCTGGGTTTATTGCGGGCTATGTGCGGTCTTATGCGCGCTATCTGGGTATGGACCCGGACGCGGCCTTTGCAAAGTTCTGCCATGAGGCTAAGTTTGAAGTGGCGCATGGCATGTCTGCGGCGGCCTCTTCGGCATCGCTGACCGCAATGCGGGCGCGGCAAACCTTGGAAGAGCGTGATCCGTTTGCGCAGGTAAATCCCGCCTTTATTCCGCCGCGGCAAAATCTGTTCTCTCGCCTCGAGCCCGGGGCAATTGGGTCTTTTGCGGTGCTGATCGCTTTGATCGGGGCTTTGGGCTATGGGGCTTGGTCGGTGCTGCAAGAGGTGCAGCGCGTGCAATTGGCGCCGGTCGATCAAGCACCGGTGGTGGTGGCCGAGATTGATCCGCTGGCCAATGTTACCCCTGCTGCACCGGCAGTGGCTGCGACGCCTTTGCAGCAGTTGGCGGTGGATGCCAATGCGCCGGTTGCCGATCCCTTGGATCGGCTTTATCGCCCCGAGGCCTTGGCCGCTCCGGTGATGATCGCGCGCGACGGCCCGATCTCGGCAATCAATCCGCGGATGATGGGCACGCAGCTGGTCGAACTGGCCACCGCCGAAGCTGATACCAGCAGCAAACAAGCCATCGAGGATGCGGTGCAGGTGGTTGCGGCCGCCAAGCCGGGGGTCGAGCTTTTGGCGGTGCGCCCGTCTTGGGTACGGGTCTCGGCGGCGGATGGCACGGTGCTGTTTGAAAAGATCCTGAATGCAGGCGAACGTTATGCCGTGCCGCAGTTGCAAGAAGCGGCCTTGCTGCGGGCAGGCAATTCCGGCTCGATCTATTTCGTGGTCAACGGCCAAACCTTTGGTCCGGCCTCGCCTGGGGCGGCTGTGGTGAAGAACGTCGCCCTTTCGGCCGAGGCGCTGACCCAAACCTATGCCGCTGCCGATATTTCCGGCGACGCCGACTTGGCGCAATTCGTCAATGTCGCTGATGCAGCCGGTCTGACCCCGCCTGCTTCGGAATAACCGTAAGAGTTATGCTGCAAACAGCCTCGGACAGTTGCTCCGAGGCTTTTGCATGTCTATCTATAGGCAAAGCAGAAGGAGCCCGCCATGACCCATAACCCGATCCGCCCTTGGCGCAACATCGAGCGGCGCGTGTCGCGGCAGATCAGGGTGGGCAAAGTCTTGGTGGGCGGCGATGCGCCGATCTCGGTGCAGACCATGACCAACACCCTAACAACCGATATCGCGGCCACCATCGAACAGATCCAGCGCTGCGCTGTGGCGGGGGCTGACATTGTGCGGGTCTCGACGCCGGATGAAGACAGCACCCGCGCGCTGCGCGAAATCGTGCGCGAATCGCCGGTGCCAATCGTGGCCGACATCCATTTCCACTACAAACGCGCCATCGAGGCCGCCGAGGCCGGTGCGGCCTGTCTGCGGATCAATCCGGGCAATATTGGCGATGCGCGCCGCGTGCGCGATGTGGTGCAAGCGGCCAAGGATCATGGCTGTTCAATCCGCATTGGCGTCAATGCGGGGTCGTTGGAAAAGCATCTTCTGGACAAATACGGCGAGCCTTGCCCCGATGCGATGGTCGAATCCGGCATGGATCATATTCGCCTGCTCGAGGATAACGACTTTCGCGAGTATAAAATCTCGGTCAAGGCCTCGGATGTGTTTATGGCTGCGGCCGCCTATCAGCAATTGGCAGGGGCCACCGATGCGCCGATCCATCTGGGCATCACCGAAGCCGGTGGTCTGGTGTCAGGCACGGTCAAATCCGCCATCGGGCTGGGCAATCTGTTGTGGATGGGGATTGGTGACACCATTCGCGTCAGCCTGTCGGCCGATCCGGTCGAAGAGGTCAAGGTCGGCTTCGAGATTTTGAAATCGCTGGGGCTGCGGCATCGCGGTGTGACGATCATCTCTTGCCCGTCTTGCGCGCGGCAGGGGTTTGATGTGATCAAAACCGTCTCGGCACTTGAAGACCGGCTGGCCCATATCACCACCAGCCTAAGCCTGTCGATCATCGGCTGCGTGGTCAATGGCCCCGGCGAGGCTTTGATGACCGACATCGGCTTTACCGGCGGCGGTGCAGGCTCGGGCATGGTTTATTTGGCCGGCAAGCAAAGCCACAAGCTGAGCAACGAAGCGATGGTCGATCACATTGTCGAGCAGGTCGAGAAAAAGGCGGCCGAGCTAGAGGCCGCCAAGCCCGCGTGATCAGCCCTTTTTACGCTCGTCTGCCACGATCTGCTGCATGCCGTCCAAAGGCACATAGCCGCGCAACAGGCTGCCCTGAATAACAAAGGTCGGGGTGCCCGAGATCTGCATTTTGCTGCCAAGATCCTGATTTTTCGCGATCACCGCAGTCACCTCATCCGAACCCATTTTGGCCACCACCTCGGCCCCGTCAAAGCCCAGATCGGCGGCGAGTTTGGTCAAAGTTGGCGCATCAGGCTTGCCGCGCAGGGTGATTAGCGCGTCATGCGCCTTTTTATAGGCCTCATTGCCATGCAGTTGCAGCACCGCAATGGCAAAGCGCGACGAGATCGTCGAATCTTCGCCCAAGATCGGATATTCTTTGAAAATCAAGCGGATGTTGCCATCGGCTTTCACCAGTTGTTCGACCTCTTCATAGGCCTTGCGGCAATAGCCGCAGCGATAGTCCATGAATTCAACCAGCGTGATGTCGCCGTCAGGATTGCCGCCGACCCAAGAATGGCTGTCGGCAAACAGATCGTCCTTATAGGTGACCAAAAGCTGCGCCTCATTGGCCGAGGCGGCTTGGTCTTGGCGGGCTTGCAGCTCGGTCATCACCTCGACCATGACTTCGGGGTTTTCGATCAGATAGCTGCGCACCTCGGCGCGAAAAGCGGCGCGTTCGGCATCGGTCATGTCGCCCAAACCGCCGGCAAGGGCGGGGGCGGCGATCAGGCAGGCAGAGGTCAGGAGGGCAGCAATCTGGGGCAAACGCATGGGCGGACCTTTGTCTGATGGCGGCGGGCAGGCTTGACCTTGCGCGCGGTGAGGGAACATACAGCCCTTAGCATAGGGGGTGTCGAATGCGAAGATCAAGCCGAGGCCAAGTGGATGCCTTTATTGTGATGGATATGGTGGCCGAGGCTGCAAAGCTGGAGGCCGAGGGGCGCCACATCATCCATATGGAGGTGGGTCAACCCGGCAGCGGCGCGCCTGCGGTGGCGGTCGAAGCGGTGACGGCGGCGATGCAGTCTGAAAGCCTTGGCTATACCATGGCGCTTGGCCTGCCAGAGCTGCGGCGCGGCATCGCGGATCTTTATAAGCGCTGGTATGGCGTCGATCTGAACCCCGAGCGGGTGATTGTCACCTCGGGCTCGTCTGGCGCGTTTCTTTTGGCCTTTACCGCACTTTTTGAGGCCGGCGATCGGGTGGGGCTGGGCGAGCCGGGCTATCCGTCCTATCGCCAAATCTTGAAAGCGCTGTCCCTGCAGCCCGTGGGCATTGCGACCTCTGTCGCCAACCGCTTGCAGCCGGTGCCTGCCGATCTGGAGGGGGTCGAGATGGCCGGTCTGATCGTCGCCTCGCCCGGCAATCCCTCGGGGACGATGCTGAGCAAAGCCGCTTTGGCCGATCTGATCAGCTATGCCCAAGCCCGCGACATCGCCTTTGTCTCGGATGAGATTTACCACGGGCTGCATTACGGCGCACGCGCGCATTCGGCGCTTGAGATCAGCGATGATGTCTATGTGATCAACAGCTTTTCGAAATATTTCAGCATGACCGGCTGGCGGGTGGGCTGGATGGTGGTGCCGCAAGATCATCTGCGCACTGTCGAGCGTTTGGCGCAGAATATGTTCATCTGCGCGCCGCATGTCGCCCAAATCGCGGCGCTGGCGGCCTTGCGGGCGGAACCAGAGCTGGAGGCCAATCGCGCGGTCTATGCCGAAAACCGCCGCCTGATGCTGCAAGGCCTGCCCGAGGCGGGATTTGACAAAATTGCGCCGCCAGATGGGGCGTTTTATATTTATGCCGATGTCTCGGATCTGACAGAGGACAGTTTGGCCTTTGCGCGCGATATCTTGCATAAAGCAGGGGTGGCGGTGACGCCGGGGCTTGATTTCGACGCCAAACGCGGCGGGCAGACACTGCGGTTTTCCTATGCGCGGGCGACGGCAGATATTGTTGAGGGTTTGGCGCGGTTGAAGGCCTATTGCGGCAAGCGGTGATTTACTTTTCGCCTCCGGCGGGGATATTTAGACCAAGATGAAAGCAATTTTGAGCCTGTGTTTGATGATCTGGGCCTCGGCCTGTGGGGCGCAAGAGCTTTCGGCTTTGGCGCGGCTGGAGGCTGGGCGCTCGCAGATTGTCGATCGGGGGGCGGGGCTGGAGCTGGAGCTTATGCTGTCGCAGCCGGTGCCTTGGCGGGTCAGGGTTTTGGATGATCCGATGCGGCTGGTGCTGGATTTTCGCGAGGTGGATTGGGCGGGGTTGGCGCAGATGCCGGTGCGCTCGGAACAGATCGGCGCGCTGCGGGCGGGGGTGTTTCGGCCCGGATGGTCGCGCTTGGTGGTTGAATTGACCCAGCCGATGTTGGTGGCGCGCGCGCAGATGCAGACGCAGGGCGGGCAAACACGGGTGGCGCTGCGCTTGGAGCCGAGCACGCCAGTGGCTTTTGCCGCCGAGGCGGCTTTGCCCGAGCCAAGCGCTTGGGCGCTGCCAAAGCCGGTGATTTTGCCGCAGCCCTTCGAGCGCGACGCGGGCCTTATCAAGGTTGTGCTGGATCCGGGGCATGGCGGGCTTGATCCAGGCGCCGAGCGGGATGGGCTGTCGGAGGCGGCTTTGGTGCTGCAATTTGCGCGCGATTTGAAGGAAGTGCTGCTGCGCGATGGCAGGTTTGCGGTGCAGATGACGCGCGACAGCGATATCTTTGTGCCTTTGGAGGAGCGGATTTCGATTGCGCGGGCGGCGGGGGCGGATGTGTTTTTGTCTTTGCATGCCGATGCGATTGCGCAGGGCGAGGCGGTGGGGGCCACGGTCTACCGCTTGGCTGCTGCGGCCAATGATGCAGCCTCGGCGACTTTGGCTGAGCGGCATGACCGCGATGATCTTTTGGCAGGTGTGGATTTGGCCCAGCAAGATGATCTGGTGGCCGAGGTCTTGTTGGATATGGCCCGCGCGCAGACCAGTCCGCGCACGGCGAAGTTGTCAGAGGCTTTGGTTGCGGCGATTGCGGCCAAAGGCTTGGCGATGCACCGTCACCCGCAGCAAGAGGCGAGCTTTTCGGTGTTGAAATCGGCCGATATTCCGTCGCTGCTGTTGGAGTTGGGGTTTTTATCCTCGCAAGCCGATCTTGCGCGGTTGCAAGACAGCGGCTGGCGTCAGACGATGGCAGAGGCGCTGCGCGCCGGGCTGCTGGCTTGGGCGAGCGACGATCTGGCGCGCCGCAGCCTGCCTTTGCGCTGAGGCATCGACATTTTGGCAGCGCTTTGCCGCTGTGGTGATCTTTGCGGCAAGGTGTTTTGACCTTTGGCCGCAGGCTTGTATATAAGCGCGAAGAAGTGCAGGGGTTTTGTCGCGTGATCAGATTTATTGGGTCCTTTTTAGGGGGCATCTTTACCACCATCACGCTGGGCCTGATGTTCGGCGCTCTGACGGTCGGTGCAATTTTTTGGATGTATTCGGCGGATTTGCCGAGCCACGAGAGCCTTGCCAAATATGCGCCCCCCACCATCAGCCGGATTTATTCGGGCGAGGGGCGGATCATTGACGAATTTGCGCAAGAGCGGCGGCTGTTCGTGCCGATTGAAGATGTGCCCGATCTGGTGAAAAATGCCTTTATCTCGGCGGAAGACAAGCATTTTTACACCCACAAGGGCTATGATGTCACCGGTATGATCGCGGCGGGGGTGGCTGCGATCAAATCGGGTGGGCGCAATGCGCGCGGGGCCTCGACCATCACCCAGCAGGTGATGAAGAACTTTTTGCTGGATGGCAGCCGTTCGGTCGAGCGTAAGGTGAAGGAAATTATCCTGGCCAGCCGGTTGGAGCAGACGCTTTCCAAGGATAAAATCCTTGAGCTTTACCTGAATGAGATCTTTCTGGGCCAGAATTCCTATGGGGTGGCCGCCGCGGCGCAGACCTATTTCAACAAGACGCTGGATCAGCTGACGCCCGCAGAGGCCGCCACGCTTGCCTCGATGCCGAAAGCGCCTTCGGATTATAACCCCGTGTCGCAGAAGAAACGCCTGACCGATCGGCGCAATTATGTTTTGAACGAGATGTATCAAAACGGCTTTATCGACGCGGCGATGCTGCAAATCTCGCTGAATGATCCGTTGAAATCGGTGCAGAACGGCGATTATCCGGCGTTTAGGCAGTCTTTGCCGCCGCGGGGCTATTTCACCGATGAGATTCGCCGCCAGCTTTCTGGCACCTTTGGCGAGCGCGAATTCTTTGGCGGCGGGCTGTCGATCCGCGCCACGGTGGACCCCGAGTTGCAATCTATTGCCCAGTTGGCGCTGCGGCGCGGGCTAGAAAAATACGACCGCGCGCAGGGCGTTTGGCGCGGCACCGGTAAGGTGATCGCGACCGATGTTTTGGGCGATGAGGCGGCTTGGCGTAAGGCGCTGTCCGAGACCCGCGATCTGCCGCGCGATGTCGAGGGCTGGCATGTTGGTGTGGTGCTGAAGCTTGGCAAAAGTGATGCGGTGATTGGGGTCGAGGATGGCCCCAAGGATGCGGTGGTGCCGGCCGAGGATGTGACTTGGGCCCGCAAGCGGCTGGAGGCGGGCAAGCTGGGGCCAAAGGCCAAGACCGCAGCCGATCTGCTGGCGGTGGGCGATGTGGTCTTGCTGCGCGAATTGACCGACGACAAAACCGGCGCTGTGCTGCGCTGGTCGCTGCGCCAAGTGCCCGAGGTGCAGGGCGGGTTCATGGCGATGGATGTGAACACCGGCCGTGTGCTGTCGATGCAGGGCGGCTTTAGCTATCAGGCTTCGGTGTTTAACCGCGCCACCCAAGCCACGCGGCAGCCAGGGTCGTCGTTCAAACCCTTTGTCTATGCAGCAGCGCTTGATTCTGGCTTTAGCCCTGCCACCATTGTCGTCGATGCGCCGATCGAGATTGAAACGCCGCAGGGGCTGTGGACGCCAAAGAATTCGTCAAACAAATTCTATGGTCCGACGCCAATGCGCACCGGCATCGAGCAATCGCGCAACCTGATGACCATTCGGATCGCGCAAGACATCGGCATGGATGTGGTGGCAAGTTATGCCGAGAAATTCGGGGCCTATGACAGCTTGCAGCAGGTTCTGGCCAATGCTTTGGGCGCGCAGGAAACCACGCTTTACAAGATGGTCGCCGCCTATGCGATGTTCGCCAATGGTGGCGAGAGGGTGGAACCTACGCTGGTGGACAGGGTGCAAGACCGCTTTGGCAAGACGATATATCGCCACGATCAGCGCAGCTGCACCGATTGCAACTCACCACGGCTGCCGCAGGGGCAGGGGGTGAATATTACCTCCAACCGCGAGCGTGTGATGGATGCGATCACCGCCTATCAGCTGACCTCGATGATGCAGGGGGTCATTCAGCGCGGCTCGGGCACGGGGGTCAAGCTGCCGGTGCCGGTGGCGGGCAAGACCGGCACCACCAATGACGCCAAGGATGTGTGGTTTATTGGCTATACTTCGAACACGGTTGCAGGCTGCTATATGGGGTTTGACCAACCGCGCACGTTGGGGCCGGGGGCTTATGGCGGCACGCTTTGTGTGCCGATCTTTCAGGAATTCATGAAAGAGGTGGTCAAGCGGCGCGGCGGCACGGCTTTCAAGGTGCCAGCGGGGGGCTATTTCCAAAACATCGACCGCTATAGCGGTGCGCCTTTGGCGGCGGATGCCAGCGGTGAAAATGTGGTGGCCGAATACTTCCGCGAGGGCGAAGACCCGATGCTGGCCTTTGGCAATATCGTCGATGGCGGCTTTACCATGGGCGCGAACCTGCCGCTGTTTGCCCAAGGCGAGGTGGATCGCGGCGACGGTGTCGATACGGTTGTCACCTCGGATGGCACCAGCAAGGCGGTGCCCAAGAAGGCTGATTTTGGCACACTTTCCTCTGGCGGGCTTTACTGACGCCTGCCGCTTGCCGCGCGCGGGACAAGCCTGTATCACGCGGCCAAACTCTCGTTCCTGAAGGACGCACCCTATGCGCGCCGAAACGCAAAACAATGTCGATGCCATCACCAAATCGCTGAAGCTTTTGGCGCAGCGGATGGATCTGGAAACCGCAGGCCACCGGCTTGAGGAATTCGACGCCATGATCGAAAATCCCGATCTGTGGAACGATCCCGCGCGGGCGCAAAAGCTGATGCGCGAACGCCAAGGCCTGCTTGAGCAGATTTCGACCTATAAGCTGATCGACACCGGCTTGCGCGACAATGTCGAGCTGATCGAGCTGGGCGAGTTAGAGGGCGACGCCGAAATCATCACCGAGGCTGAAAAGTCGCTGAAAGCCTTGGTGGAATTGGCGGGCAACAAAGAACTTGAGGCTTTGCTGGATGGCGAGGCCGATGGCAACGACACCTTCCTTGAAATCAACGCCGGTGCGGGGGGGACCGAATCTTGTGATTGGGCCTCGATCCTTGCGCGGATGTATGTGCGTTGGGCCGAGAAAAAGGGCTATAAGGTCGAGCTGCAATCGGAAACCGATGGCGACGAGGCGGGCATCCGCTCTGCCGCCTATAAGATTTCGGGCAAGAACGCCTATGGCTGGCTTAAGTCGGAAAGTGGCGTGCACAGGCTGGTGCGGATCTCGCCCTTTGATTCGGCGGCGCGGCGGCATACCTCGTTCAGCTCGGTCTGGGTCTATCCGGTGGTGGATGACAATATCGAGATCGACATCCCCGACCGCGATATCCGCATCGATACCTATCGCTCGTCGGGTGCTGGCGGGCAGCACGTTAACACCACCGACTCGGCGGTGCGGATCACCCACTTGCCGACCAATATCGTGGTGACCTCTTCGATGAAATCGCAGCACCAGAACCGCGAAGCCTGTATGATCGCGCTGAAGGCGCGGCTTTATCAGGTGGAACTGGACAAGCGCAACGCAGCCATCAACGCCCAGCACGAAAACAAGGGCGATGCGGGCTGGGGCAACCAGATCCGGTCTTATGTCTTGCAGCCCTATCAGATGGTGAAAGACCTGCGCACCGGCGAGGAAACCTCGGACACGGCAGGCGTGCTCGATGGCAATATCGACCGCTTTATGGCTGCAACCCTGGCCATGGGCGTCGCGGGCAAGTCGCGCGAAGAGGCCAATGCCGATGACTAAAGCCATATTCTAAATACATCTTTCAAAATCGCCCCCTGCGCGCTTAGGCTAAAGCAAAGCGGAGGCGACGATGACAGAAAAACAGGCCGACCGGCCAGAGGTCTTGCATGTCGAGACCAGTGACTTGCGCGCGGCCCTTGCCGCCGGTTGGTCCGATTTCACCAAGGCGCCGCTTTACGGGCTGTTCTTTGCCGCTGTCTATGTCTTGGGCGGTTGGCTGTTGTACGGCGCCTTTACCACCAAGGGCGCGCTGTGGTGGACGCTGCCGGCCAGTGCGGGTTTTCCGATCTTGGGGCCCTTTGTCGCCTGCGGGCTTTACGAGGTCTCGCGCCGGATCGAGGCGGGCGAGCCTTTGAACTGGGGCGGTGTGCTGGGGGCGATCTTTCGGCAAAAGGATCGACAGATCCCGTCGATGGCTGCGGTGATCGTGGTGTTCTTTTTGTTCTGGAACTTTCTGGCGCATATGATCTTTGCGCTGTTTCTGGGCAATGCGGTGATGACCAATATCTCGAATTCCCTCACGGTCTTTGCCACGCCTGCGGGGCTAGGCATGCTGGTGGTGGGCACGGCGGTGGGGGCTATGTTTTCGACATTGCTGTTTTCGCTGACGGTGGTCAGCCTGCCAATGCTATTGGCGCGGGAGGTTGATTTTGTCACCGCGATGCTAACCTCTTTTGCGGTGGTGCGCGAAAGCCCATTGGTGATGCTGGGCTGGGGCGCGCTGATTGCCGCGGCCAGTTTTGCTGCGATGCTGCCGGGGTTTCTGGGGCTGTTTGTGGTGCTGCCGCTGTTTGGCCATGCCTCGTGGCACCTGTATCGGCGCGCGATTGCTTGGGATCAGCCATAACAAAAGGCGCAAAGGTTGCCCCTTGCGCCTGTCTTGCAGCTGCTGGTGCCGCTTATTCTTCGACGGGTTCTGCTGGTTGCGTGATGACGCGGCTTTGTGGCGCAGGGGTGCGGCCAGTGGCCAAAGGATCGTCCTGACGCTGAACCGAGCCTTCGAAATGCGCACCCGATTCGATTGCAATGGTCTTGTGGATGATGTCGCCTTCGACCCGTGCGGTCGAGGTCAGCCGCACTTTCAGCCCGCGGACACGGCCGATCACGCGGCCATTGACCACGATATCATCGGCAACGATTTCGCCGCGGATGGTGGCGGTTTCGCCCACGGTCAGCAAATGCGCGCGGATATCGCCTTCGACGGTGCCTTCAACCTGAATGTCACCCGTGGTGCGCAGATTGCCGACCACGGTCAGATCCGCTGACAAGACAGATGCCGCAACTTTGCCCTTGGGCGCAGAGGGGGTGAAATCCATCGTTGGTTTGCTCACAGGGGCCTCCGCGGCTTTTGGCTTTTCGGTTTCGCCGGCTTTCGGGCCCGGCTCGTTGATGCGGCTTTTAGAAAACATTGGTCGCTGCCTTTATGAAGGTCATCGGATTGATCGCAGACCCGCCAAGACGGATCTCGTAGTGAAGATGTGTGCCAGTAGACCGGCCTGTGTTGCCCATATCACCGATCCGGTCGCCGCGCGATACCTTTTGACCAACTTGGACGCGGATCTTGGACAGATGGCCAAAACGTGTCTCAAGCCCAAAG
Organism: uncultured Pseudorhodobacter sp.; assembly: GCA_913062925.1. Lineage (GTDB taxonomy): Bacteria > Pseudomonadota > Alphaproteobacteria > Rhodobacterales > Rhodobacteraceae > Cypionkella. The sequence continues at coordinate 28,974 of CAJXWJ010000016.1, read as the reverse complement.
GCATGTTTGATGCGGATCAGCTGGCCATAGCCGCTTTCCCAACCGGCATGAACCACGGTGCCATCGGCGGTGGCATAGATCGCGGTGCCGTAAGCGCCAGCAAAATCCTGGCCCTCGTGCATTTTGCGCGCGCCGTTGATCGGATCGTTCCTGCGGCCAAATCCCGATGACATCCGCACCCGATCTTTTACGGGCATGGCAAAGGGGGTCTTAAAGGCCGCCAGCCGGTAAAGGCCGATGGTATCCAGCCCTTCCAGAATGGCATTGGCACGCAGGGCATCGCGCGAGGGCGGCTGCCCTTTTGTCGAGAAGGATATCGGCAAAAGCGGCCCACCTGCGCCGCTGTAGCCCTTGCGCACCGAGGACAGCAGCTCGTCTGGCGACAGCCCGGCCTTCTTGAACATCTTTTCCAGCGGTTCAACCGAGACCGTCAGGGCCTCTTCCAGCTTGGTGAAGATCTCGTCGTTTTGTGCTTCAAGGTCTTGTTTTTGTTTTACAACGGCGGCCACGCGTTCATCGGCTTTGGCCGCAACGCCCTCGATTTGGTCGCGTTCGGTTGCAACCGAGCCAAGGCTCGAGCTGAGAAATTCAACCGTGGCCTCGCTGTCGCGCAGCCGCTCTTGATCGTTGCGCCCGCTGCCTTGTTCGGCGCTAAGGCTGGCGATCTGGGCGCGGGCGTCATCGCGCTGCGCAATGGTGCCGCGCAGCGTGTTCTGGATCACCTCGATGCCGGTTTCCAATTCGCGGCGGCGGTCCTCTGATGCCAGCAAGCGCGCCTGCATCTCGGAGACCTGCGCCAAAGCAAGGTTAAAGCGGTCTTGCGCCGAGGCGGCCTCTTCCGAGCGCAGGTCAAGATCGGCAGAAAGCGAGGTAAGGCGCTGTTCATACAGCATTTGTTGGCGCGCAATCTGCGTGCGCGATGTGCCCGCAGAGATTGAGTCCATCAGTAAAATCGCGGTGGCAAGAATGGTCCAAGCCAAAGCCATCGAGCCAAAGGTGATTGCGATGGCCTGAGTCGCTGGCCGCAACCGGATAAACCGCGTCTCGGTATCGGATTTGAGGAACAACCTTTGTTCCGGCAAATGCCGCTCCAGCACCAGATTTATGCGGTAGGCCAGTGTATTGATCACGCGCTGAGATTCCGTTCTAAAAATTGGCTTGTTGCTTTTCTCGCCTTACCGGCTGCCGTCTGATTAGCCATCAGGCAGGGGGGGTGGCAAGAATTTTGACCAATTTTCAAAAGCCCAAGGCGGAAAGCCGCCAGCTTGGGCAGAAAACCGCCGATTTTCCCTAGGCTTTTTCCACCAAGGGCCAGTAGAAATCGGGAGGCAATCCGGCTTCGGCGCGCTTTTCGGTGTTGAAGGGTGGCTTTAGGCTGCCGTGGAAATACTGTCGTACAAGTTTATGAAACACCGGTTTCGGGTCATGTCCCGCACGCCCACAAAGCCAGTTGAACCATTTCGAGCCATAGGCAACATGGGCGACCTCTTCGGCGTAAATCGTCTCAAGCGCGCTGACCGCTGCGGTGTCGCCAGCCTTGGTGAACAGGGCGATCATGCCGGGGGTGACATCCAACCCCCGCGCCTCCAGCACCATCGGCACCACGGCCAGCCGGCCCAGAAAGTCATCTGCGGTGTCTTCGGCGGCCTGCCACATAAAGGCATGCGCGGGCATCGCACCGTAATGGCTGCCCGCGGCCTCAAGACAATCGCACATCAGGTTGAAATGTTTGGATTCGTCATCTGCCGCCTGCACCCAATCGTCATAAAAGCCCAAGGGCATCGGCTGATCTGCAAAGCGCGCGACCATATCCCAATGCAGATCGACTGCGTTCAGCTCGATATGGGCGACGGCATGCAGCAGCGCCAGCCGTCCGCTGGCGGTGTTAGAGCGGCGGCGCGGCACATCGCGCGGGTCTAACAGATCGGGCTTGGCAGGGCGGGCGGGGCGCTGCGGCGGGCTGGCTTGGCCCACCGGCATCGCATCCCCCGCCGCCCGCGCCGCGCGCCATGCCGCCGCATGGGCATGCGACAGCGCGGTTTTGGCGCGGCCATCCGCGGTGCTTAGAACCTCGACCGCGCGGGCCGCCAAGCTTTGCATCACAGCGCCTGCACGGCGGCAAGCACCTCGGCTGCATGGCCCTTGACCTTCACCTTGGCCCAGATCTGCGCGATCTGGCCCTTGGCATCGATCAGCACCGTGGTGCGTTCGATGCCCATATAGGTTTTGCCATACATGCTTTTTTCTTTCCACACGCCGTAGTCTTCGCAGACCGAGCCCTCGGCATCCGAGGCAAGCACAATGCCCAAGCCGTATTTCTTGCAAAACTTGTCATGCGCCGCGACGCTGTCTTTTGACACGCCGATCACTGTGCAGCCTGCGGCTTGAAAATCGGCCAAGGCGGCGGTGAAATCTTGTGCCTCGAGCGTGCAGCCCGAGGTGTCATCCTTTGGGTAGAAATACAGCACAACCTTTTGCGGGCGCAGGGCCGAAAGCGTCACATTCGCACCGCCATCGCGCGGCAGAGTGAAATCGGGGGCGGTTTGACCAATGGAAATCATGCGCGGCTCCTTGCCTTTTCGGTGTTGACCCTGTGCGATCTAGTTGCCTTTCGTCAAAGATAAAGGCAAGCCCGCAGTCAAAGATCGACCTTGCGGCAGAGCCTAGGCGAAAATGCCGCAACGCCATGAAGATGAGGGCTGAATGACAGGGCAGGGCCAAGAAGAGGAAAGGGTGAAAGCAGCCCTTACCGAGCAAGGCCCGCCCATGCCCGCGCCCCCCCCACGGCCGCGTCATCGTACCGGCCTTGGGCTGCGGCTGCTGACGCTGGCGATGGTGGTCGGGTTAATCTTTGCGGCGCTTGGGCTAACCGGCAAGCCGATCCCGGTGCCGGTGTTTCTGGTGGCCGAAGTGGAACAGCGCGCCAATGCGGCGCTGGCGCAATCTTTGCCCAATGCCGCGATTGCGATTGGCGGAGTGGTGCTGCGGGTCGATGCCGATTGGGTGCCAAGGCTGCTTTTGGATGATGTGCGCTTGCTTAAACCCAATGGGGCAGCCCTTTTGACGCTGCCCGAGGTGCGGGTCAGCTTTGATCCCGAGGCTTTGTTGCAAGGCGAGATTAGGCTGCGCAGGCTGAAGGTCAGCGGTGCGCATCTGCAAATCAGCCGCGACAGCACCGGTGCTTTCGATTTCGATTTCGCGCCGCGTGGCAGCCAGACCGAGATCAAGAATTTCTCCGAGCTGTTTGATGCGGTGGATGCCGCCTTTGCCCAGCCGATGGCAGATCGCTTGATCTCGGTCGAGGCCGAAGCGCTGACGATAACCTTTCGGGATGCGCGCGCCGGTCGGGTGTGGGAATTGGGCGACGGGCGGATGCGGCTGGACAACCGCGCCACCACGGTTGCGGCCGAAATTGGCCTTTCGGTGATCTCGGGACCATCGCCTGCGCAGGCGGTGCTGACGGTGATCTCGGAGAAATCAACAAACCTCGCGCGGATTACTGCGCAGATCGACACTGTTGCCGCAAAGGATATCGCCGCCGAAGTCGCGCCCTTTGCTTGGGCCGGAGCCTTGGATGCACCGATGTCGGGGCGGATTCAGACCACGCTGACCGACGAGGGCATCACCGCTTTGGACGCCAGCCTCAGCTTTGGGGCGGGGGCTTTGCAACCGACGCCCGCGGTGCAGCCGATTGCTTTTGACCGCGCCGATATGCGGCTGCTTTATGATCCCGCTCAGGGCCGCATGACGGTCAGCGAACTGTCGGTGCAAAGCCCGACGCTGCGCTTGCAGGCCGAGGGGCAAACCTATCTGGTCAAGGCCGATGGCAGCCGGATGACGGGCCCGCTTGGTCGCGATGTGCCGGCGGCCTATCTGGCGCAGCTGCAATTCAGTCAGGTGGTGGTCGATCCAGCGGCGCTGTTCCAAGAACCGGTAAACTTCTCGGCGGGCGCTTTGGATCTGCGGCTGCGGGTTGACCCGTTTTCCATCGAGATCGGGCAATTGGTGCTGACCGAAGACCAGCGCCGGCTGAGTGCCAAGGGCAAGATCGCCGCCGGAGCCGCGGGCTGGACGGTCGGGGTCGCGTTGGGACTGAACGAGATCGCCCATGATCGGTTGGTGGCGCTTTGGCCGGTCAATCTGGTGCCAATGACGCGGCTGTGGGTGGATAAGAATGTCCTGTCAGGTGCGCTGACGGATGTGAAGGCGGATTTGCAACTGCAACAGGGCAGCGAACCGCAGCTGCACCTTAGCTATAATTTCGCCAATGCCGATGTGCGCTTTGTTGACACCTTGCCCCCCATCGAGGCTGGCTCGGGCTCGGCCACCATCGAGGGGCAGACCTATCGTATGGTGCTGACCCAAGGCACGGTCACCCCGCCCGAAGGCGGCAAGATTGATGTTGCAACTTCGGTGTTCTCGATCCCTGATGTCACCGCTATGCCTGCGATTGCCGAAGTCAGCTTGCACACCCGCTCCAGCCTGACAGCGGCGCTGTCGCTGTTGGATCAGCCGCCATTCTTTTTCATGTCAAAAGCCGATCTGCCGGTGACTTTGGGGCAGGGCACGGCGGTGATCGACACCACGCTGCGGCTGCCGCTGCAACCCAAGATCATGATCGAAGATGTCGAATACAGCGTTAAAGGCGTGCTGAGCGATGTGGTGTCGACCACCTTGGTGCCGGGCCGCAAGCTGACGGCACCGCGCTTGGATGTGACAGCCACCCGCGCCGGGTTGCAGATCAACGGCAAGGGGCTGATTGGGGTGGTGCCTTTTGATGCCAGCTATTCCCAAGGTTTTGGCGCGGCAGACAAGGGGCTGGCGCAGATTGCAGGCACGATCAGCCTCTCGCAACAGGCCGCAGAAGACTTTGGCTTGGGCCTGCCTGAGGGCATGGTCTCGGGCGAAGGCGTGGCGCAGGTGACGATTGATCTGCGGCGCGGGCAGGCGGGCAAGCTATCGCTGCGATCGGATCTGGCGGGCATCGGGCTTTCGATTGACGGGCTGGGCTGGAGCAAGCCTGCCGCCGCCACCGGCAGCCTTAGCGCCGAGGTCACGCTTGCAACGCTGCCAAAGGTCGACAGCCTGCGGCTTGCGGCGGCAGGACTTACGGCGCAGGGCTCGGTGACGCTGCGCGAGGGCGGCGGCTTGGATCTGGCGCGATTTGATCGCGTGCAGCTGTTGGAGTGGCTGGATGCTCCGGTCGAGTTTCGCGGTCGCGGCAGGGCGCGCGCGCCTGCCTTGGCGGTGACCGGAGGCCGTGTCGATCTGCGCGCCATGCCGCCTGCCTCGCAGCGTGGCGCAGGCCGCCAGCTTGGCGACGGCCCCGTGTCGCTGCAACTTGATAGCCTGATCGTCAGCAAAACCATCAGCCTGACCAAGTTTCAGGGCGATTTCAGCCTTGCTGGCGGCTTTAACGGCAGCTTTAAATCTGGTCTGAATGGTAAGACGGCGCTGCGTGGCACGGTTGTGCCTTCGAAATTTGGCTCGGCGGTGCGGCTGCAATCGCAGGACGCGGGCGGGGTTTTGGCGGCGGCTGGGGTGTTTGCCTCGGCACGCGGCGGCGCTTTGGATTTGATCCTGACCCCGCGCCCCGAGACCGGCCAATATGATGGCCATATCGAGATGAGCAGCCTGCGGGTGCGCAATACCAATGTGCTGGCCGATCTGTTGAACGCGATTTCGGTGGTGGGCATCCTTGAGCAGCTGAACGGCGAGGGGCTGGTGTTCAATCAGGCACAGGGCGATTTTGTGCTGGCAGCCAATGGGGTTGAAGTGACCCGTGGTTCGGCGGTGGGGGCCTCGCTTGGGGTTTCGATGGCGGGGGTTTATAAGACCTCGACAGACGAACTCTTCATGCAGGGCGTGATCTCGCCGGTCTATATCCTGAACGGCATCGGTGCGCTGTTGACGCGGCGCGGCGAGGGGCTATTTGGGTTTAACTATGCCCTGCGCGGCAAGGCCTCGGACCCGGATGTTTCGGTGAACCCTCTGTCGATCCTGACGCCGGGCATGTTCCGCGAGATCTTTCGCTCGGCTGCCCCTGTGATGAAGACCAAACCCTAAGCCTGAAAGCCTGTGATGAACCTGTCTGATTTCGACTTTGATCTGCCCGAAGACCTGATTGCGGTGCGCCCGGCGCAGCCGCGCAGTGCGGCTCGGCTGTTGCTGGCGCAGGGCGATGCGATCAGCGATATGCATGTGTTTGATCTGGTGGATATTTTTCGCGCAGGCGACCGTTTGGTCTTGAACAACACCAAGGTCATTCCCGCGCGGCTGTTTGGCACCCGCGCGCGCGGCGAGGCGGTGGCCAAGGTCGAGATCACGCTGTTGGAACCGCAAGCCTCGGGCGGCTGGCGCGCCTTGGCCAAGCCTTTGCGCAAGGTCAATATTGGCGAGGTGATCCGGTTTTCGGATCAGCTTTCCGCCACCGTCGCCGATAAATCCGCCACCGATCTGCGGCTTGCCTTCAACCTTGAGGGCGATGATTTTGACGCAGCACTGCAAGCCGCCGGCCTGATGCCCTTGCCGCCCTATATCGCCGCCAAGCGCGCCGCAGATGCGCAAGACAACACCGATTATCAAACCGTTTTCGCCCGCCACGCAGGCGCGGTTGCAGCCCCCACCGCCAGCCTGCATTTTGACGCAGCCCTGCTGGCAGCGCTTGCGGCCAAGGGCGTCGATTTCACCGAAGTCACCCTGCATGTCGGCGCGGGCACCTTTTTGCCGGTCAAGGTCGAGGATGTCACCACCCATAAGATGCACGCCGAATGGGGCGAGGTCAGCCCGCAGGCCGCAGCCGAGATTGCCGCCACCAAGGCCGCAGGTGGCCGCGTGATCCCGGTGGGCACCACCGCGCTGCGGCTGATCGAGACGGCGGCGGCCTCGGGCCAGATCGCGGCTTGGCAGGGCGAGACCGACATCTTTATCTATCCGGGCTACCGCTTTGTCGTCGCCGATGCGCTGATGACCAATTTTCATTTGCCAAAATCTACGCTGATGATGCTGGTCTCGGCGCTGATGGGGCAGGGGCGGATCAAGACGATCTATGATCACGCGATTTCGCAGCGCTACCGGTTCTTTTCCTATGGTGATAGCTCGCTTCTGATCCCATAAGCGGAAATCGACATTAAGCGTCGCAATCTGTAATCTGCTGTTCACGATTGCCGCATAGGCTCGCGCAACGCCGCTTTTGAAAGGCCAAGACATGCTGATCGTTCTTCGCAACGCTTGGGCGCTTTTGCTCGGGATCATGCTGTTGATGCTGGGCAATGGCATGCAGGGCACGCTGTTGGGCATTCGCGGCAATTTGGAACATTTCACCACATTGCAGATGTCTTTCGTGATGTCGGCCTATTTTCTGGGCTTTCTGTTCGGCTCGCGGATGGCGCCTGATATGATTCGCCGTGTTGGCCATGTGCGGGTGTTTGCCGCCCTTGGTTCGATGATTTCCGCGGTGCTGATCATGTATGCGGTGGCGCCAAATTGGATCGCTTGGGTGGTGATGCGGGTCTTGATCGGGTTCTCGTTCTCGGGCGTGTATATCACGGCGGAAAGCTGGCTGAACTCTGCCTCGACCAATGAGACGCGGGGCCAAGCGCTGTCGCTTTATCTGATCATGCAGATGGTGGGCATCATCATGGCGCAGATTTTGCTGAACGTGGGCGATCCTTCGGGCTTTATCCTGTTTGTGATCCCCTCGATTCTGGTGTCGCTGGCCTTCACGCCGATTTTGCTGACCGTATCGCAGGCCCCAGCCTTCGAGCTGACCAAACCGCTGAGTTTTCGCAGGCTTTACGAGGCCTCGCCCTTGGGTTGCGTGGGGATGTTTCTGCTGGGCGGCGTGTTTTCGGCGCAATTCGGCATGGCCTCGGTCTGGGGCACGCAGGCGGGGCTAAGCGTTAAGGAAATCTCGATCTTTGTGGCCTTTATCTATGTTGGCGGCTTGGTGCTGCAATATCCGATTGGCTGGTTTTCCGACCGGATGGACCGTCGCGGGTTGGTGCTGGGGCTCTCGGCGATGGGGGCTGCGGTGCTGATGCTGCCGATCGTCTGGAGCGCCTTTGCAGGTCAGGTGCCCTTTGTGGTTTTGGTGATGGTGGGCGCGCTTGGTGGCGGCATCTCGAACCCGCTTTATTCGCTGCTGGTGGCCTATGTGAATGATTACCTTGATAATTCCGATATGGCTGCGGCCTCGGCTGGGCTGATCTTTATCAATGGCTTGGGCGCAATCACCGGCCCTGTGATCACCGGTTGGATCATGGCGCAGGTCGGGCCGAACGGGTTTTTCCTGTTCATGGCGGTGCTGTTTGCGGTGCTGTCGGGCTATACCGCCTGGCGGATGACGCAGCGGCGGATGACGCCCGAATCGCATGGTGCCTATACGCCGATGACGCCCAACAGCTCGGTTGTGGCCGTGGAAGCCGCCCTCGAGCGCGCCGAGGAGCCGCTGCGCGATTGATTGCAGGCTGCGCGCAAACCTGTCAGGCTGGCCTCAAAGCGAGGTGTGTTATGTCTGATCCGATTGAAGTGCTGGATTTCTGGCTTGGCGATATTGGCCCCGAGGGCTGGTATCTGGGCAGTGAAGAGCTGGACGCGGAAATCGCTGCGCGGTTTGGCGATCTGTGGCAGGCCGCCCATAGTGACGGCATCGAGCATTGGGTCGACGGGCCTGCGGGCACGCTGGCCTATCTGATTATCTGCGACCAGATGGCCCGCAATATCCACCGCGGCGACGCACTTGCCTTTGCCACCGATGCCCGTGCGCGTGCAGCAGCCCGCAAGGCCGTGGCCGAGGGCTGGGATCTGCAAGCCCCTGAACCTGAACGCCAATTCTTCTATATGCCGTTCGAGCATTCCGAAGATCCGGCCGACCAGGCGCTTGCCGTCAGCTATATGGAAACCCGTCTGGCCTCGGTGCCCGATATGGCGCTGCACGCCAAGGCGCATCAGGCGATCATCGCCCGCTTTGGCCGCTTTCCGTTTCGAAACGCGGCTTTGGGGCGCAAGATGACGGCGCAAGAGGCCGAATTTCTGGAAAACGGCGGCTATGGCGCGATTGTGCGGGGGCTGAAATCAAGCCATGCACCAGACGCATAGCCCTGCGGCGCCTGCATTGTTGCGCGGATTTGAAAAATAGTTTAATGGCAAACTACTTTTTCTGAGGAGGGAAAGATGGCGGCTCAAAACTTTGATGTGATCGTAATCGGCGCAGGCCCCGGCGGCTATGTTGCCGCAATTCGGGCTTCGCAACTTGGCCAGAAGGTCGCCATCATCGAGCGTGAAAACCTTGGTGGCATTTGCCTGAACTGGGGCTGTATCCCGACCAAGGCGCTGTTGCGCTCGGCCGAGGTGTTTCACCTGATGCACCGCGCCAAGGAATTTGGCCTTGCCGCGACCGGCATTTCCTATGACCTGAACGCGGTGGTTGCGCGCTCGCGCGGGGTGGCAAAGCAGCTTTCGGGCGGCATCGGCCATCTGATGAAAAAGCACAAAGTCACCGTCTTTATGGGCGAGGCCACGCTGCCCGCCAAGGGCAAGGTTTCGGTCACCTCCGCCAAGGGCGTCGAAGAGCTGACCGCGAAATCCATCATCCTTGCCACGGGTGCGCGGGCGCGCGAGCTGCCGGGTCTTGAGGCGGATGGCGATCTGGTCTGGACCTATCGCCACGCCTTGCAGCCCAAACGCATGCCGAAAAAGCTGCTGGTGATCGGATCCGGTGCGATTGGTATTGAATTTGCAAGCTTTTTCAACACCTTGGGCGCAGATACCACGGTTGTCGAAGTGATGGACCGCGTGCTGCCGGTGGAAGACGCCGAAGTCAGCGCCTTTGCCAAAAAGGCCTTTGTCAAACAGGGCATGAAAATTCTTGAGAAAACCACGGTCAAAAAGCTGGACCGCGGCAACGGCAAGGTGACGGCGCATCTGGAAGACGCCAAGGGCACCACGACGATGGAATTTGACACGGTGATCTCGGCCGTCGGCATCATCGGCAATATCGAAAACCTTGGGCTAGAGGCTTTGGGCGTTAAGATCGACCGCACCCATGTCGTCACCGATGAATTCTGCCGCACCGGCGTCGAGGGGCTTTACGCCATTGGCGATATCGCAGGCGCGCCATGGCTTGCGCATAAGGCCAGCCACGAGGGCGTGATGGTGGCCGAGCTGATCGCGGGCGGCCATCCGCATCCGATCAAGCCCGGCTCGATTGCTGGCTGCACCTATTGCCATCCGCAGGTCGCCAGCGTCGGCATGACCGAAGCCAAGGCGAAAGAGGCTGGCTTCGAGCTTAAAGTCGGCCGCTTTCCATTCATCGGCAACGGCAAGGCGATTGCTTTGGGCGAGGCCGAGGGCTTTATCAAGACGATTTTCGACGCCAAAACCGGCGAGCTGTTGGGCGCGCATATGATTGGCGCCGAGGTGACCGAGCTGATCCAAGGCTATGTCATCGGTCGCGCGCTTGAGACCACCGAAGAAGACCTGATGAACACCGTCTTCCCGCATCCGACCCTGTCCGAGATGATGCACGAGTCGGTTCTGGATGCCTATGGGCGCGCGCTGCATATCTAAGCGGGTGCAGAGTCAATCGCTGGGCAGGGGGCGCAGGCCCCCTGCCTTTTTTATGCCTTAGCGGCTGACCGGCCCACCTGCATTGGCCCAATCGCCAAAGCCGCCGATGTTGTGCACTTCGAACCCCATGCCTGCCAGCGCTTGCGCGGCCATGCCGGCGCGACCGCCCACGGCGCAATAGACCGCAATCGGCTTGCCTGCGGGCAGTTTTTCCGCAGCTTGCAAGGCGACCAGCGCCAGTGGAATATGCACAGCGCCTGCGGCCTTGCCGCTTGCGGCCAGCTCATTGGCCTCGCGCACGTCCAATACGGTGATTTCGCCCTTTGCAGCCTTGGCGATGGCGTCTTTTGCAGTGATCTGTGACATGGGGATGCTTTCTTTGAAAACCTGCCCCCTATATATTCGTCTTTCAGAATGTGTAAAGCCCCTTGCGTAAGTTTTCCACATTCTTCGCCTGCGTTCATTCTTTGTTCACATAATTCGATTGGAGACTCGCCAAATCCCGCCTATCTATAGCCAAACTTAAGGTGGGCTATGGCAGAGCAGAAATTTATCGAAGTGCGCGGCGCGCGCGAGCATAATCTGAAAAACGTCAATGTGGACATTCCGCGCGATCAGCTGGTGGTGATCACTGGGCTGTCGGGGTCGGGCAAATCCTCGTTGGCTTTTGACACCATCTATGCCGAAGGCCAGCGCCGCTATGTCGAAAGTCTTTCGGCCTATGCGCGGCAATTCCTTGATATGGCGGGCAAACCTGACGTCGATCATATCTCGGGCCTCTCGCCTGCGATTTCGATTGAACAAAAGACCACCTCGAAAAACCCGCGCTCGACCGTGGGCACTGTGACCGAGATTTACGACTATCTGCGCCTGCTGTTCGCCCGTGTCGGCACCCCCTATAGCCCCGCGACCGGCAAGCCGATCACCGCGATGCAGGTGCAAGATATGGTCGATGCCGTGATGGCGATGGCCGAAGGCACCCGCGCCTATCTGCTGGCGCCGATTGTGCGCGACCGCAAAGGCGAATACCGCAAAGAATTCCTTGATCTGCGCAAGCAGGGCTTTCAGCGCATCAAGGTCAACGGCGCATTCTACGAGCTGGAAGAGCCGCCGGTTCTGGACAAAAAGCTGCGTCACAACATCGATGTGGTGGTTGATCGCATCGTGGTGCGCGAGGGGCTTGAGACGCGGTTGGCCGATAGTTTTCGCACAGCGCTAAACCTTGCCGAAGGCATCGCGGTGATTGAAACCGCCCCGGCCGAAGGCGAGGGCGAGGCCGAGCGCATCACCTATTCCGAGAAATTCGCCTGCCCGGTCTCGGGCTTTACCATCCCCGAGATCGAGCCGCGGCTGTTTTCCTTTAACGCGCCTTTGGGCGCCTGTCCGGTCTGTGACGGGCTGGGGATGGAGCTGTTTTTTGACGAGCGCCTTGTGGTGCCCGACCAGAACCTGACGCTGCTGGGCGGGGCGATTGCGCCTTGGGCCAAGTCGAAAAGCCCCTATTTCACCCAGACCATCGAGGCGATGTCCAAGCACTATGGCTTTGATAAAAAGACCAAATGGAAGGATCTGCCTGAAAAGGTCAAGGCGGTGTTCCTGCAAGGCTCGGGGGGCGAAGAGATTCCGTTTCGCTATGACGAGGGCGGGCGGATCTATTCGGTCAGCCGGGTCTTTGAAGGCGTTATGCCGAATATGGAGCGGCGCTACCGCGAGACCGATTCTGCCTGGAGCCGCGACGAGATGGAGCGGTTTCAGAACAACCGCCCCTGCGGCACCTGCGGCGGCTACCGGCTGAAGCCCGAGGCTTTGGCGGTGAAAATCGCCGGCCTGCATGTTGGCCAAGTGGTGCAGATGTCGATCTTCGAGGCCTTTGATTGGATCGGCGGCGTGCCCGAGACTTTGGGCAAGCAAAAGAACGAAATCGCCAAGGCAATTTTGAAAGAAATCCGCGAAAGGCTGGGGTTTTTGGTCAATGTCGGGCTGAATTACCTGACGCTGTCGCGCGCGGCGGGCACGCTTTCGGGCGGCGAAAGCCAGCGCATTCGGCTTGCCAGCCAAATCGGCTCGGGCCTGACGGGGGTGCTTTATGTGCTGGACGAACCCTCGATCGGCTTGCACCAACGCGACAATGACCGGCTGTTGTCGACGCTGAAAAACCTGCGCGATGCGGGCAATACCGTGCTGGTGGTCGAGCATGACGAAGACGCCATTCGGGTCGCCGATTACGTCTTTGACATGGGGCCGGGGGCGGGGGTGCATGGCGGTGCTGTGGTCAGTCACGGCACGCCTGCGCAGATCATGGCCGATCCGGCCAGCCTGACCGGGCAATATCTGTCCGGCGCGCGTGCGATTGCGGTGCCACGCACACGGCGCGCGGGGTCGGGCAAAAAGCTGACGGTGGTGGGGGCCACGGGCAACAACCTGAAAAACGTCACCGCCGAATTCCCCTTGGGCAAATTTGTCTGCGTGACCGGCGTGTCGGGCGGCGGCAAGTCGACGCTGACGATTGAAACCCTGTTCAAGACCGCCGCCACCCGCCTGAACGGCGCGCATGAAACGCCAGCCCCTTGCGAGACCATCAAGGGGTTTGAGCATCTGGACAAGGTGATCGACATTGATCAGCGCGCGATTGGCCGCACCCCGCGCTCGAACCCTGCCACCTATACCGGCGCTTTTGGCCCGATCCGCGATTGGTTTGCCGGCCTTCCCGAAGCCAAAGCCCGCGGCTATGCGGCCGGACGCTTCAGCTTTAACGTCAAGGGCGGGCGCTGCGAGGCCTGTCAGGGTGACGGCGTCTTGAAGATCGAGATGAACTTTCTGCCCGATGTCTATGTGACCTGCGAGACCTGCAAGGGTCAGCGCTATAACCGCGAGACATTGGAAATTAAGTTTAAAGACAAAAGCATAGCTGGCGTTCTTGATATGACATGTGAAGAGGCTCTGGGCTTTTTCCAAGCCGTGCCCTCGATCCGCGACAAGATGGATGCGCTGTGCCAGGTGGGTCTTGGCTATATCAAGGTTGGCCAGCAGGCGACCACGCTTTCGGGCGGCGAGGCGCAGCGGGTCAAGCTGTCAAAAGAGCTGTCGCGCCGCGCCACCGGTCGCACGCTTTATATTCTGGATGAACCCACCACCGGCCTGCACTTTGAAGATGTGCGCAAGCTGTTGGAAGTGCTGCATGAATTGGTCGATCAGGGCAATACCGTTGTGGTGATCGAACACAATCTGGATGTGGTCAAAACCGCCGATTGGGTGATCGACATTGGCCCCGAAGGCGGCGATGGCGGCGGCGAGATTGTCGCGGTGGGCACCCCCGAAGACATCGTCAAGATCGAGGCCAGCCACACCGGCCGCTATCTGAAAGACCTGTTGCGGCCGCGCTGAAAAAACACGCCCCCAAAGGCTTTGGGGGCGGTTTTGCTTAGCGTTTCATCGGGCAGGTGTTCATGCCAAACAGGCTGTAAAGCGGGCAAGACGACATCAGGCCGGTCAGCAGTGGCACAAGGCCGATCAGCTTGGCATAATGCCAAGGCCCGCTGCCATTGTCCAAAAAGAACCAGATCAGCAGACCTGCGCCAAGCACTACGCGCAGGATGCGGTCCGTCGATCCGACATTGGTTTTCAGCATGGGTATATTCCTTTTATGGGGGGCCGCTTTTGCTGCCTGCCCCGAATATACCACATCTTGAATGTATCTCTCTTGATCAAGATCAAGAAAAACGGGGCCGGATGACCGGCCCCGCTTTTATTATTCCATCTGCTTGAAGTTAAACTCGCCGCCTTCTTTGATCCCCGAAGGCCAGCGCGAGGTGATGGTCTTGGTGCGGGTGTAAAAGCGGAAAGCGTCTGGCCCGTGCTGGTTCAAATCGCCGAAAGAGGATTTTTTCCAGCCGCCAAAGGTGTGATAGGCCAAAGGCACCGGAATTGGCACGTTGATGCCGATCATGCCGACATTGACGCGGGCGGCAAAGTCGCGCGCGGTGTCGCCGTCGCGGGTATAGATCGCGGTGCCGTTGCCATATTCGTGATCCATCGCCATTTTCAGCGCGGCCTCATAGCTTTCCGAGCGCACAACCGACAGAACCGGCCCGAAAATCTCTTTGCGGTAGATGTCCATATCGGTGGTGACATTGTCAAACAGGTGAGGGCCAACAAAGAAGCCTTCCTCATAGCCTTGCAGGCTGAAATCGCGGCCATCGACGACAAGATCTGCGCCCTGTGCCACGCCGGTCTCGATCAGCTTCATGATATTGGCTTTCGCGGCAGCGGTAACCACCGGGCCGTAATCGACATCATTGCCCGCGGTATAGGGGCCAACCTTCAGCTTTTCGATCCGCGGGATCAGCCGTGCGATCAGCGCATCTGCCGTCGCCTTGCCAACCGGCACCGCAACCGAGATTGCCATGCAGCGTTCGCCCGCAGCGCCGTAGCCCGCACCCACCAGCGCATCTGCGGCTTGGTCAAGGTCTGCGTCTGGCATGATGATCATGTGGTTTTTCGCACCACCAAAACACTGCACGCGCTTGCCGTTGGCCGTGCCGCGCGCATAGATATATTGCGCAATCGGGGTCGAGCCGACAAAGCCGATGCCGGAAATCGTCTCATTGTCCAAAATCGCGTCGACCGAATCTTTGTCGCCGTTGATCACTTGCAACACGCCGTCGGGCAGGCCCGCTTCTTTAAACAGGGCTGCCAGCATCATCGGCACGCTTGGCGCGCGCTCGGAGGGTTTCAGGATAAAGGCATTGCCGCAAGCCAAGGCCGGGCCCATTTTCCACAGCGGGATCATTGCTGGAAAGTTGAAAGGCGTGATGCCAGCGGCCACGCCGATCGGCTGGCGCATCGAATACATGTCAATGCCGGGGCCGGCGCTGTCGGTGAATTCGCCCTTCAGCAAATGCGGCGCGCCGATGCAAAACTCGATCACTTCCAGACCGCGCTGAATGTCGCCCTTGGCGTCGGGAATGGTCTTGCCATGCTCGCGCGACAGCGCCTCGGCCAGCTTGTCCATATCGCGGTTCAACAGGCCAACCATCGCCATCATCACCCGCGCGCGGCGTTGTGGGTTGGTAGCCCCCCATTTCACTTGCGCAACCGCTGCGTCTGCGGTGGCCGCATCCAGCTCTGCTTTTGAGGCCAGCGCAAGTTTTGCCTGCACTTCGCCGGTGGCTGGGTTGAACACATCGGCAAACCGCCCCGAAGTGCCCGCGACAGTCTTACCGTTAATCCAATGACCGATTTCTTGCATGGTATTCTCCCTAGGTTGCAGCCGTTATACCCTTGCGAAATTGCTGCGAACAGAGGCAATATCTCAAATAGGTTTTGCATTTTTGCAAAGGGGCGGCGATGGATTGGGATGACTTGCGGATCTTTCTGGCCGTGGTGCGGGCGGAAAGCCTGTCGGGGGCAGGGCGGGGGTTGAAGATTGACCCCGCCACGGTTGGGCGGCGGGTGGCGCGGCTGGAGGAGTCCGTCGGCGCGCGGCTGTTCACCAAAACCCCACAGGGCTATGCGCTGACCGAAGCGGGCACGCGGCTGCAAAGCCATGCCGAGCGCGCCGAGGCTGCGGTGCTGGGGGCAAGCGATGCCGCAGAGGGGCCAGAGCGGCTGACCGGCCAGATCCGGCTGGGCGCGCCCGATGGTTGCGCCAACTATCTGCTGCCGCAGGTTTTGGCGCGGATCTGCGACGCCAATCCGGGGCTCGAGGTGCAGGTGGTGGCCTTGCCGCGGGTGTTTAACCTCTCCAAACGTGAGGCTGATATGGCGATTGGCGTCAGTCGGCCCGAAGCGGGGCGCTTGACGGTGCAAAAGCTGACCGATTACCGCCTGCATCTTGCTGCCTCGCGCGACTATCTTGCTCGTCATGCCGCGATTTTAACCCCCGCTGATCTGCAAGCGCACCGCTTTGTCGGCTATATTCCCGACATGATCTTTGACAAGGAACTGGATTATCTGACCGAGATTGGGGTGAAAGCGCCGCCTTTGGCCTCGAATTCGGTCTCGGTTCAGCTGAACTTTCTGCGCCACGCTGCGGGGGTTGGGGTTGTGCATGACTTTGCCTTGCCCGCCGCCCCCGAACTGGTGCGGGTGATCCCCGATCAGATCAGTCTGACCCGCAGCTTTTGGCTGATCCGCCATGCCGACGACGGCCGCGTGGCGCGCCTGAACCGTTTTGCCCAGCAGCTTTTGGCCGAGATTCGTAAGGAAATGCAGCGGTTAGAGGCTTTTGCCGAAAACGCGGTGCAGCCTCAGCGCGCATGAAAGCCCTTGCATCGGCGGGCGCAATATTGTTGCGTAGGCAGACGCACAGCAGGAGGGCTTCATGCGCATCGGACTTTATCCCGGAACGTTTGATCCGATCACGCTGGGCCATGTTGACATCATTCAGCGCGCGATGGCCTTGGTGGATCGGCTGGTGATTGGTGTGGCCATCAACCGCGACAAGGGCCCAGCCTTTGGTTTGGAGCAGCGCGTTGCGATGGTTCAGGCCGAATGCGAAGGCATCATCGCCAAGACGGGGGGCGAGATTATCGTGCATCCGTTTGAAAACCTGCTGATTGATTGCGCCAATGATGTTGGTGCGACGGTGATTGTGCGCGGTCTGCGAGCGGTCGCAGATTTTGAGTATGAATTCCAAATGGTTGGGATGAATCGTGCGATGGATGCCACCATTGAAACCGTGTTTTTGATGGCCGACGCACGCCGTCAGGCGATTGCTTCCAAGCTGGTAAAAGAGATCGCGCGTCTGGGTGGCGATGTCTCGAAATTTGTCACCCCGGCGGTGAACACTGCGCTGATCCAGCGCTATGCCAAGCCTGTGTAAAAAATCATTGGAATTTTTGTTCCACTGACGTAGATTTGGTACGAAGAAGTTGGAAAAGAACGCCCCATGGAAGTTGATGATCTGCCCGTAACCGCGCCCGAAAGCGTCGAGGCCTTTTTGGCGCGTCTCACGCAGATCTCGCAGGGGCTGCCGCGCCGCTTGCGTCAATGCGCCGATCATATTGCCGCCAATGTTGACCGGATCGCGGTCTCGACCGTGGCCGAACTTGCGACGGGGGCAGATGTGCCGCCCTCGGCGCTGATGCGGTTTTGCCAGATCATGGGCTACTCGGGGTTTTCCGAGATGCAAAAGATGTTCCGCGAGGCCTATGCGCCGGGCTTTCCCGATTATGCCACGCGTCTGAAAAACCTGAAACAAGCAGGGTCGGGCACCGCCTCGGCGCTTTTGGCGGAATTTGTGGACGCGGGGCGGATCTCCCTTGAATCCTTAGTGAAATCCACTGACGAAGCGGCGCTGACGACGGCGGTCGAGCTTTTGGCTCAGGCCGATACGCTGCATGTCGTGGGTCTGCGCCGCGCCTTTCCGATTGCCAGCTATCTGGCCTATGTCTTCGAGAAAATGGCCGTGCCCGCGATGCTGCATGACAGCGTTGGCAAGCTGGATCACCGCCATGCCCTGCGCGCGGGCGATGCGGTTTTGGCGATTACTTTCGCGCCCTATTCCGAAGAAACCATAGCACTTGCCGCCGAAGCGCATGGCCGTGGTCTAAGTGTGGTGGCGCTGACGGATCGGTTGACCAGCCCGCTTGCCCGCTCGGCCGATGCGGTTTTGACGGTGCCCGAGGTGGATTTCGGTGCCTTTCGCTCGCTTTCGGCGACCTTGGCCTTGGCGCTGACGCTTGCGGTTGCAGTTGGCGCGCGCCGCGACGAGACCGCGTAGAAAACACTTTCGCCGCACGGATTTTTGGAATAAATGTTCCAAAACGCCGGCGTCAGCTGTGATTCCGCGCCGTATTGCTGGGGATGTAGATGAAAACCTTGGATGTGATCACGATCGGGCGGTCTTCCGTCGATCTTTATGGCGCGCAAATTGGCGGTCGGCTGGAAGATATGGGGTCATTCCAGAAATATATCGGCGGCTCGCCCACCAATATGGCGGCGGGCACGGCGCGGTTGGGGCTGAAATCGGGGCTGATCACGCGGGTCGGCGACGAACATATGGGCCGCTTTATCCGCGAAGAGCTGGCGCGCGAAGGCGTTGATACCCAAGGCGTGGTCACCGACCCTGCGCGGCTGACGGCCTTGGTGATCCTTGGCATCCGCGACGAGCATCAGTTTCCGCTGATTTTTTACCGCGAAAACTGCGCCGATATGGCACTGTGCGAAGATGATATCGCCGAGGATTACATCGCCAGCACCCGCGCAGTGATCGCCACCGGCACGCATTTGTCGCATGCCCGCACCGAAGCCGCGGTGATCAAGGCGCTGAAACTGGCGCGCAAACATGGCGCGCAGACGGCGTTGGATATCGACTACCGCCCCAATCTTTGGGGGCTTGCGGGGCATGGCGACGGCGAAAGCCGCTTTATCGAATCCGCAGGCGTGACGGCTAAACTACAGGCGCATCTGCATTATTTCGATCTGATCGTCGGCACCGAAGAAGAGTTTCACATCGCAGGCGGCTCGACCAATACCATCGAGGCTTTGCGGGCGGTGCGCGCGGTCTCGAAGGCCACGCTGGTGTGCAAGCGCGGGGCTGCGGGGGCTGCGGCCTTTGAAGGCGCGATCCCCGACACATTGGATCAGGGCCAGACCGGCCCCGGCTTTCCGATCGAGGTGTTTAACGTGCTGGGGGCGGGCGACGGCTTTATGTCGGGGCTGACCAAGGGCTGGCTCGATGGCGAAAGCTGGCCGAATGCGCTGAAATACGCCAATGCCTGCGGGGCTTTTGCGGTGTCGCGGCATGGCTGCACCCCGGCCTATCCAAGCCTCGCAGAGTTGCAATTTTTCCTTGAACGCGGGGTGAAAACCCCTGCGCTGCGCAAAGATGCCGAATTGGAACAGATCCATTGGTCGACCAATCGGCGCAAAACCTGGTCGCAGGTGCGCGCCTTTGCCTTTGATCACCGCCTGCAATTGGAAGAGGTGGCGGGCTCGACGCCCGAGAAGATGGCGGCCTTTAAAGAGCTGTGTCTGGACGCGGTCTTGCAGGTTTCACAGGGCGAGGCGGGCTACGGTCTGCTGTGTGACAATCGGCTGGGCAAATCGGCGCTGCACCGCGCGGCCGGGCAGGGGCTTTGGATCGGGCGGCCGGTGGAATGGCCGGCCTCGCGCCCCCTGACGCTTGAACCCGAGCTGGGGCCTGATTTTGGCGGCCTGTCGGAATGGGCGCTGGAAAACACCGTCAAGGTTTTGTGCTTTTGCCACCCCGATGATCAGCCCCAGATGCAGGCCGAGCAAGAGGCGACGATCACCCGGCTGTTCCATGCCTGCCGTCGCAACCGCTTGGAAATGCTGCTGGAAGTGATCCCTTCCAAGGTTGGCCCTGTCGATGATCTGACCACGGCCAAGCTGATCTCGCGGTTTTATGACATCGGCATTTACCCCGATTGGTGGAAGTTGGAGCCGATGCAAAGCCGGGCTGCTTGGGCCGCCACCTGCGAAGCGATCACCAGCCGCGACGCCCATACCCAAGGCATTGTTATTCTGGGGCTTGGGCAATCAGAAGCCGAGCTTGCCGCCGCCTTCCGCTTGGCGGCAGAATTCCCGCTGGTCAAAGGCTTTGCCGTGGGCCGCACGATTTTCGCCCAGCCCTATGCCGATTGGATCGCAGGGCGGATTGACGATGCCAGCACAACCGCCACAATGG
Organism: uncultured Pseudorhodobacter sp.; assembly: GCA_913062925.1. GTDB lineage: Bacteria > Pseudomonadota > Alphaproteobacteria > Rhodobacterales > Rhodobacteraceae > Cypionkella. Next base: position 8,753 of record CAJXWJ010000016.1, on the reverse strand, counting down.
CCGAAGGCTTCCGCCGCTTGTGCGGCATCTGGGACGCCGCACGCAAAGGAGCACAGCCATGACCACCATCCGTTTGACCGCCGCCCAAGCCATGGTGCGCTGGCTGTCGGTGCAGATGACCGAAGACGGCAACCGCTTTATCGAAGGCGTTTGGGCGATCTTTGGCCATGGCAATGTCGCAGGTCTGGGCGAGGCGCTTTACGCCCACCGCGAGGTTTTGCCGACATGGCGCGGCCATAACGAACAAACCATGGCGCATGCGGCGATTGCCTATGCCAAGGCGCAAAAGCGCCGCCGTGCGATGGCGGTGACCACCTCGATCGGGCCGGGCGCGCTGAATGTGGTGACGGCTGCCGGTGTGGCCTTTGCCAACCGCCTGCCGATGCTGATTATTCCGGGCGATGTCTTTGCCAACCGTGCCCCCGATCCTGTGCTGCAACAGCTAGAGGTGTTTAACGACGGCACCGTCAGCGCCAATGATTGCTTTAAACCCGTCAGCCGCTATTTCGACCGCATCCTGCGGCCTGAACAGATCATGACGGCGCTGCCGCGAGCGCTGCGGGTGATGACCGATCCCGCCGATTGCGGCCCAGTGACGCTGGCGTTTTGCCAAGATGTGCAGGCCGAGGCCTATGACTATCCGGCCTCGTTCTTCACCCCCAAGGTCTGGAAAATCCGCCGCCCCGAGCCGGATGCCGATGAATTGGCCGAAGCGATTGCGGCGATCAAGGCGGCGAAGAACCCGGTGATCGTGGCAGGTGGCGGTGTGATCTATTCGGGCGCGGAAGCCGCACTTGCGGCCTTTGCCTCGACCCATGTGATCCCGGTTGTGGAAACGCAGGCCGGCAAATCCAGCCTTGCTTTTGATCATCCGCTGAATTTTGGCCCCGTGGGCGTGACGGGGGCGGCCTCGGCCAATGCGGTTTGCGAGGCGGCCGATCTGGTGATTGGGGTTGGCACGCGGTTTCAAGATTTCACCACCGGCTCGTGGTCGCTGTTCAAGAACCCCGAGCGGCGGATTTTGTCGATCAACGTCGCCGCCTATGACGCCTATAAGCATGGCGCGCTGAACCTTGTTTCGGACGCGCGCATAGCACTTAGCGCAATCAGCAAGGCCTTGCACAGCCGCATCTGGCCCAAGCCCTTGTGGTTGCAAGACGATTGGGCCGCGGTGACGGCAGGCGTCAAGGCCGCGCCAAAGGCGGCTGGTTTGCCCACCGATATGCAGGTGATTGGGGCGGTGCAGCGCAGTGCGGGGCCCGATACCGTGGTGATGTCGGCTGCGGGCACCATGCCGGGCGAATTGCACAAGATCTGGGACGCGCCTGTCGGCGGGTATCATATGGAATACGGCTTTTCCTGCATGGGCTATGAGATTGCAGGCGCCATGGGCATCAAAATGGCGCGGCCTGATGCGGATGTGATCTGCATGCTGGGCGATGGCAGCTATATGATGGCCAATTCCGAACTTGCCACCGCTGTGATGATGGGCCTGCCCTTTACCGTGGTGATCACCGATAACCGGGGCTATGGCTGCATCAACCGGTTGCAAAAAGGCACCGGTGGCGCAGGGTTCAACAACCTTTTGGACCAAAGCTATCATGTGAACCCCAGCCATATCGACTTTGCTGCCCATGCGGGCGCTATGGGTGCGCATGCGGTGAAAGTGGCGACGATTGCCGAGCTTGAGGCCGCATTGCGCGCCGCCAAAGGGGCTAAGATTCCGCAGGTCATCGTGATCGACACCGATCCTTGGCCCGGAACCGAGGCCGGCGGCACTTGGTGGGAGGTCGGCGTGCCCGAAGTCTCGACCCGCGCCGAGGTGACAGCAGCCCGCGCAGCCTTTGAAAAACATCAGAAACTTCAGCGTCTTGCTGACTAAACGTGTGACATCATGATCAAATACGGCACCAATCCAATCGCTTGGACCAACGACGACGACCGCAGCTTGGGCGCGCATATCAGCCTAGAACAATGTCTGGATGAGACCGCCGCCATCGGTTTTGACGGTATTGAGAAGGGCCATAAAATGCCGCTGACGCCCGAGGGGCTGACGGCGCTGTTTCAGCCGCGCGGGATTTCCTATATCTCGGGCTGGCATTCGACCAATTTGCTGGTCAATTCGGTCGAGGCCGAAAAGGCCGCGATGCAGCCCTATCTGGATCTGCTGAAAGCCATGGGCTGCAAGGTGATTATCGTTTGCGAGACCTCGAACGCCATCCACGGCGACGACAGCAAAGCGGTCAACGATCGCCCGCATCTGGCTGATGCAGACTGGAAGGCTTTTGGTCAGGGCATCGAGGCGCTGGCGGCGTTTTCGGCAGCCCAAGGTGTGACCTTGGTTTATCACCATCACATGGGCACGATTGTCGAGGCCGAATGGGAGATTGACCGGCTGATGGCCGAAACCGGCCCGCATACGCATCTGCTTTTGGACACTGGACACTGCTATTACGGCGGCGGCGATCCGCTGCGGGTGGCGAAAAAGCATATGGCGCGGGTGGGGCATATTCACGCCAAAAACGTGCGGGCCGAGATTGCCGCACAGGTGCGCGAACAGGGGTTGTCGTTCTTGGAAGGCGTGCGGCGGGGCGCGTTTACCGTGCCGGGCGATGCCGAAGGGGCGGTGGATTTTGTCAGCGTTTTGGAAGTGGCAGCGCTGCATGGCTATCAGGGCTGGTTGGTGATCGAGGCCGAGCAGGACCCCTCGGTGCGGCTGCCGTTTGAGTATCAAAGTCTGGGTTTGCGCAGTTTGAAGGCTTTTGCCAAGCGGGCAGGCTTGGACGGCTGAGACTGGCGGCAGCGGGGGCCAGCCCCCGCACCCCCGGGATATTTTTAGACAGATGAAAGGCGCGAAGATGGCTGATTTGCTGCGAAAACCACTGGGGGTGTCGGGCAAGGTGCATGACATCACGCCTGAAAGCGCGGGCTGGGGCTATGTGGGCTTTGGACTTTACCGGCTGAAGGCAGGCGAGAGCGTGGCCGAGGTGACGGGGTCGCGCGAGGTGATCTTGGTGCTGGTCGAGGGGCTGGCGCATATCGAGGCCGCGGGGCAGGATTGGGGAGTGATGGGCGCGCGGATGGATGTGTTCGAGCGCACCCCTCCGCATTGTCTTTATCTGCCCAATGACAGCGATTGGCGCGCCACTGCCAGCAGCGATTGCACGCTTGCGGTTTGTTCTGCGCCCGGCAAATCGGGCCATGTCGCGCGGCGCTTGGGGCCAGAGGGAATTACGCTGACCCCGCGCGGCACCGGCGCCAATACCCGCTATATCAACAACATCGCCATGGAGGCCTTGGATGTGGCAGACAGCCTGTTGGTGACAGAGGTGTTCACGCCTGCGGGCAATTGGTCGTCTTATCCAAGCCATCGTCATGATGAGGATGATTTTCCGCGCATGACCTATCTGGAGGAGAGCTATTATCACCGCTTGAATCCGGCGCAGGGCTTTGGGGTGCAGCGGGTCTATACCGAAGACGGCAGTCTGGATGAAACCATGGCCGTGAAAAATCACGATGTGGTTTTGGTGCCCAAGGGCCATCATCCTTGCGGTGCGCCCTATGGTTATGAGATGTATTATCTGAACGTCATGGCAGGGCCGCGGCGCAATTGGCGGTTTCAGAATGATCCTGACCATGACTGGATCTATCAACGCGATACGGCGGCAGTCTAAGGCCTAGAGCGACGCGCTGTCGATCAGTCGAACCACGATTGGGCCTGCGATGCGTCTGAGTTCGGCCAGCACCAGCGCTTGTTGCGGCAATTTGGCCGATAGCACCAGACATTGGCCGGCAAAGCCAAGCGATTTTAGCCGCTCCAATACGATGACAGCGTCAAAATCTGCGCTGACCAGCGGGCAGACCACGATTTCCGGGGCAAGCTGATGCAGTTTTTCGGCGCTCAGTTCTGTAAAGCCGATGTGGTGCCCCGCTTGCAGATCTGCGGTCAAATTTGCGGTTGTCTGGCTGATAAACAATAAGGAGCCATTGGTTTGATACACGGAGCGTCACCTTGAAAGAAATATGTCTTTTGAAAATGGGCTATGTCTAAGAATTTCATAAATATAGAGAATCAACTTATTGGTGCGGATAAACCCGCGCTTGGGGGTTAAATTTTTCACATTGCTGTTGCTCGATCAAGTCAGAACTGGTCTGAGGGCAGCAAGAAAGTCACCGCAGCGGGGCCGCAGAAATGGAAAGCCGGATCGAAACTTTGGGGGTGTTGCAGGGTCTGCCTTTGGCGGCCTTGGTGGTTGATCCAGATGCGCGGATCACGCTTGCCAATGACGCCGCGCTGGCGCTTTTTGGGCAGGCGCTGCTGGGGCGTCACCATGGCATCAGCTTTCGTCAGCCGGATTTTATTCGCGCGATCGAGGCAGCCTTAACGGGGCGGGGCGGCTCGAAAGTGCGGCTGGCGATTTCGGCGGTGGCGCAGGATGTGATCTATCAGGTCACTGTCAGCCCGCTGCCCTCGGGGGCGCTTTGCGTGTTTGAAGATCACTCGGCCCTGGAGCAGATGGGGCAAATGCGGCGGGATTTTGTTGCCAATGTTAGCCATGAATTGCGCACGCCGCTGACAGCGCTTTTGGGGTTTATCGAGACTTTGCAGGGCCCTGCGCGTAATGATGCTGCCGCGCGTGAGCGGTTTTTGGCGATCATGGCGCGTGAGGCGGAACGCATGAGCCGGCTTGTGCGTGATCTGTTGCATCTAAGCCGAGTGGAGGCCGAAGAGCTGCGCCGCCCGACCGAAGCCGTCGATCTGGCAGCCCTGCTGCGCGGGGTGGCGAGCGGGTTGCGCACGGTTGCGGAAACCGCGCGGGTGGGGCTTGTGTTGGAGGGCTGTGACGCGCCGCTGATGCTGCGCGCGGATGCCGATCAGATGACGCAAGTGATGAACAATCTGGTCGAAAATGCCATCAAATACGGCAGCCCTGTGGGGGCGGTGGTGCGGGTCACGCTGGGCAAAGAGATCGCGCCGCGCGGTGAGCAGATTGTGCTGCGGGTGATTGATCAGGGCGAAGGCATTGATTCGCTGCATATTCCGCGCTTGACCGAGCGGTTCTACCGCGTCGATGGTCACCGCTCGCGCGAAAAGGGCGGCACGGGGCTGGGGCTTGCGATTGTAAAGCATATCGTTAATCGCCATCGCGGCCGCTTGGTGATCGAGAGCGAAAAGGGCAAGGGCAGCCGCTTTTCGGTGCTTTTGCCTTTGGCCTAGCACCGGCATCGATGAGGCCGCCTAATTTGCGCCGAGCGTTGTTGCGCCAGCTTGCAAAAATACGCGCCAAATGCTTTGCATAAACCCAATTTTCCCAGTGGTGCGCGTAAAGATTGGAGACTGCGTAAATGTCGAGCCCCTCGCTGCAAAGCCGTGCTATGGCCCTGATTTCCCATAATTTGTTTTCAACTGCTGTGCTGAGTGTCGTGTTGTTTAACGCGGCCTTGCTGGGGGCTGAAACATCGCAAAGCGTGATGGCGCGGGCGGGGGGAGTGATTGTGTTGCTGGACCGGCTGTGCCTAAGCTTTTTTGTGGCAGAGTTGCTGGTGAAGGTTTTTGCGCTGCGCTGGGGCTATCTGCGCGATGGCTGGAATTTGTTCGACTTTAGCATCGTGGCGATTTCGTTGATGCCCGGGGCGGGGGGGCTTACGGTGTTGCGTGCGATGCGGGTGCTGCGGTTGCTGCGGGTGATCTCGGTTGCGCCAACGCTGCGGCGGGTGGTCGAGGGGTTGCTGAACGCTTTGCCAGGGATGGGGTCGGTGTTTTTGCTGATGGGGGTGATTTTTTACATTGGCGCGGTGATGACGACGAAACTCTTTGGCGCGGCCTTTCCTGAATGGTTCGGCGGGCTTGGTCGCTCGGCCTATTCGCTGTTTCAAATCATGACCTTGGAAAGCTGGTCTATGGGTATTGTGCGTCCGGTGATGGAGGTTTTCCCCTATGCTTGGCTGTTTTTTGTGCCTTTTATCTTGGTCACAACCTTTGCTGTGGTGAACCTTGTTGTCGGTTTGATGGTGAATTCGATGCAAGACGCGCATCAAGCCGAGGCGCGCCAGCAAACCGATAGCTATCGGGATGATGTTTTGTCGCGTTTAACCGAGATTGAAGCCGCCATGAAGCGGTTGGCCCCGCCGCCGCCGCGTTAACTTTCGTCACAAAACGGGCTCGAATCGTGCGGGCTGGGCGGACTTTTTGCACCACCCCTGCGGTTTTTGCGTCGGGTCTGGGCGAAAAGCTTGTGGATAACTGCTGATATTACGCCAGATCCGAGTTTTGGCTGGCGTCTGTCATAAAACTGTTACACAAACGTCACAAAACCTATGTCTAAGCGGCTTAGACGGAGCGGCGAAGGTTGGCCATGCGGGGCAGCCTCAGTGTTAAAACAGGAGAGCATTATGTCTCTGATGAAACTCATTCCTTCGGCCATCGCAATCTTGGCAGCTTCGACCGTTGTGGCTTCGGCCCGTGATCAGCTGCAAATCGCAGGCTCTTCCACCGTTCTGCCCTACGCAACCATCGTTGCCGAGGCTTTTGGCGAAAATTCCGGTTTTAAAACCCCCGTTGTCGAGGGTGGCGGTTCGGGCGCTGGTCGTAAGAAGCTGTGCGAAGGCGTTGGCGAAGGCACCATCGACATCGCGAACTCTTCCTCGCGCATCAAGCAATCCGACCTTGACGCTTGCGCCGCAAATGGCGCGAAAGACGTCATGGAAGTCCGCATCGGTTACGATGGCGTGGTTTTCGCAACCGACATCAACGGTCCTGACTTTGTGCTGACGCCTGCTGATCTGTTCGGCGCTTTGGCAGCTGAAGTGGCAAAAGACGGCGCAGTTGTGGCGAACACTGCCAAAACTTGGGCTGATGTAAACGCAGCTTTGCCCGCGCAGGACATTCTGGCTTTCATCCCTGGTACCAAGCACGGCACACGCGAAGTGTTTGACATCAACGTGTTGGAAGCTGGCTGCAAAGACTCGGGCGCCTATGATGCCTTCTTGGCTGCCTCGACCGGCGCTGATGACGATGCAAAGAAAAAAGAGGCTGTTGGCAAGTGCATGGCTGTGCGCACCGATGGCGTTTCGGTTGACATCGACGGCGACTATACCGAGACCCTGTCGCGCATTGCGGCCAATACCAATGCAATGGGCGTCTTCGGTCTGTCCTTCTATGAGAACAACACCGACAAGCTGAAAGTGGCTTCGATGAACGGCGTTGTGCCTTCGGTCGAAACCATCGCAAAGGGCGAATACCCGGTGTCGCGTCCGCTGTTCTTCTACGTCAAGAAAGCCCATATCGGCGTGATCCCTGGCCTGAAAGAGTACATCCAGTTCTTCGTCTCGGATGAGATGGCGGGCCCTGGTGGCAAATTGGCAGACTACGGTCTGGTTCCAGATCCAGAATTGGCAGCGACCCAAGCCGCTGTTGAAGCTGAAACGCCAATGGCGCCTTTGAACTAAGCTAACCTTAAGGGCGCGGCTTTGGTCGCGCCCTTGATCTTTTGTCTGGCAGGATAAACATGAGCATTGGCCTTCTTTCCCTGATCATCCTTATCCTTGCTGTAGTGGGATATAGTATCGGCAAAGCCCGCGCAGTCGGGCAAGTGTCTGGCGATATTCGCAAACTTCATTCTCTTCCGCCGTTTTATGGCCGCATCACGGCGCTGATGACCGCGGTCCCGGCGTTTTTTTTAGTGATCGCTTGGCTTTTGGTCGAGCCACTGGTTCTGGAAACCCATGCGCTGTCTTTGATTGATGCTGCGGAAATTCCGCAGGGGCAATCGGCTGATCTGGTGATGTCAGATGTGCGGCGTGTTGCGGCGGGGCTGGATCTGCTACAAGCGCGCGGGGCGGATGTAGCGCAGCTGCTGACAGATGCGACAAGCCTAAAGACCGCCCTGAACGAGGGCGGCATTGTGCTGCAAAACGAGCCCACGCCGTCGACGCTGGCTGCAAGCCTTGCGCTGCGCGAGGCGGGATCGACCTCGCGGCTTGGGTTGGTGGTTGCGGCTTTGGCGCTGTCTCTGGCCGGTCTGATCTTTGGGCTGCGCCGCATCAACCCAGAGTTTCGCGCCCGCAATGCCACCGAAGCCTTTGCGATGTGGCTGCTGATGGGCTGTTCTTTGATTGCGGTCTTGACCACTATCGGCATCGTAGGCTCGCTTTTGGTGGAATCGATCCACTTTTTCCGGCTTTATCCGATCACAGATTTTCTGTTCTCGACAAATTGGTCGCCAAAGTTTGGCGGTGGCGGTTCGCTGGGGATTTTGCCTTTGCTGTGGGGCACGCTGTATGTCTCGGCGATTGCGCTGCTGGTGGCGGTGCCGATTGGGCTGTTGTCGGCGATTTATCTGGCCGAATATGCCAGCCGCGCCACGCGGTCTTGGGTGAAACCGGCGATCGAGATTTTGGCCGGTATTCCGACGATTGTTTACGGTCTGTTTGCGCTGGTCACCGTTGGCCCCTTGTTGCGCGATTACTTTGCGCAACCCTTGGGTCTGGGCAATTCCTCGTCTTCGGTGCTGACGGCGGGTCTGGTGATGGGGATCATGGTGATCCCTTTTGTGTCCTCGCTGTCGGACGATATCATCAACGCGGTGCCGCAATCGTTGCGCGACGGCTCTTTGGGGCTGGGGGCGACGCCTTCGGAAACCGTGCGCCAAGTGGTGCTGCCTGCCGCGCTGCCGGGCATTGTCGGCGCGGTGCTTTTGGCCGCCAGCCGCGCGATTGGCGAGACGATGATCGTGGTGATGGGGGCAGGGGCT
>CAJXWJ010000015.1 GCA_913062925.1 uncultured Pseudorhodobacter sp. | reverse complement strand
CGCGGTGGCGGGGGGGGTGTCGCCTGCTCTGGTGACACCGCACACCCTGCGCCACGCCTTTCCCACCCATCTGCTGGCAGGCGGGGCCGATCTGATGGTAATCCAGACCCTGCTCGGTCATGCCGATGTCGCCATCACCGAGATTTACACCCATGTGCTGGACGCCCAGCTTAAGGATCTGGTTTTGACGCATCATCCTTTGGCAAAGCCTGCGCGCAAGGCTTGAACCCCTGCGCCGCAGACCCCATAAACAACTGGTACTCAGCCGACACAGGACGACATGGATAGCACGCTCGATATGGCCTTTTGGCTGACTGCCGCCGGAATTTTGGGATTGATCGTTTTGTCGGGCTTTTTTTCCGGCTCGGAAACAGCGCTGACAGCGGCCTCGCGTGGCAAGCTGAAGGCGCAGGCAGACAAAGGCTCCAAAGGTGCCGATGCTGCGATGCAGGTCACCGAAGACAACGAACGTATGATCGGCGCGCTGCTGCTGGGCAACAATATCGTCAATATCCTGTCGGCCTCGCTGGCCACGGCGCTGCTGACGCGGGTGTTTGGCCATAATGGTGTGGCGGTGGCGACCTTGGTGATGACGGTCCTGATCCTGATTTTCGGCGAGGTGCTGCCGAAAACCCTTGCGATCACCTTCCCCGAGGCGGTGGCGGCACGGGTGGCGCCGGTTATTCGCGTGCTGATCTTTGTGTTCTCGCCGGTGATCACCATCGTGCGGGCCTTGGTGCGCGCGCTGCTGTTTTTGGTGGGCGTCAAGACCGACCCAAGCCGTAAGATGCTGGCGTTGCAAGAAGAAATCGTCGGCGCAATTGCCTTGGGCCATAGCGAAGGCGCAATGGAGAAAGACGCGCGCGACCGGCTTTTGGGGGCCTTGGATCTGGGCCAGCGCACGGTGGACGAGATCATGCGCCACCGCCGCCAGATCGAGATGATCGACGCAGACCTGCCACCGGGCGATCTGATCACCAAAGTGCTGGCCTCGGCCCATACCCGCCTGCCACTTTACCGCGACAACGAGGAAAACATTTTGGGCGTGATCCATGCCAAAGACCTGTTGCGCGAGGTCGACAGGCTGTTGCGCGGTGACGGTGGCGGGATCGAGGCGCTTGATATCGTCAAAGTCGCGATGAAGCCCTATTTCATCCCCGACACCACCAGTCTTGATGAGCAAATGCGCGAATTCCTGAAACGGCGCACGCATTTTGCCATGGTTGTCGATGAATATGGCGCGCTGCAAGGGCTGATCACGCTGGAGGATATCTTGGAAGAAATCGTCGGCGATATCACCGATGAATTCGATGTGGTGGCGCGCAATTCTGGGCCAAAGATGAGCGAGAACGGCGATTTTCTGATCGACGGCAGCATGACCATTCGCGATTTGAACCGCGCGATGGATTGGAACCTGCCCGACACCGAAGCCAATACGCTGGCGGGCTTGGTGATCCACGAGGCCCAGACCATTCCCAACGAGGGACAGGTGTTTCAGTTCCACGGCTTTCGCTTTGAGGTGATCGCACGGCAGGAAAACCGTCTGACCAAGCTAAAGCTGCGGCCAATTTAAGCGCCCGTGCCCGAATTTGCGCGCAAGGTGAAGCCAAGACTTTCCTTGCGCGCGCCCCTGCGCTATGACCGCGGCGAGAGCACCCTTTGCCCAATTGGAGGCCATTCCATGAGCACCATCATTGACATTCACGCCCGCGAAATTCTTGACAGCCGCGGCAATCCCACCGTCGAGGTGGATGTGCTGCTGGAAAGCGGTGCTATGGGCCGCGCGGCGGTGCCTTCGGGGGCCTCGACCGGCGCCCATGAGGCCAACGAGCGCCGCGACGGCGACAAGGCGCGCTATCTTGGCAAGGGCGTGCTTGAAGCGGTGGCGGCCGTGAACGGCGAGATCGCGCAAGAGATCGTCGGTTTTGACGCCACCGAACAGGTCGGCATCGACCGCACCATGATCGAATTGGACGGCACACCGAACAAATCGCGTCTGGGGGCCAATGCGATTTTGGGCGTGTCTTTGGCAGTGGCCAAGGCTGCGGCAGAATTCACCGGCCAGCCTTTGTATCGCTATATCGGCGGCACTTCGGCGCGGATGCTGCCGGTGCCGATGATGAACATCATCAACGGCGGCGAACATGCCGACAACCCGATCGACATTCAGGAATTCATGATCATGCCGGTGGGGGCTTCGAACATCAAAGAAGCCATCCGCATGGGCTCTGAAGTGTTCCACACCCTGAAAAAAGAGCTGCAAGCCGCAGGCCATAACACCGGCATCGGCGACGAGGGCGGCTTTGCACCGAACCTCAGCTCTGCGCGTGATGCGCTTGATTTCATTCTGAAATCCATCGAAAAAGCTGGCTATAAGCCCGGTCAGGACATCTATCTTGCGCTGGATTGTGCGGCCACCGAATACTTTAAGGGCGGCAAATACGAGATGAAGGGCGAGGGCAAATCGCTGAGCATCGAAGAGAATGTCGATTTCCTTGCAGGCCTTGCTGCCGACTATCCGATCATCTCGATCGAGGATGGCTGCTCGGAAGATGATTGGGCGGGCTGGAAGCTGTTGACCGAGCGTCTGGGCGCAAAGGTGCAGCTGGTTGGCGACGATCTCTTTGTCACCAACCCGCGGCGTTTGGCCGAAGGCATTGCCGCAGGCTGCGCCAATTCGATGCTGGTCAAGGTCAACCAGATCGGCACCCTGACCGAGACCTTGCAGGCCGTCGATATGGCGCATCGCGCGCGCTATACCAATGTGATGTCGCACCGCTCGGGCGAGACCGAAGATTACACCATCGCCGATCTGTCGGTGGCCACCAACTGCGGCCAGATCAAGACCGGCTCGCTGTCGCGCTCGGACCGGCTGGCCAAGTATAACCAGCTGATCCGTATCGAGGAAATGCTGGGCGAGACCGCAGAATATGCGGGCCGCTCGATCCTGCGCGGCTGATGTTTTAAGCCTCGTTTTAGAAAGGCGCGTGCAGCTTTGCGCGCGCCTTTTGCGTTACAGCGCCCGCAACAGCCGCGCAGGCGCATAGGGCTGCCACAGCGCATCCGCCCCCTGCCCCAAGATCTGATCGGCCAAAGCCTCGGCGGCAAAGGCGGCAAGGGTGACGCCCGAATGCATCACCGCAAGGCTAAGCCCGTCGCAGGCCTGTCCCAGCACGGGCAGCGTATCGCCGGGCACCGGACGATGGCCGATCAGGGTCTGGGCAAGGCTGATTTTGCTGCCAAAAAGGTCTGATAGATTGGCAAGCGTGGTTTGCGCAGCACCTTCGGCGATGCTTTCGCTTGGGTCAGATTGATGATGCGCCGCACAGGGCGCGATCAGGCTGCCATCGGCGGTTTGGCGAATTTCCTGTTCGGGCGTGACAAGGATATGATGGATGCGAAACGCCACGGGGTCGCTGCGCAAGATCAGGCCGGGCCGCTGCAACATCGGCAGATCAAGCCCGATGCTGTGCAAAAGCTGCGGCGTGGCCACACCTGCGGCCAGAATGGTGTGATCAGCGCTCAGCGGCCCGATTGCGCTTGCAACCCCGCTGACCCGCCCGCCGGTCTGGATCAGGCCTTTGGCCGCAAGCCCCGACAGAACCCGCGCGCCAGAGGCTGCAAGCAGCGCATGGGTCAGGGCTGTGGCATCGGTGGCGCCTTCGGTGACAAAGTGCAGCGCGCGGGCGGGCGGATGCGCAAGCGCGGGTTCCAAGGCCGCGATCTGTTCGGCTGTCACCGGATCGGCCGGATAGCCCAAAGCGGCCAGATCGGCCTGCATCTGATCAAAGCCTTGGCCCTGATCCTCCCACCACAGCGCACCTTGCCAGCGCGGCGCGGGCAGCGCCATCTCGCGTTGCAGGCGGTGATGCGCGCGCATCGCCTCGGCACGCAGGCGGTGGTGGGCGGCATCAGCATAAAAGCTGGCGTTGATCCAGCCAAAACTGCGGCCAGAGGCAGCGCTTGCGGGGCGCGCGGCCTCGATCACCGTGACCTCGCCCCCCGCCCGCGCCAAGCGAAACGCAAGGCTTGCCCCCAACAGACCCGCACCGATGATAAGGATTTTCATGGCTTCTCCCTTTACAGCGATGCTGACATCTTGGCACAAGATGCGAAAGGGGGCCGCGATGGACGCTGACCGGATTATTGCAAAGCTGGGGCTTGCGCCGCACCCCGAGGGCGGCTGGTATCGCCAAACCTGGGTCGGGCCCGAGGTTGCGGGCCGCGCGGTGGGCACGGCGATTCACTTTCTGCTGAAGGCAGGCGAGGCCAGCCATTGGCACCGCGTTGACGCCGATGAGATTTGGCTTTGGCATGCGGGCGCCAAGCTTGAGCTGTCCTTGGGCACCGACCGCGCCGCATCGGTGATCTTGGGGCCTGATGTGCTGGGCGGCGATCAGGTGCAGGCGGTGGTGCCGCAGGGCTGGTGGCAGGCGGCGCGCAGTTTGGGGGCCTGGAGCTTGGTGTCCTGCACCGTCTCGCCCGGGTTTCGGTTTGAGGGGTTCGAGCTTGCGCCCCCTACCTTTGATTTGCCGCGATGAGACGCGATCAGGCCTTTATCGCCGCCCTGCCGATGGCGGTGAAAGCGCGGCTGATGCTGCGATCCGACCGCGAGGGGCTGCGGCATCTGCTGGGCCATGCCGGTTTGATCGCGGTTTGCGGCGCGTGGATCGGGCTTGGCCTGCCGCTGTGGTGGGCTTTGCTGCCGGTGCAGGGCGTGCTGATTGTGTTTTTGTTCACGCTGGAACATGAGGCGACGCATAAGACGCCCTTTGCCTCGGAACCGCTGAACGAGGCGGTCGGGCGGGCTTGTGGCTTTTTGCTGCTGCTGCCGTTTGAAAACTTTCGCTATTTTCATCTGGCCCATCACCGCTGGACCAATATCGATGGCCGCGACCCCGAGCTTGCGGGGCCAAAGCCCGAAAGCTGGCGCGATTGGGCGCTTCATGTCAGCGGCCTGCCCTATTGGCGCGGCCAGATCCGCCAAATCGCCGACCATGCTATGGGGCGCACGGATGCAAGCTATCTGCCCCGCAGCGCAGCGGCGCGGGTGCAGCGCGAGGCGCAAGTCATGCTGCTGGGCTACGCGGTGGTCGCACTCAGCCTGTTGCTGACGCCGCTGCTGTTCTGGGTCTGGCTGCTGCCGATGGTTTTGGGTCAACCCGCACTGCGGCTCTATCTTTTGGCCGAACATGGTGATTGCCCAAAGGTGGCCGAGATCTTTTTGAACACCCGCACCACCACGACCACGGCGCTGATGCGGTTTTTGGCTTGGAACATGCCCTATCACACCGAACATCACGTCTTTCCCGCCGTGCCGTTTTACCAATTGCCGCGCCTGCACCGCCTGATGCGGGCCGAGTTGCGGGTGACAGCCGCAGGCTACCGCGCCTTTACCGCCGCCTATCTGCGCCGCCGCCGCTAATATCGCGCGCTTGGATTGTATCGTATACAAAATTGCGGTGGCGGTGCGGACGGCCGCAGGCTAGCTGTTTGGCATGAACACCACGGTAAAAAATGAAGACTCGCTGCGCGGCTTGGGCTTTGCGCTGACCGCCTATGTGCTTTGGGGCTTTTTGCCGATTTTCATGAAGGCGCTGGCGCATATCTCGCCCGCCGAGGTGATCGCGCATCGGGTGATCTGGTCGCTGCCGATTGCGGGCGTGGTGCTTTGGGCAACGGGGCGCACCGGCGATCTGATGGTGGCGCTGCGCACCCCGAAAATGCTGCTGATGGGGGCGGCGACGGCGGCGCTGATCACCATCAACTGGGGGATTTACGTCTGGGCGATCGGCGCGGGCCATGCGCTGGACGCGGCCTTGGGCTATTATATCAACCCGCTGTTTTCGGTGTTTTTGGGCGCGATGCTGCTGGGCGAAAAGCTTAGCCTGTCGCAGAAATGGGCGATTGCGCTGGCGGCCTTGGCGGTGATCGTGCTGACACTCGAGGCAGGCAAGCTGCCGCTGGTAGCGCTTGGTCTGACGATCAGCTGGGGCGCCTATGCCTATCTGAAAAAGTCGCTGCCGATTGGGCCAAACCAAGGCTTTTTCCTTGAAATTCTGATCCTTACGCCCTTTGCCTTGGGCTATATCCTTTGGGCCGAAATTACGGGAACCTCGCATTTCATCGCCGGATCAACCTCTGACACAGTGCTGCTGCTGTGCTGCGGTCTGGTCACGGCTGTGCCTTTGATGATCTATGCCAATGGTGCGAAACTGCTGCGGCTGTCGACCATCGGCATCTTGCAATACATCGCCCCGACGATGATCTTTCTGACGGCGGTTTTCGTCTTTGGCGAGCCGTTTGGCACCGCGCGGATGATTGCCTTTCCGATGATCTGGGCGGCGCTGGTGATCTATACCGCCTCGATGCTGCGCCAAGCGCGCGGGCGCTAAGGCCGGCTGATCTTACCGCCGCCAATCGCTGCCGCCACGCCCGTGGTGCTGGCGCAAGAGGTGGGCAGGCCTGCAACCACCCGCGCGGCCAAAAAGCCGAAGGCCTGCGCCTCTAACATATCGCCGTCAAAGCCCGCAGCCTCGATCGGGCGCACCGCGCAGGGCAGCCGCGCGGCAAGCTCTGCCATCAGCGCGCCATTGTGCCGCCCGCCACCCGCAACCAAAAGCTGCGCCACTGGGGCGGGAAAAAACTGCGCAGCTTGCGCAACACAAGCCGCCGCAATCGCCGTCAGCGTCGCCGCCGCATCGGCATCAGACAGCGCTGCGGTCTTGGCATAAAAGCCTGCAAAATCATCGCGGTCCAAGGATTTTGGCGGGATTTTGTGAAAATAGCCCTGCGCCAGAAACGCCTCTACCAGCGCCTGATCGACGCGGCCCGCAGCCGCCAGCGCCCCGCCCAAATCCTGCGCCAGCCCGCGCCGCCTCTGCATCAGATCGTTGATCGGCGCATTGGCAGGCCCGGTGTCAAAGGCCAGCAAAGCGCCCGCAGCTTCAGGCGCAGGCAGGCGCGGGTCGATCCAAGTGACATTGCCCACCCCGCCCAGATTTAAAATCGCAAGCGGTTGATCCGCCTGCATATACTGCGCACAAGCAAAGTGGAAAAACGGCGCAAGCGGCGCGCCCTGCCCGCCCATCGCCACATCATTGCTGCGAAAATCCCAGACCACAGGCTTGCCCAAAGCCTGCGCCAAAACCGCGCCATCCCCTGCCTGATGCGTGCGCCCAGCGGCCGGATCATGCGCCAAGGTCTGGCCATGAAACCCGATCAGATCATAGCCCGAAAACCGCGACAACAGCTCTGCATGCGCGGTTTCAACCACCTCGGCCGCAGCCGCCACCCCCGGCTGCCCCGGCCATTTGCCAAACCCCGCGCGCAAGGTTGCCCGCTCGGCCTCGGAATAGGCGCGATAGGCCTTGGGACCAAACTCGGCAATGCGCTGGCCATCGCAGCGCAGCATCGCCGCATCGACCCCATCCAGCGAAGTGCCCGACATTGTGCCCAGAACCCACAGATCAGCCTGCTTGCCCATATTCCCTTTAGCCCCCAGCCCCGCTATACCCATGCTACCTTAAAGCATGAGTGAGCAATGACCTACCATCCGAAATCCGAATTCATGAGCGTAATGATGACCCGTGGCTTTCTGGCCGATTGCACGGATTATCAAGCGCTTGACGAGGCTTTGGTCAAAGGGGGCGTGCCTGCTTACATCGGCTTTGACGCCACCGCAAAATCGCTGCATGTGGGCTCGCTGATCCAGATCATGATGCTGCGCTGGCTGCAAAAATGCGGCGGCAAGCCCATCGTGCTGATGGGCGGCGGCACCACCAAAGTCGGCGATCCCTCGTTTCGCGCCGAAGAACGCCCGCTGCTGACCTCGGCCCAGATCGACGCCAATATCGCCGGCATCAAGCAGGCCTTCGCGCCCTATGTGCACTTTGGCGAAGGCCCCAATGACGCGATCATGGTCAATAACGCCGAATGGCTCGATGGGCTGAACTACCTTGATTTCCTGCGCGACATCGGGCGGCATTTCTCGGTCAATCGGATGCTGTCGTTTGAATCGGTCAAATCCCGGCTCGACCGCGAACAGTCGCTGTCTTTCCTTGAATTCAACTACATGATCCTGCAAGCCTATGATTTCCTTGAAATCAACCGCCGCTATGGCTGTATCTTGCAAATGGGCGGCTCGGATCAATGGGGCAATATCATCAATGGTATTGATCTGACGCGCCGGGTGCTGGACCATGATATCTACGGGCTCACCTCGCCGCTGCTGACCACCTCTGACGGCAAGAAAATGGGCAAATCCGCCAGCGGCGCAGTTTGGCTGAACGGCGACATGCTCTCGCCCTATGAATTCTGGCAGTTCTGGCGCAACACCACCGACGCCGATGTCGGCCGCTTCCTCAAGCTTTACACCGAACTGCCGCTTGCAGACTGCGACCGCCTCGGCGCGCTGCAAGGCTCCGAGATCAACGCCGCCAAAATCATCCTCGCCAATCAGGTCACAGCTCTGCTGCACGGGCCCGAGGCCGCCACAACCGCCGAGGCCACCGCCCGCGAGGTCTTCGAGCGCGGCGGCGTCGGCGACGATCTGCCCACCGTCACCGTCTCGACCGAAGAGCTGGGTGAGGGCATCAGCATCGTGCAATTGATCCTGCGTGCAGGGCTTGCAGGCTCGGGCAAAGACGCCAAACGCCTGATCCTTGAAGGCGGCGCCAAAATGAACGACGAAATCGTCACCGACGCAGGCCTGCGCATTGGCGCGGGCCATCTGGCCGAACCGCTAAAACTCACCGTCGGCAAAAAGCGCCACGCTTTGGTGGTCTTGGCCTAAACAAAAGGGCAGGACGCGCGCGCCCTGCCCCTTCATCTGTCTGAAAATATCCTGGGGGTCCGGGGGCAAAGCCCCCGGCCGCCGCAGCGATCACTCGGTCACAGTCACCTGCGCCATAAAGTCAGGCTCGCTCACCTCGCCATTACCACCGGCACCGCGCTTGATCGCGTCAATCACCTCCATGCCTTTGATAACTTTGCCAATCACCGTATATTGCCCGTTCAGGAAATCCCCCGGTGCAAACATCACGAAGAACTGGCTGTTGGCAGAATCCGGATCCGCCGAGCGTGCCATCCCCACGGTGCCACGCTCAAAAGGCACGTCGGAAAACTCTGCCGCGATATTGGGCAGATCCGATCCGCCCATGCCCGCCATCGAGGTGTCGCCGCCCTTTTTGCCAAACTTCACGTCGCCGGTCTGCGCCATAAAGCCGTCGATCACGCGGTGAAACACCACGCCATCATAGCCGCCCGATTTCGCCAGTGCGACGATTTGGGCTGCGTGTTTTGGCGCGTGCAGGGTGTCAAGGTCGATCACGACCTCGCCCTTCACGCCGCCGTCCACCTCGATTACCAGGTTCGGGCCGGGGCCGTCGCCTTCGGCAAAGGCCGGGGCCGCCGCCAGCAGCAGGGCTGCCAATGCGATCTTATTGAACATCTGCAGCCACCCGCACGGTGATCATCCGATCGGGGTTTGCTGGTGGCTCGCCCTTGGTGATCTTATCGACCAAATCCATCCCCGAAATCACCCGCCCGTAAACGGTATATTGACGGTTCAAGAAGTGGTTGTCGGAAAAGTTGATGAAAAACTGGCTGTTGGCCGAGTTCGGGTTAGACGACCGCGCCGCACCAATGGTGCCACGATCATGCGGAATGCCCGAGAATTCTTGGGTCAGATCAGGATATTCCGACCCACCGGTGCCTGCGCGACGCAGGTTAAAGTCTTTTTCCATATTGCCATTGGCGACATCGCCGGTCTGGGCCATAAAGCCGTCGATCACGCGGTGAAAGCAGACATTGTCATAGGCCTTCTCACGCGCCAGCGTCTTCATCCGCTCGACATGCAAAGGCGCGATATCATTCAGCATCTCGATGACGACTTCGCCGTCTTTGAGGGTGATGATCACGGTGTTTTCTGGGTCTTTGATCTCGGCCATTGGTTTTATCCTTTGTGACATTTGACGCGGAAACTAGCGTTTGATGCGGATAAGGGAAAGGGCAAACAGTTGACGAAAGCCTCGGATGGGCGGAAACAGGTGCAAGACCGAAAGCCTGCATAAGGAGCGCGCTGTGACTTGGAAGACAATCGACGATATGGCCTTGGCGGGCAAAGTGGTGCTGACCCGCGTGGACATCAACGTGCCGATGGAAGGCGCGCAGGTTACTGACGCGACGCGGATCGAAAAGATCGTGCCAACGGTCGAAGATCTGATCGCGCGCGGTGCCAAGGTGGTGCTTTTGGCGCATTTCGGCCGCCCCAAGGGCAAAACCCTGCCCGAGATGAGCCTGCGTTTGGTGCTGCCAGCGCTTGAGGCCGCCTTGGGCCGCAGCGTGACCTTTATGGAGCATCCAAGCCGCGAGGCGATCAACGCTTTGCCGCAAACCGCGGTGGTTCTGGCTGAGAACATGCGCTTTTCACCGCTGGAAGAGGCCAATGACCCGCAGATGGCGGCAGATTTGGCGGCTTTGGGCGATTATTTCTGCAATGATGCGTTTTCGGCGGCGCACCGCGCCCATGCCTCGACCGAGGGCGTGGCCCGCTTGCTGCCGTCTTTTGCGGGCCGCTTGATGGCCGAAGAATTGGCAGCCCTAGAGGCCGCCTTGGGCAAACCCGAGCGGCCTGTGGTCGCGGTTGTGGGCGGGGCGAAAGTCTCGACCAAGCTCGACTTGCTGGGCAATCTGGTCAGCAAAGTCGATCATCTGGTGATCGGCGGCGGCATGGCCAACACCTTCCTTGTCGCCCAAGGCATCGAGGTTGGCAAATCCTTGGCCGAACGCGATATGGCACCGACAGCACTTGAGATCATCGCCAAGGCCAAGGCTGCGGGCTGCACCATTCATCTGCCGATCGATGTGGTGGTGGCGCGCGAATTCAAGGCAGGCGCCGACAATCAGACCGTGGCCGCCGCCAATTGCCCCAGTGATGCGATGATTTTGGACGCAGGCCCGCAAACCGTTGCAGCTTTGCGCCAAGTGTTCGAGGGCTGCAAAACCCTGATCTGGAACGGGCCTTTGGGCGCGTTCGAGATCGAGCCGTTCAACGCCGCCACCAATGCCGCAGCGCAGGCCGCAGCAGAGCTGACACGCGCCGGCAAGCTGGTCTCGGTGGCAGGTGGCGGCGATACGGTCGCGGCCCTGAACCAAGCGGGGGCGGCTGCCGACTTTACCTTCATCTCGACCGCAGGCGGCGCTTTCCTTGAGTGGATGGAAGGCAAAACTCTGCCCGGCGTTGCAGCCTTGGGGTGAAAATTGGGCTTAGGCGGGGCCGCTGTGCCTCGCCTAAGGTCTTGTTAGCGTAAACAAATCTGATGTTAGCGTAACCAATATTGCGCCATGCTCGGAAGCTTTCTACCAGCAAGGAAACCACTTTCCCCGCTGAGGAGCATCCCATGCGCGCGACAAAGGCCGTTCAGAAAATTCTGTCCAATTACGAGGGCGAGACCCCCGGCGTGAAGGCAAATCTGTGCCGGATCCTGATGGAGGGCAAGCTGGGCGGCACCGGCAAGATGATCATTCTGCCGGTCGATCAGGGCTTTGAACATGGGCCCGCCCGCAGCTTTGCGCCAAACCCCGCAGGCTATGACCCGCATTACCACTATCAATTGGCCATCGACGCGGGGCTAAACGCCTATGCCGCACCTTTGGGCTCGCTTGAGGCTGGGGCAGATACTTTTGCCGGCCAAATTCCAACGATTTTAAAGCTGAACTCGTCCAATTCGCTGATGTCAGACACGGCTGGCAAAAATCAGGCGGTGACGGGGTCGGTGGCTGATGCGCTGCGTTTGGGCTGTGCGGCGATTGGGTTTACCATCTATCCCGGCTCTGACATGGCGCTGGATATGTTCGAAGAGATCGTCGAGATGCGGCGCGAGGCAGCAGCCTCGGGGATTGCCACCGTGATCTGGTCTTATCCGCGCGGCGAGGCGATCAGCAAATCGGGCGAAACCGCGATTGATGTCGCCGCCTACGCCGCCCATATCGCAGCACTTTTGGGCGCGCATATCATCAAGATCAAACTTTCGACCGATCATCTGATGTTGCCCGAGGCGAAAAAGGTCTATGAAGATCAAAGCATTGCCATTGCCGACATGGCGCAGCGGGTCAAGCACTGCGTCGATGCCTCTTTTGCGGGGCGGCGCTTGATCGTGTTTTCGGGCGGGGCGGCCAAGGGGGCCGATGCGGTCTATGATGACGCCCGCGCCATCCGCGACGGCGGCGGCAACGGCTCGATCATCGGGCGCAATTCGTTTCAGCGCGACCGCGGCGAGGCTTTGGCGATGCTGGGCAAATTGGTCGAGATCTATCGCGGCCGCGCCTAAGGCCAAAGCCTTGATGCCATAAGCGTTTTTTTGCTTGCAGCTGCATTTTGAGGATTCACATGATTCGCAAGATGTGACATGGTGGCCAAACGAACCATCCCCGACAATGAGGGGTGGGCGTAGAGGCAGAGCAGATGATTACCCCGCAATCACGGCCCGCTATGGGTGGCATGTTTTTTATTGTGCTTGCGTTTACGCTGGGCGGTTACTTCACCTTTGCGGCGGTTCAGGGCGATTACGGAATTTTCCGTCGCGTTCAGATTAACGCCGAAATCGTGAAGCTAACCGCCGAGCGCGATCTGCTTGCATCCGAACTTGCACAGATGAACAATCTGACGCGACGGCTGTCGGATGAGTATCTGGACATCGACCTTTTGGACGAGCGCGTGCGCGATGTGCTGGGCTATCTGCGCGCCGATGAGGTCGTGATCCGCTGATCGGGCGACCCAAACCTGTCTGAATTTCAAATTTTGCATAGCAGCCATGCAGCGGAAACTTCGCTGCATTTTCTTTTTTGCGTTTTTTCACCGATGCTGTATAGATAGTTTAACACTAAACGATCTTGCAACGTGACGGGAGGACGCCACCTTGGCTGCGAAAAAAGCCCCAGAGAAATCAAATGTGTCGAAGGAAGAACTGCTTAAGTTCTACCGCGAGATGCTGATGATCCGCCGATTCGAAGAAAAAGCTGGCCAGCTTTATGGCATGGGTCTGATCGGGGGGTTCTGTCACCTCTATATCGGGCAAGAGGCGGTTGTGGTTGGGCTTGAGGCCTGCACCAAAGAGGGTGACAAGCGCATCACCAGCTACCGCGATCACGGCCATATGTTGGCTTGCGGCATGGAAGCCAATGGCGTGATGGCCGAGCTGACCGGGCGCGAGGGGGGATACTCCAAGGGCAAGGGCGGCTCGATGCATATGTTCAGCCGCGAGAAGCATTTCTACGGCGGCCACGGCATTGTTGGCGCACAGGTGCCGCTGGGCGCAGGTCTGGCCTTTGCCGATAAATACAAAGGCAATGACAATGTGACCTTCGCCTATTTCGGCGATGGTGCTGCCAACCAAGGCCAGGTCTACGAGACCTATAACATGGCCGAACTTTGGGATCTGCCTGTGATTTTTGTTATTGAAAACAATCACTACGCCATGGGCACTTCGCAGGCGCGTTCGACCAAATCGGAAACCTTGTTTGGCCGTGGCTTGGCTTATGGCATTGCAGGCGAGCAGGTTGACGGCATGGATGTGCTGGCGGTCAAAGAGGCGGGCGAAAAGGCCGTGGCACACTGCCGCGCCGGAAAAGGCCCCTATATTCTGGAAATGATGACCTATCGCTATCGCGGCCACTCGATGTCGGATCCGGCGAAATACCGCACCCGCGAAGAGGTCGAAAAGATGAAATCCGAAAAGGATGCCATCGAACATGTGCGTGATTTGCTGCTGAACTCTGGCCTTGCTTCGGATGAAGATCTGAAGGCGATCGACAAGTCGATCAAAGAGGTGGTGAACGCCAGCGCCGAATTCGCCAAAGCAAGCCCAGAGCCGGCCCTGTCCGAGCTTTGGACCGATATTTACGCCTGAGGGGGAGAAAACCATGGCAGTAGACGTTCTTATGCCCGCGCTTTCGCCCACGATGGAAGAAGGCACGCTGGCGAAATGGCTGGTCGCAGAGGGCGATATGGTCAAATCTGGCCAGATCATCGCTGAAATTGAAACCGATAAGGCCACGATGGAATTCGAGGCGGTGGATGAAGGCAAGGTTGGCCGGATTCTGGTGGCCGAGGGCACCTCGGGCGTGAAGGTGAACACGCCGATCATGACCTTGGTGGAAGACGGCGAATCGGCTGATGCGGCCCCTGCCCCAGTGGCCGCAGCCGTTGCCGCACCTGTGGCGGCAGCAGCCGCAGCACCCGTTGCCGCTGCGGTGGCGGTGGTGTCAAAGGCCAGCCCCGATTGGCCCGCCGGCACGCCAATGAAGACCATGACCGTGCGGGAAGCCCTGCGCGAGGCGATGGCCGAAGAGATGCGCGACAATCCCAACGTCATGTTGATGGGCGAAGAGGTTGGCGAATATCAGGGCGCTTACAAGATCAGCCAAGGCTTGCTGGACGAGTTCGGCCCCAAGCGGATCGTTGACACACCGATCACCGAAGCCGGCTTTACCGGCATCGCGATTGGTGCGGCTTGGGGTGGTTTGAACCCGATTGTCGAGTTCATGACTTTTAACTTCGCCATGCAAGCCATTGACCACATTCTGAATTCGGCGGCAAAGACCAACTATATGTCTGGCGGCCAATTGGGCTGTCCGATTGTGTTTCGCGGCGCCAATGGTGCCGCGGCCCGCGTCGGCGCTCAGCACAGCCAAGACTATGCGGCCTGGTATGCAGCGATCCCCGGCCTGCGGGTGGTGATGCCCTATTCGGCGAGCGACGCGAAGGGTCTGCTGAAGCAGGCGATCCGCGATCCGAACCCGGTGATCTTCCTTGAAAACGAGATCATGTATGGCAAATCCTTTGAAGTGCCTGATTTGGCTGACTTTACCATTCCCTTCGGTAAGGCGCGGATCTGGCGCGAGGGCACGGATGTGACCATCGTGTCTTTTGGCATCGGCATGACCTATGCGCTGGAAGCGGCGGAACAGCTGGCCGCCGAGGGCATCTCGGCCGAGGTGATTGATCTGCGCACCCTGCGCCCGATTGACTATGACACCGTGCTTGCCAGCGTGCAGAAAACCAACCGCTGCGTCACCGTCGAGGAAGGCTTCCCCGTAGGCTCGATCGGCGATCACTTGGCCAGCACCATCATGCAGCGCGCCTTTGATTATCTGGACGCGCCGGTGGTGACCTGCACCGGCAAAGATGTGCCGATGCCCTATGCCGCCAACCTTGAAAAGCTGGCTTTGGTGACGACTGCCGATGTGGTCGCTGCTGTCAAATCTGTTTGCTACCGCTGAGGAGGCGAAAATGGCTGTAGAAATTCTTATGCCCGCGCTGTCTCCGACGATGGAGGAAGGCACGCTGGCGAAATGGCTGGTGAAAGAGGGCGACGCGGTCAAATCGGGCCAGATCATCGCAGAAATCGAAACCGATAAGGCGACGATGGAGTTCGAGGCGGTGGACGAGGGCACGATCGGCAAGCTGCTGATCGCCGAGGGCACTGCGGGCGTCAAGGTGAACACGCCGATTGCGATGCTGTTGGAAGACGGCGATGCGGCGGATGCCAAGCCTGCGGCTGCGGTGGTTGCGGCCCCCGTGGTTGCAGCACCTGTAGCGGTGGCAGCGGTTGCTGCCCCTGTGGCGGCAAAAGCTGGCGGCGCGCGGGTGTTTGCCTCGCCTTTGGCGCGGCGGATTGCGGCGGAAAAGGGTCTGGATCTGACAGCGATCAAAGGCTCGGGTCCACATGGGCGCATCGTGCGCGCCGATGTCGAAGGTGCAAAAGCGGCGGCCCCTGTGGCTGCGGTGGCAGCGGCCCCCGTGCAGGCGCCTATGGCTGCGGTTGCAGCGGCAAGCGGTCCTTCGACCGAAACCGTGCTTAAGACCTATGCTGACCGTCCGTTTGAGGAAATCGCCCTGAACGGCATGCGCAAAACCATTGCCGCGCGCCTGACCGAGGCCAAGCAAACCGTGCCGCATTTCTATCTGCGCCGCGATATCGAGCTGGACGCGCTGATGGCCTTTCGCGGTCAGCTGAACGCCAAGCTGGAAGCGCGCGGCGTCAAGCTGTCGGTGAATGATTTCATCATCAAGGCCTGCGCTTTGGCGCTGCAACAGGTGCCTGCGGCCAATGCGGTCTGGGCTGGCGATCGGGTGTTGCAGTTCAAGAAATCAGATGTCGCGGTGGCGGTGGCGATTGAAGGCGGGCTGTTCACGCCGGTTCTGAAAGATGCCGAAGCCAAGTCGCTTTCGGCGCTGTCGGCCGAGATGAAAGACCTTGCCAAGCGTGCGCGTGACCGCAAACTTGCGCCGCACGAATATCAGGGCGGCAGCTTTGCGATTTCAAATCTGGGTATGTTCGGCATTGATAACTTTGACGCGATCATCAACCCGCCACATGCTGCGATTTTGGCTGTGGGCGCAGGTGTGGCCAAGCCAATCGTCAAGGACGGTGCGGTTGTGGTTGGCACGGTGATGTCGGTGACACTTTCGGTGGATCACCGCGTGATCGACGGCGCCTTGGGCGCGCAGCTTTTGACCGCGATCAAGGACAATCTGGAAAACCCCTTGGCGATGCTGGCCTAAAGCCTGCACAGCCTAAAAAAGCCCCCGCAGAGCGATCTGCGGGGGCTTTTTCGTTAGATCTTACCGCAAAGCAATTGGTCCATGGTCACCGAAGGCTGCGCGCAGCCTGCCTCGCCCACGACTTTTGCCGGAACGCCCGCAACGGTGGTGTTAGGCGGCACATCTTGCAGCACCACTGACCCCGCGGCGATGCGCGAGCAATGGCCGACATGGATATTGCCCAAAACCTTGGCCCCTGCCCCGATCAGCACCCCGTCACCAATCTTTGGATGACGGTCGCCGTCTTCCTTGCCGGTGCCGCCAAGCGTGACCGAATGCAGCATCGAGACATTGTCGCCGACCACAGCCGTTTCGCCGATCACAATGGAATGGGCATGGTCGATCATGATGCCACGGCCGATTTTCGCGGCTGGGTGGATATCGACGCCAAAGGTCTCGGACACCCGCATTTGCACGAAATACGACATATCGCGCCGCCCGTTTTGCCACAGCCAATGGCCAATGCGGTAGGCTTGGATCGCCTGATAGCCCTTGAAGAACAAGATCGGCTGGATAAAGCGCAGGCAGGCCGGGTCGCGGTCAAACACCGCCGTCACATCGGCGCGCGCGGCTTGGCCAATGCTGGGGTCGCTGGCATAGGCCTCATCCGCGATTTCGCGCAAGATCTGCTCGCTCATCTCGCCGCTGGCGAGTTTCAGCGAAAACCGATAGGCCAGCGCGCGTTCCAACGAGGGGTGATGCAGCAGGCTGGAATGCACAAGCCCGCCCAAAAGCGGCTCGTTTTCCACCATGGCAAAGGCCTCTTGGCGCACGCGCTGCCAGACCGGATCTAGTGCTGCAAGTTTTGTGCTGGTTTCAGCCATGATCAGCCTCCTGTTACGCTATAATAGCATATGGGGCGCGGGTCGGACAATGCCAAGTCAAAGGCCAGATTTTCGCGCGGCAAGCAGGTGGGCGACAAGGCCAAGCGCGGTTAAAAAGCTGGCGTCAGCTGTCGCGGGCTGCGGCGCGCGGGCCAAAAGCGCGCGCGCCATCAGGCTGCCATTGCCCCAAGCCGGATGCGCGCGCCCAAGGCGTTTGGCGTAGCGGTGGGCGGCATCGGCTTGGGTGATCAACAACCGCGCGAAAGCCTCGCGCTGCGGTTCTGGGCAGGCCGCGACACAAGCCGCCGCCGCCCAGATATCGCCAATAAGACAGCGCCGCATTGCTAAAGCATCACGCTCAAGTTGCGCGCAGGCCCTGCCCCATAAAGGTTTGACAGCTGCGCCACGCTGATGCTGACCGCGCCCGCCACGCCGTCGCTGGCCTGCATCTGCGCGGTATAGAGAAAGGCGGGGGTGGAAAGCGTCACCTCGCGTTTCACCACACCGGCTTGGATCACCCGCAGCAGATAGGCCTCGTTATCTTCGCCCAAGGGCACCTCGACCGATTGCCAGCTGTCGCCATCTATCCGGCTGCGGCGAACCCAGCGCAGATCCAGCGCATCGGCGGTTTTGGCTGCGCGCAGATGCACCACCGCATAGGGGCGCAGGCCGATGCCGTCAAAGGCTTGGGTCAGCCCCACCGCCGAGAGGTCATCATAGCCGCGATCTGCCGCAACAAAGCGGTAGCTGCGCGCAAGCCCGCGCGCCGACAGCGGCAGATCAATCTGCTGCAAGGCCGCATCCAGCAAAACAAAGGTGCTGCCCGCAGGCCAGACCGCTGGCATCAGCGCGTCGCTGCCCAATTGACCGCGCAGCCGCAGGCTGATGTCATAGGTCTTGGGGCCAACCAAAGTGGCGCTGGCAAATTGAAACAGCTCCCAATTCTGCGCCGAGCCATCGCCAATGGCGGCAAGATTGGCACCACCCAGCACCGCCTCGGGCGTGGTTGACGAAAGCGTGCCGGTCTCGATGCGCAGGCGCAGTGCCGGGCCGCGATCCCAAAGGCCAAAGCGCGCGCGCGCAAGCGGGGTCTGCGTCAGCCCAATCGTGGCGGCGCGGTCCAGACTGATGTTATAGCGGAAATCATCCTGCGTGGCCGAGTGCCACAGCGCCACCGGCCCCGGCCAAGGCTGGGCGGTGGCACAGGCATGCGGGGCTTGCGGCACCTCGCCCCCGGTGATCAGCGGCAGATCCAGCATCAAGGGATAGACCGGCAGCGCTGGCGTCACGCTGGCCCAGCTGCGGCGCGGCACCACCAGATCCGAGGCTTGGTAGACGTTCGGATCCACCCTGACCGCATCCAAAAGCTGCATGTCAGAAAGCTCGGCGCGGTCGATGCGGTAGGCTTGGCCCGCCACTTCAACCGTATCGCCGACGCGCACCGCCATCTGCGATCGGGGTAGCGCAAAGCGGGCGGTATCGCGCGAAACCTGCGCCTCGGCCAGCCAGCGTTCTGCGATGGTTGCCGCCTCGGATGCGGTCAGCACCAAGGGCAGTTCGGATTGCGACACCACCTCTGTGCTGTGATCGGCGGCGGTGGCTGCGGCAATGCTGACCGGGAAATCGCCCTCGGCCTCGATATAGCTGATGCGCAGATGCACCGGCAATTCGGCCTCTGCGGCGCGGGTCAGTTCAAGCGTGCCGTCAAGTTCAGGCGTGCGCACAAAGCGCTGCGGGTCCAGCCACTGCCCCACCTTGGCGCGGCGCGCCTGCACCACCAAGCGGCCCTCGCGTTCAATCACATCGCTGGGATAGGCCAAAAGCAAAGGCTGCAAGGCCGCGCGGGCGGTGTTCACCTCGGACAGTGTATAGCCGCGCACCAGCCCGCGCGCGCCCGACAGA
This sequence comes from uncultured Pseudorhodobacter sp., assembly GCA_913062925.1. Lineage (GTDB taxonomy): Bacteria > Pseudomonadota > Alphaproteobacteria > Rhodobacterales > Rhodobacteraceae > Cypionkella. The sequence continues at coordinate 37,140 of CAJXWJ010000015.1, read as the reverse complement.
TCCGCATCCGCAAGCCCCGAGGCCGCGCAAATCTCGGCCATCAGCGCCGAAAGGTCGATATTGCTGGCCCGCCCGTTCAGCCAATGGCCCTTGTCGTAATTGCCGCCATCCGACCAGACAGAGCTTGCGGCCGGAAAGGCCGGAAAGGGCCGCGCATCCCAAGCCCAAGCCAAGGACTGCGCGAAATCAAGCATCGGCCCGTTGTACAAAAACGCCTGCGGATTTTGCGCAGCATCGGTCCAAAAGCGGTGCATCACCTGATAATAGGCCAGCTGCATCAGATCATCGCGCAGCCCGTTCGATCCGCGCGGCAAGGCGGATTCCGAGGATTTCGGATCTAAAAACCGGTTCGGCTGATTGGTGCCCTTATCAATCGCCGCACAGCCATATTCGGTAAAGCGGATCGGCTTTGATCCTGCGATCCAAGCCGTGGGGCTGTCTTGGCGCAGCCCTGCATGGCGTTCGTGGTGCGAATTGCCCCACCAACCGCGAATATCCTTGACCCGAAACACCCAAGGCTCGCCATAATATGGGTCTTGGATCGGCGTGCGCATTTGGGCAGCGGCAGCGGCCTCATCGGCGTAATACCAATCAAACCCCTCGCCGCCAGCGATATTGGCGTAAAGGTAGTCGCGGTTATAGATATCGCCCCAAGCGGCATCGGCGTGATCGCTGCCATCGCGCCAATCTGACAGCGGCATGTAATTGTCGATGCCGATAAAGTCGATCGCCGGATCAGCCCAAAGCGGGTCCATGTTGAAATAAACATGATCCTCGGTGTGATAGCCGAAATATTCCGACCAATCGGCGGCATAGCTGATCTGGGTTTGCGGGCCCAAAATCGCCTTCACCTCGCCCGCCAATTGCCGCAGCGCCTGAACCGCGGGAAAGCTGTCATTCGCGCCGCGAATAGAGGTCAGGCCGCGCAGCTCGGAGCCGACACAAAAGGCATCGACCCCGCCTGCGGCGCGACAAAGATAGGCGTAATGCAGGATAAAGCGGCGATAGCTCCATTCAGCGGGGCCGCTATACAGAACGCTTTGGCCGGTTTGGGTGAAATGCGACGGCTGGGCGGTGCCAAAAAACTGCGCCACCTCTGCGGCGGCGGCGGCGCTGCGGTCTGGGCTTGCAGGCTGGCCGGGGGCTGCGCTGAGTGTGATGCGACCGCGCCAGGGCAAGGCAGGCTGGCCCAAGGCCCCGGTCCAAGGGTCAGGCAAAGCATTGCCCGCCATCTGGTCCATCAGCAAAAACGGGTAAAACGTCACCTCGCGCCCTGCGGCTTTCAGCGCCACAATCGCCTCGATCACCGAGGCATCGGCGGGGGTGCCGCCATAAACCGGGCTGCCCTGCACCAAAGGCACGGCAGCCGCCGTGGCGCGCGGTGTGCTCGAGACCACCCAAGGCATCGGCACCCCGTCTTGGGCGTTTTGTTCGACCTTGGGCTGCGGCTGGCACAGGCCACAGCGCAGATCGCTGCCAAACCACGACACCACCAAAGACGCGCCCTTGGCCATGGGCAGCTCTTCGCGCAAAGCCTCGAGCGCATTCGAGAAATCACTGCGGCTGCTGACCGTGTGGATATTGGCCGAGGTATTGGCCCCCAGACCCGCGCTGAAATGCACAGGCGTGGTGGCCAAAGCATATTCGCCCGAACCCGGGATCATGCAGACACCCGGAATAATCTGATCAAAGCCCTGATGCGCCTGCGCCGCCTGCCCCTGCGCGGGGCGCATCACCTCGAAGGAAAACTGCGGGATGCGGTTGCCAAAGCGCGACAGATCAAGGTCTTCGATCACCACATAAGCAATGCCGCGATAGCTGGGCGCATTGCCTGCACCCTCGACAGCGGTGATTTTTGGGTCGGGCAATTGCGTCTCGTCGCCATGATAAAGCCGCAGCGACAGCTGGTCGGCGGCAATCTCGACCCCGTCGGCCCAAATCCGGCCCAGCCGAGTGATGCGGCCCTCGCAAAGGGCCACCGCAAGGCTGACAGTATAGCTGTATTGTGTCGTGCTTTGTACCGTGCGCGGCCGGCCCTTGCCGCCGCCGCTGCTGACCGAGGTGGTGTTGACATGTTCCAAAAACCGGCTGGCCCAGATCACCTGCCCCGCCAGCCGCACCCTGCCCCAGACATGCGCAATCGCCGAGCCTTCGCTGGCCCCCATCACCCGAAACCGCTCGATCCGCCCGACCTCGACCGCTTCTGACCCGCCGCCCAAGACGCGTTGGTCAATCGCACGGCCAATCGTAGCCCCCACCGCGCGGCCAATCACCGCGCCCGAAAGCCCCAGAATGGTGCCGCCAAAGCCAGAGCCGATTGCCGCACCGGCAGCAGATAAAAGCAGGGTTGCCATGGGTTAATGTCCTTCAGGGAATTGAAAACGCGCCACAATTTTGCGCCGCCACGGGGCCGAAAGCGCGGTTTCCACCACGCCGTGGCCGCTATAGGCATGAATAAAGCTTGGGAAAGCGCCAAGCCCGCTGATCAGCCCCAGATGTTTGGCCATAGCCCCCGCCCGCATCCGAAACAGCACAACATCCCCCAAAGCCTCGGCCTCGGGCGGCTTGGGGCAAAGCCAAAGCCGCGCGGCATCGGCCAAGGCCTCGATGCCTGCGGTTTCCGACCAATCGGGCGCATAGGCGGGGATGGCGGTCGGCTCTGGCCCGATCAGCTCGCGCCAAACCCCGCGCAGCAGGCCCAGACAATCGGCGCCTGCGCCTTTGACACTTGCTTGATGCTGATAGGGCGTGCCGATCCAGCAGCGCGCCGCCGCCACAATCACCTCTGGCTGCGGCATCAGGTCAGGCTCCCGCCGTCATTGCGGCCCGCGCTGATCGGATAAGACGACAGCCAATCTTCGCCCGGAATATGCGGAAAGCCGCGAAAATTCAGAAAGTTGCCGAACTTGGCCTTGCAGGTCGCGGCCGTGCGATCACAGCCCGCCTCCAGCCGCAGCAGATCACCCGCCTGCAAGGGCGCGCTCAGGCGGTGCGACAGATCCAGAACGCGGCCCGCGTTTTGCAGCCGGTCCAGCTTGATCACCGCGCTTAGGCCCGCAGCCGCGCCGCTTTGCACCCGCAGCCGGCCGCGCTCGAACCACCGATCGGCATAGGCGTTTAGGTTTGACACCAACATCCGCCCCTGCGCGTCAAAGCCGTCCAGCACCACCTCGGCCATAAAGGCGGGCGTGTTCAGGCCAAGCCCGCAGCGCGCATCGCCCAAAACCGCCGAACAGCTGCGCTGAAAGATCCGCCCCATCGGCTGGTTCAAGCTTTCGGTCAGGCCGCGCAATTCGGCCTTAAAGCCGCCCGCTGCCCGGCTGATCTCGCCAAAGCTGCCGCGAAACTGCAAGACCCGCTGCGAAGGATCCGCCCAATTCACCAGCCAGATCAGCACCTCTGCCGCATCAAAGCGCCCCGCGATCAGATCGGCCTCTTCTAGGGCCGCATCCGCCAGCGCGCCAATCGCCTCGCTGTTGTCCACCGACAGGCCGGTGCTGTTTTGCAAAGCCCGCGCCGACATCCCCGTGCTGGCCTTGAACAGCATATCCTCAAAGCGCAGATCCAAATCATGGTCGGTAAAGCCAAAGCGCACCCCATCGCGCCGCGTCACCTGCCACGCGCGACAGAGCGTCGTCACCCCAAGCCCCGCATGATCCAACAAAGCCTGCATCATAGCCGCACCTCGACGATTGGCACATTGGGCAATTCGCCCGCACGAAACGAGGCGATCGAGGTCTCGATCCGGTCGGTGTCAAAGCGCGCAGGCACATCAAATTCAAAGCCCGCCGTGACCAACGCGTTGATGTCTGGCGCCACGGCAAAGCTGACAAGGCCGCTGGTGGGGTCCAGCGTGAACTCTTGCCCCTCGACCTTGGGATCGCCAGCGATGGCGATTTTCACCGTGCCGGCCACCGGTTTGCGGATTTGGCGCAGATAGGTCTGATCGCCCGAGCGGTAGGTCTTGCACAGCTGAAACACGGTTTTGATGCCGTTGCCATAGCCCAATTCCTGATCCAACGCGGTTGTTGGCTGCGCCAAAGCGCCCGATTTATAATCGGACCAATCCTTCCAGCGAAAGGCGTGCAACTGGCCGCGACGCGCCTCGAAAAACGCCAAAAGCGCGTCCAGATCCTCCAGACTGCGCAGACCAAAGCCCGCATCATAGCGCCTGCGCGACTCCTGCCAGGGCGTGTTGCGCTCTTCAAAGCCATTGGCCAGCGTGACGATCTCGGTCAGCCGCTCTGGCCCACCTTGCGAGCCAAAACTGACGTTGGAGGGAAATCTGATCTCGTGAAATGCCATCTTTGGTCCTCACCGATTTCTTTGGCCGCGCGCCAGCAAGCGCTGGGCTTGGGCGGCAAGCTGGCTTTGGCTGCGCTGAAAGCCCTGCACATCGGGCGTCGAGATGTTCATCACCAGCGTGACAGGCCGCCCAGCGCCCGAGGTTTGCACCCCCAAACGGCCATCGGCCCCGCGCGCCAGCGGCATGATCGCCTCTGGCCCGGCCTCGCCCATCAGCCCCTGCCCGCCGCGCATCGCAAAAGGCGTCGGCCCTGCCACCACGCCCCCCTTGGCAAAGGGCATCACCCGGCCTTGGGAAAAGCTGCCGCCTTTTTCAAACGGCAAAATCCCGCTGAGCAGCCCGTTGATGCCGCTGGCCACAGCGCCGCCCACCGCGTTTTGCACCGGCTTCATCGCAATGCCGTAAACCGTGTCGACCATGGTCTTGGCGACGATCTTCAACGCATCCGACAGCTTGGCCCCGTCAAACACCAAACCGTCAAAGGCCCGCCGCAGCCCGCCGCCGATGCTGGTGGACAGCACCCCCACCTCGCGCCCGGTAAACAGCATCGACTCTCGCATCCGCGACAGCTCGCCCTCAAAGGCCCCCACAATCGAGGTTGACCCCGCCAGCGTGGTTTCAAGCGCTGTGATCTGATCTTGTAGTTCCTTCACCGTCGTCATGGCTTGGCCCCTTTGGTTGATCTGGAAACGCCGCCGCAAGCTGTTCAAGCCGCGCCCGCGTCAGGGGGGGCTCTGCCTGATCGACCCCCAACATGATGCTCAGCTCGACGGGGGTAAGCCGCCAAAACTCGGGCGGGGTCAGGCGCAATTGCCCAAGGCCTGCGCGCAACAGCCCCACCCAATCCAGCCGGCTCATGGCTGCGGCAGCGCAAAGGCCCGCGCCAACAGCTCTGCCGCCACCCTTGCGGCCTCAAGCGGGCCGCCGCCGATCTCGACCGTGGCCAGATCCGCCGCCGTGCCGCGCCAGCCCCCACCGCGCAAACCCGCCACAATCAGCGCCAGCACATCGCGGCTGGAAAACCGCCCCTGCTCAAAGCGCTCGACCAGGTCGAACAAAGACTGCGCCTCAAGTGCTGCTTCCAGCTCGGCCAAGGCCCCCAGCGTCAGCTTGGCAATGTGGCGCTGGCCGTCCAAAGTGATCGCCACCTCGCCGCAATAGGGGTTCACCATCACAGCGCCGTAAAGCTCAGCGCGCCGCCCGAAGCGATAGAGATGTCATAGGTCGCCTCGCCGTTATGGCTGCCGGCATATTCGATCGAGGTGATCTGAAACGCGCCTTCCACCACGCCGAAATCGGGGATCACCACCTGAAACTGCGGCATCTCGGCGTTGAAAAAGATCTGCCGCGCGCGCTCGTCTGTATCGGCATCGCGAAACACCCCCGCCCCCGAGATCGAGGCCGTCTTCACCCCCGCCCCCGCCAGCAATTCCCGCCAGCCGCCCGCACTTTCCAAAGAGGTGACATCAACGGTTTCAGCGTTAAAATTGATCCGCGTTGCCCGCAGACCCGCAAGGGTGACAAAGCTGCCATCCCCGATCATATCGACCTTGACCAGCAGGTCCTTGCCATTCTGTACCGCCATGCTTCTCTCCGATCTTGTAAAAATATGTCGAAAATTTTTATCTAAATGGATAAAAAATGTTCGATAAGTGAAACTTTAAAACGCGATCCGGGCGCGAAACAGCAGGTCAATCCGCCGCACAGCGCCCTGATCCAAGCGCCGCGCCGTGGCCCTTTGAAAGCCGATCGAGACCAGATGCCCGACACTCAGCACAAGCGGCAGGGTCAACAGCGCCTCTGAAACCGCTGCCGCCAGATCCTTGGCGGTCATAAACCCCGCCGCATCGCTGATCACCGAGACTTCAAAGCGGTGCTCGGCCCCGGCACCGGTTTTGTCGCTTTGATCCAGCACCTGCTCGGGGCCGATCAGCACAAAGCTGCCCAAACTCGTCCCCGCAGGCACGGCATCGACAATGTTGATCCCCGCCAGCGCAGGCGTGCTGCTCAGTCGCGCGTAAATTGCGGCCTGAAGCGCCGCTGCGGCCTGATAGCTCATGTCGGGCTCTCCTCTCGGGCGATGCAGGTCAGATAGCGGGCCTCGGCGTCGCGCTCGCTGACCGCGATGATGGCAAAGACCCGCGCGCCGTCACGAAAGCGCTGGCTGGGCTGTGGTCGCGCTGGCGAGCCTATCGGGGCCGCGCGCACCGTGATGCGGTAGGCAACAGTTGACAGCGTCACCTCTTCGCCGGCCGCCTCGCGCCCCGCCCCTGCAACCACCTCGGCCCAAAGCGTGCCAAGCGCCTGCCAAGCCAAACTAAAGCCGCCCGCACCATCGGCGACGGTCTGCGAAGCCTCCAGCGTCAAAGGCCGCGACAAAGCGATTGGCCTCATTGCCCGCCCCCCCCCAGCACCCGCACGATGCGCCACCGCTCGATCAGCATCTGCACGCTGACCGGCAGACCCGCCGCGCGCGGGCTTTGCTCGTGACGGTTTTCATAAAATTCCGCCGCCAGCAGCAGCACCGCTTGCGCCAGATCGGGCGGCACATCCGCCCAATCGGGACCAAAGCCTGCGTCAAACACCAGCTCGATCTGGCCGCCACTTGGCACCGCAGGCAAAAACCCAGCCACAGCCACCAGCTTTGGCCGCTGCAGATCCGCCACCAAGCGGTAGCGCGCAGGGGCCACCTCAACCGCCGCCCCGCCCGCATCCATCAGCCGCAACGACACCAAGGCGCTGATCGGCGCAATCGGCAAAGGCTGCTCGTCCAAACCACGCCAATCGGCAAGGCAAAGCTGAAACCGCCGCTGCAACAGCGCCTTGCCAATCCGCCCCTCAATCGCCACCGCCGCTGCGCGCAAATAGCTCTCGATCAGCCCGTCTTGCAGCGCGTCATCGGAAAACCCTGTGCCCAGCCGCAGGTGCTGCTTCATCGCCTGCAAGGGCAAGGCGCTGGCGGCAAAGCTGGTGATCTCTGTTAACGTCATTTCCATTCCCTTCGCGAAACCCGCTGCTGATGTGACCGCAAGCGCCGTCCAATGCCCGGCCCCCACAGAGGGCTGGGCATCTTGTCAGATGTCAGGACACCGCGATTTTCAGCAGTTTGATCGCCGCATAATCGGTGACATCGCCGCCCACGCGCTTGGAGGCATAGAACAGCACGTTTGGCTTGGCCGAGAAGGGGTCGCGCAGAATGCGCAGATCTGGGCGCTCGGCGATGGTATAGCCGGCTTTGAAATCGCCAAAGGCAATCGCATAGGCATTGGCGGCGATATCGGGCATGTCTTCACAGATCATCACCGGATAGCCCATCAGCCGCGCAGGCTCGCCCGCAGCCAAGCCGTCCGACCACATAAAGCGGCCATCGGCGTCCTTCATCTTGCGCACCGCCCCCGAGGTTTTCGAATTCATCAAAAACGCCGCATTGGCGCGGTAATCAGCCCCCAGCGCATAGACCAGGCTGATGATGCAATCGACCGAATTGGTGGTGGCAAAATCATCCAAAGCCCCTGTCGCCACATAGCCAAGGCTGCCCCAGGCCCAAACGTCATTGGCAAGCTTTGGCGCCAGCAAAATGCCCTTGGGCTTGTCCACTCCGTCGCCATTGATAAAGGCCGCAGCCTCGGCGCGAATAAAGCGGGTGGCAATCTTGCCCGCCAGCCAGCCTTCAACATCAAAGGCCGCGTCATCCAGCAGCCGCTGCGAGGCCTTTGGCATCGCCGACAGCTCGTGCAGCGGGATCGAGATCCGCTCGATGGTCGGGGTCGAGGTCTCGGTGGTGGCGCTGGCCTCTGTGGCCCAACCCGAACCCACCTCGGTGCGATCAACCAAGACATCATAAGAGGTCGCCTCGACTTGCACCACATTGGCAAAAGCCCGCAGCGACGAGGTTGACACCAACATCGTGCGGATGCTGTCGGCGGTTTGCGGGTCCACCAGATAGCCACCATCGGCCGCCACCGCCGAAGACATCGCCTTACCTTCCAGCGTCAGCCCGCGCATCGCGTCGTCATCGCCCGAACGCACATAGGCCGCAAAGGCCTTTTTATGGGGCACATCTTGCTCGGCGTGAACCGAAAGCGCGGGGCGGGAATAGGTCATCTGTTTACGATCAAGCATGGTCAGTCGCTCTTCCTGTTGCTGCAGTGATTTCTTAACGTCGCCTTGAAAGCCACTGAAGGCATTCAAAAATCCAGCCATCGCGGATTTCACGTCCGCACCCGGATTGGCGGCTGTTTCCTGGGCGTGAGGCATAACTTCCCCAGCCCGAGCCTTTGTCTCGGTCATCATGGTTTCCTTGAGTTTGGTCGTGAGGGGCCGCGCTAGCTGCGCTGGGCCAGGGTTTCGGCAGCCGCCTGAAACAGCGCTGCCAGCTCGCGCCAGTCCTCGGCCTGAGGCAGATCGCCCTTAGCCTGAACCCGCGCCTCAGGAAGCATTGGAAAGGTCACAAGCGAGACCTCCCAAAGCTCCAGCTCGGACAAAAGGCGCTGCCCCTTGCCGTTGCGTTCCGCCTTGACGGTGCGATAGCCGATCGACAAACCGTCAATCGCCCCCGCACCCAAAAGGGCTGCGGCCTCGCGCCCCTTGTCAACTTCGGTCAAAATGCGGCCCTTGACCCAAAGGCCTGTGGCGTCTTCGCGCACCTCGTCCCAGACGCCGATTGGCTGGGTGGGGTCGTGCTGCCACAGCATTTTCACCGCACCGCCGCGGGCCGCAAGCCGGGCAAGGCTGGCCGCATAAGCGCCCTTTTGCACCACATCATTGCCCTGATCGACGCGGCCAAACAGGCTGGCATAGCCCGCCACCGTGGCGCCATCGGTCACGGTCAAACCGGCCTCTGGCTGGTGATATTTGCGCTCGGGCGCGCCTTGCATCTTCCAATTCATCGCATTCTCCTATTTGCCAGCCGCGCGCAGCAGGGTCTCGGCCATCTGCGCCAGTAAAAACGCCGCCACCCCGTAAACGCCGAGCCAAATCCGCTTTTCCAACCGCTCGAGCACCGCATCAATTTGGCCCAGCCGATACTCAAGTGCGGCCCAGCGCTCTTGGGCGACACGCTCATTCGCCTCTATCCGCGCCGATGCCGCGTCAAAGCTGTCGTAGACATAGCGCGAACCTTCCGAGCCAGAGCGCTGGGTCATGCCTCCTCCGACAGCCGAGGCAGGCCCAAAAGCACCCGCTTTTCTGCGGCCGTCAGGAAATCTGCCGCCCCCACCCGCGCCCATTGCTGATCGCGCTCGACCGCCAAGGCGGGGATCTGGTCCAGATCGGGCCGCAGCTCGACCACCTCGCCGCTAAACATCGACAACCAATGCGAAATCCCCGCCGTGACCCGCGCCACCAAGGGCAGCACCGTCAGGCGGTAAAACGCCCGATTGGCCTCTTGATAGTTCGAATAGGTCGCATCCCCCGGAATCCCCATCAGCATCGGCGGCACGCCAAAAGCGGTGGCAATCTCGCGCCCAGCTGCCTCTTTGGTCTTTTGGAATTCCATATCCGAAGGGCTGAACCCCATCGGCTTCCAATCCAAACCGCCTTCTAACAACATCGGGCGGCCAGCGTTGCGCGCGCCTTGGTGGTGCATCTCCATCTCGCTGACCAGCCGGTCGTATTGATCACTGGAAAGCTGCGCCTGCCCATCCGCGCCCTTATAGACAATCGCCCCGGATGGCCGTGCCGCATTGTCCAACAGCGCCTTGGACCAAGCACTGGCCGAAGTATGCACATCAATCGCCACCGCCGCCGCCTGCAACGGGCTAAAGCCATAGTGATCGTCGGCGGGGTGAAAGGTTTTCAGATGGCAGATCGGCTGCATCTCCTCTGACATCGCAAAGCGGTGCTTGCGCCCGCCTACGGTGTAATCATAGCCCGCAGGCCAGCCGTCTGGCCCCGGCACCACCGCCATGCGGTCGCTGCGCAAGACGTGCAATTCACCCGGCAGCTTGTCCATCCCCGGCACCGCCTCGATATAGGCATTGCCCGAAAGCAACAGATGCCCGTAGATCGCCTCGAACAACTCGGCCCGCCCCTGCGCCGCATTCGGCCTGCGGATCAGATCCAACACCGGATGGCTGTCATAGCGCCGCTCGTGGTCTTGCAGCACCAAAGGCAGCGCGGCTGCGGCCTCTGAAATCAGCTTGACGGCCCGAAAGCCCATCGGGTTGCCCTGAAATCCGGTCTTGGCCAAGGACACCAGATCGCGCGCGCTCCACGCCACCCGCCCCGAGCTGCCAAAGGCCACCACCCGCCCCACGGCCGAAGCCTTGGTCTCGGTCACAGGGGCAGCCTGCATCTCGGGGGCACGTTTCAGGAAATCGAAAACCATCTGTCAAAGCTCCTATCCGTGGCTGCGGCCTTTGACGACCGCCCGCCCTCTTGTCTGCAAACCGTTCTAAAGCGGAAAAGTTTAAAGGCTCTAAGACCAGCGCGCGCTGCTCTGCGGCTACAGGCTACGCATCTGAGGGTTGCGGTATTTCTCGGAAGGCTCGACGATCAGATCAGTCAGCGCCCAAACCAAAGCGTCCACGCGGTCGGGCGAGCCTTTGCCCAGATAGCCCTGCGCCGTCATCTGACACATCTGTAGCTCCAGCTCTGGCATCCCGCGCAGATGCGCCACCCGCCCCTGTTCATAAAGCGCCGAGACCGGTTCGGCCCGCACGCCCTTGCCACGGCTGGCCCGCACAGCGCGGTAAGGCACCAAGGGGTCAATCTGGCGGATCACCCCTTCCACCAGATCACCGCCCTGATTGACCTCTGCCACCAGCCGGTCTGCCTTATGCCGCTCCATCGCAGCGATGGCCGCACGCGCCCATTGCTCGGGGCTGGCCCCCGTGACCGACGCATCTTCCAGCACCACCGCCCGCCAGCTTTGTGGCGCGCCTTCAGTGATCGCCCCCACCACCACAATGCCGCAGGCGTCCGATCCACCATGCCCGGTGACAGGCGGATCCACTGCCACCACAATGCGCTGACAGCGCGGCGCTTGTGCGATGCGCTGCGCCTCCAGCGTGGCGGTTGACCACAGCGCGCCCTGCACATCCTCGACCAACAGCCCCTGCAACTCTTGTGCGCCCAGCAAGGTCCCCGCGTATCGGCTGCGCACCTCTTCCAAGAACGAGGCCGCCAGATGCGCGCGATTGGCATCGGTGGGGGCATGGGTCATCACGCTCGAGGGGTTCTTCAAGATCTGCTTCAGCACCGCCACATTCTGCGGCGTCGTTGTCACCACCTGCTGCGGGTTCTTGCCCAAGCGCAGCGCGAATTGCAGCTGATCCCAAGCCTTCTGCCCGCGCTTCCATTTCGCCAATTCATCGACCCAAGCCGCATCAAACTGCGGCCCGCGCAAACTGTCGGGATCATGCGCAGAATAGACCTGCGCCACCGCGCCATTGGGCCAAAGCAATTGCTTGCGCGTGGCCTGCCATTCGGGCCGCCTGTCGGGGGGCGAGCAGGCAAGGATGCCACTGTCGCCAAAGATCATCACCTCGCGCACCTGATCCACCGTCTCGCCCAACAGCGCCACCCGCCGCGCGCGGCCCGGATCCTGCGGCCCCGCGCCTTCGACCTGCGCGCGCACCCATTCCGCGCCCGCCCGCGTTTTGCCAGCACCGCGCCCGCCCATGATCACCCAGGTCTTCCACACCCCTTCGGGCGGCAGCTGATGCGCCAGCGCCCAGAATTCGAACATCCAAGGCAGCGCCAAAAGCGCGTTTTCACTTAGGCCTGCGATAAAATCCTCAACCTGTTGCGGCGTCGCGGAGGCGAGCCAATCTGCGCCCGATCTCATCGCGCGCGGCTGATAGGTCGAGCGTGCCGGTTCCGACAGCCCCTGCAACTTGCTTGCGGAGTTTTTCAACTTTACCTCTTTCATCCATCACAACAAAATAAGCGGCCCGCAGGTCGCGCACGGCAGTCATCGCTGCCTTTGCATCCTCGAGTTTGCCGCGTTTCACCGAATTGACCGCTGTGACCAGCTCTTCAGCCGCCACGCGCATCAGCTGTTCGACCTGCGCCAACATATCGACCCCAGGTTCGTCGTCCGCCGAGAAATTTATGCTCATATGGTGTCTGACCCACCTTTCATGCCGCCCCGCACGATAGACATGAAAAAACGGCCCAAGGGTTGCCCCCAAGCCGTTTGCCCATCTCTTCTAGCATAGGAAATTGCTACATCAGAGCGCGCGCAAAGTCAAGATAAAACCGTTTTATATCAGTGACTTGCGCGCGCAGAGTTAGGGTTTCATTAACCCCTTAAGGCGCCACCGCAGGCTTGGCTGCCTCAATCGCGCGCCATTTCACCACATTGGCGTTATGCTCGGCCAAGGTTGTGGCAAAGGCATGGCCCCCCGATCCGTCGGCCACAAAGAACAGATAATCGCTCGGCTCTGGCTGCAAGGCCGCCTCGATGCTCAACCGCCCCGGATTGGCAATAGGCGTCGGCGGCAAACCTAAAATAACATAGGTGTTCCAAGGCGTTGCAGCCTTAAGCTCGCTTTGGCGCAACCCCCGCCCCAACAGGCCTTTGCCTTTGGTCACACCATAAATCACCGTAGGGTCGGTTTGCAGCCGCATGCCCTTGGCAATGCGGTTCAAAAACACCCCCGCCACCAGCTTGCGCTCGGCCGCCACACCGGTTTCTTTCTCGACGATCGAGGCCATCACCAAAGCCTCTTCCGGCGTCTTATAGGGCAGCCCGGCCGCGCGCTGCGCCCAAAGCTCGGCCAAAGTCGCCGCCTGCCGCGCTTCCATCTCGGCAATCAGCGCCGCACGATCAGCCCCTTTTTCCACCTCATAACTGTCAGGCGACAAGATGCCCTCGGCGGGCACCGCCTCGATGCTGCCCGACAGAAAATCCGCCCGCTTCAGCGCATCCACCACCTGCCACGATGTAACCCCTTCGGCCAAAGTGATCCGCAACCGCAGATCCCCTGCCTGCGCTGCATCCAGATAGGCACTTGGCGCGGCCTCGGCGGCCGGATCAAAGCTTGCCACTTCGACATAGCGATTGCTGACAGGATCAAGCTCGCGCAAGATCACCTGACTTTTCGCCACAGATATGCGGAAATTCACCTCGCGCCCACAGGTCGATTGCCCGCCCGCCGTCAGATCGTCCAGCACCGCTTCCATCGAGGCATTGGGCGCGATCAGATAGCTGCCAAATTTCAAATCCTTGGACCGACCCGAATAATCCGCGCCAATGCGGAAAATCCGCGCATCGCTGACCGCACCCTGCTCTTCCAGCGTGCGCCCCACCTGCGACAGGGACGCGCCGCGTTCCACCTTGAAACAAATCGGCGCGGCCAATGGCCCCGCGCCAACAAACTGCTGCCGCCCCCAAGCGATGACCCCAAAGGCAACCACAAGGATCACAATAAACAAAGTCAACGCATTAGAGGCAACAGACTTCCACATCAGGCCTTAACCTTCCCCAAAACAAGGCTGGCATTGGTGCCGCCAAAGCCAAAAGAATTCGACAGCGCCACATCAATCTTGCGCTTGCGCGCCGCATTTGGTGCCAGATCCAACTTGGGGGCAATCGCCGGATTATCAAGGTTGATCGTTGGCGGTGCCACCTGATCGCGCAGCGCCAGCACGCAGAAAATCGCCTCCACCGCGCCCGCAGCCCCCAGCAAATGCCCGATGCTCGACTTGGTCGAAGACATCGTCGCCTGCGCCGCCGCATCCCCCATCAACCGCTCGACAGCGCCCAGCTCGATGGTATCTGCCATGGTCGAGGTGCCATGCGCGTTGATGTAGTCAATATCGGCAGGCTCAAGCCCAGCGCGTTTCAACGCCATCTGCATCGAACGGAACCCGCCATCGCCATCTTCGGCCGGCGCAGTGATGTGATAGGCATCCCCCGACAACCCATAGCCCAGAACCTCGGCATAGATCTTGGCACCGCGTGCCATGGCATGCTCGTATTCCTCCAGCACCACCACGCCTGCACCTTCGCCCATCACAAAGCCATCGCGATCGGCGTCATAGGGGCGGCTGGCTTTGGTCGGATCATCGCCGCGCTTGGTCGACAGCGCCTTGCAGGCGTTAAAGCCCGCGATGCCAATTTCCGAGATCGGCGCTTCCGCCCCGCCTGCCAGCATCACATCGGCATCGCCCCATTGGATCAGCCGCGCCGCATCGCCAATCGCATGCGCGCCCGTTGAACAGGCCGTCACCACCGCATGGTTCGGCCCCTTGAAGCCAAAGCGGATCGAGACCTGCCCCGAAATCAAATTGATCAGCGATCCCGGAATAAAGAACGGCGAAACCCGCTTTGGACCCTTTTCCTTGATCAAAACCGCCGTCTCGGCAATCGAGGTCAGCCCGCCAATGCCCGAGCCGATCATCACGCCAGTGCGGCAACGATCTTCTTCGGTTTGCGGCTCCCAACCAGAATCGCGCACCGCTTGCACAGCCGCCGCCATGCCGTAAAGGATGAAATCATCGACCTTACGACGGTCCTTCGGCTCCATCCAATCGTTGGGGTTAAAGCTGCCATCTGTGCCATCGCCAAAGGGAATTTCGCAGGCATATTGCGTCACCACATTGCTGGCATCAAAGCGGGTAATTGGCCCGGCACCAGACTGGCCCGCCAAAAGACGGCTCCAAGTTTCTTCCACACCGCAGGCAAGGGGTGTGACCATGCCCAGACCCGTTATGACAACACGACGCATATTTGCCCCCAAATTGGTTCAATCCAGCTTTTCCGCCTGATACACGCCCCCCGCCTTGGGCGCAACAATCGGCTTGCTTGGTCTGGATCACGCGCCATTTTGCGCTAAATGTCGCAGCCCTGCGCTTCACGCAAAGATTTATTGACCTATTCTGCCAAGCTGATAAGAAATGAATGAACGTTCACTTCCCTTTCGCCCCCATGCCGGAGCCTCCATGACCTCTGTCGCCACCGCCCAAGACCTTCGGGCTGAACAACGCACCTTTGACATTCTGGCTTTGGTGCGCGTCGCCTTTGCCGAAAAAGGCTTTGACGGGGCGTCGATGCAAGACCTCGCCCGCGCGGCGGGGATGAGTGTTGGTAATTTCTACCGCTATTTCCCCTCCAAAGCTGCCATCGTCGAGCAGCTGATCGCGCATGATCTGGCCGAAATGGAGGGGCATTTCGCCGAGATCATGACCTCGCCTTTCCCGCTTTTAACACTGAAACAACAGGTTGCACTGCAAATTCAGCTGCATCAAGAGTGTGTCGATGGTCAAATCTGGGCCGA
Source organism: uncultured Pseudorhodobacter sp. (assembly GCA_913062925.1). GTDB lineage: Bacteria > Pseudomonadota > Alphaproteobacteria > Rhodobacterales > Rhodobacteraceae > Cypionkella. The sequence continues at coordinate 21,609 of CAJXWJ010000015.1, read as the reverse complement.
AATCACCGCTGCCGCCCTGCGCAAACCCGAGATCGCGCAGGCCGCCGATCGGATGGAAGCCTCGATCACGGCCAATCTGATGCAGGTCTTTGCCCGCGAAACCGGGCTACCGCTTGCCGAAATCACCAAACGTTTTCAAAGCCATGCCAGCTATATCGTGCTGCTGGTCAAAGCCGCCTCTATGCAAGCGCCGCGTGCGCCCGAGGCTCGCGACGCTTTGAACACGCTTATTCTTAACACCATTGATCAAATGCTGGCCGAAGTCGCCCGCGCCTCGTTGAAAGTTAAATGATGACCCCGATATTTCCCCTGATGCTTGTCGCCCTGCTTGGCTCTGCTGCCGCTCCGCTTTGGGCGCAAACCGCGCCGAGCGATCAAACCACCCTGCCCGCAATCACCGTATCAAAGGTGCAAAGCCGCGACTTGCGCGACATCGTGCTGGCCAGCGGCCTGATCACCCCCTTGCAACAAATCCAAGTGGTGCCACTGATCGAGGGCCAACCGATCGAGGCTTTGCTTGCCGATGTTGGCGACACTGTGGTCGAAGGCCAAGTGCTGGCGCGGCTGTCTTCCTCGACGCTGACGCTGCAAAAGGCGCAGCTGACCGCCTCTATCGCCGCCGCCCGCGCCCAGATCGCTCAGGCTCAGGCGCAGGTGCTTGACGCCACCTCTTCCGCCGCCGAAGCCCAGCGCGTGGCCGATCGCACCAAAGCGCTTAAGGCCCAAGGCACCGCCAGCCAAGCCGCCGCCGATCAGGCCACCGCCGCCGCCGTCTCGGCCGGCTCGCGCATCGCGGTTGCCACCCAATCCGCCGAAGCCGCCAAAGCCCAGCTTGCCCTTGTCGAAGCCCAGATTGCCAACGTCGATCTGCAACTCTCGCGCACCGAGGTCAAAGCCCCCTTTGCAGGCGAAATCACCGCCCGCAACGCCCAGCTTGGCGCTGTGGCCTCGGCGCAAGGTCAGCCGATGTTCACCCTGATCCGCGACAATGCGCTAGAGCTGCGCGCCGATGTCGCCGAAACCGACCTTGCCCGCCTGCAAATTGGCCAATCGGTCGAGATTATGCTGGTGGGCGCCGCCGCACCGATCAAAGGCTTGGTACGGCTGGTCGAGCCAAGCATAGACCCAATCACCCGCCTTGGCCGCCTTCGCATCAGCTTTGAAGACGCAAGCGCAATTCGGGCCGGCATGTATGCCGAAGCCAGCATCCTGCTGCGCGCGGCAAACGTGGTCGCGGTGCCAATTACCGCGCTTGGTCGCGCCGATGGGCAAGCCCAAGTGCTGGCGGTCAAAGACGGGCAAGCCCATAGCCTCCCCGTCACCACAGGCATGCGCGATGGCGGTTGGGTGGAAATCATCCAAGGCCTGCAAGCGGGCGATACCGTCGTGACAAAAGCCGGCGCTTTCGTGCGCGACGGCGATTACATCAACCCGATCGCGGCCGATGCCGCCGCAACGAACTGAGGCTCAGGATGAACTTCTCAGCTTGGTCCATTCGCAATCCCCTTGCGCCGTTGCTGGCCTTTTTCATCCTGATGGTTCTGGGGTGGCAAAGCTTCAACGCGCTGCCGATCACCCGCTTTCCCAATATCGATGTGCCCGTCATCGCCGTCGCCGTCAGTCAACCCGGCGCCGCCCCCGCCGAGATGGAAACCCAAGTCACCAAAGTGATCGAAGATGCCGTCGCAGGCATCACGGGTGCGAAAAACGTAACCTCGAATGTTGTCGATGGGCTATCGACCACTGCCGTTGAATTCCGCATCGAAGTGCCAACCGACAAAGCGCTGCAAGACGTCAAAGACGCCGTCGACCGCGTACGGGCAAAACTGCCCTCGGGCATTGACGCGCCAACTGTGACCAAGATCGAGGTGGAAGGTCAGGCGATCATGACCTTTGCGGTTTCGGCCCCCGATATGACCTTGGAAGAGCTGTCTTGGTTCACCGACGACACCACTCTGCGCGCGCTGCAAGGCCGCCCGGGGGTTGGGCGCATCGACCGCTTTGGCGGCGCAGACCGCGAGATCCACATTGATCTTGATCCGATCAAATTGGGCAGCTTTGGCATCACCGCGCCGATGGTAAATGCGCAGCTGCGCGCCACCAACGCCAACCTTGGCGCAGGCCGCTCGGAAATCGGCACAGGTGAGCAGGCGATCCGCACCCTTGGCGACGCCGAGACCGTGGCCAATCTGGCACAAACCAGCATCGCGCTGCCCTCGGGGCGGCATGTGCGGCTGTCCGATTTGGGCAGTGTGACCGACACCTACAAAGATCTGCGCTCGTTCTCTCGGGTTAATGGCAATCAGGTTGTGACCTTTTCGGTGTTTCGTGCCAAGGGGGCCTCGGAAGTCTCGGTTGCCGAAACCGTCAATGCCACGCTCGATCAGCTGCGCAGCGCCCATCCAAATGTGAACATCAGCCTTGTCGACGAGACGGTGTTCTACACCTATGGCAACTACGAATCCGCGATCCACACCCTGCTCGAGGGCGCTTTGCTGGCCATTCTGGTGGTGCTGGCCTTCTTGCGCAACTGGCGCGCCACGCTGATCACTGCGGTGGCGCTGCCTCTGTCTGCGGTGCCGACGTTTTGGGTGATGGACCTGTTGGGCTTTTCGCTGAACCTGGTGTCGTTCTTGGCGATTACCTTGGCGACAGGCATCCTTGTCGATGACGCCATCGTCGAGATTGAAAACATCGCCCGCCACATCCGCATGGGCAAAACCCCCTACCGCGCTGCGATCGAGGCCGCAGACGAGATCGGCCTTGCGGTGATTGCCACCACCTTCACCATCATCGCGGTGTTTATGCCGGTGTCGTTCATGGGCGGCATTCCGGGGCAGTATTTCCGACAATTCGGCCTGACTGTCGCCATCGCCGTGGCTTTCTCGCTGCTTGTGGCGCGATTGATCACGCCGATGATGGCGGCCTATCTGATGAGCGCCAAAGACGCCAACGCAGGCCACCACGACGGCCAAGACGGACCCTTCATGCGCAACTACCTGAAACTGGTGCAGCGCACCACTTTGGGAGGCCTGCCGCTGCCGTTCTTGGGCAAAACCGCCGCTGGCAAATTCCGCCGCCTGCCCACCTATTACTTTACCATGATCACCGCGATTGGCGTGCTGATCGTCTCGCTTTATTTCATGCTGAAGGTGCCGGGGTCGTTCCTGCCGCCCGAAGATGTCAGCCGCATCTCGATCTCGGTTGAACTGCCGCCGGGATCAACCTTGGCTGAAACCGACCAGACCACCCAAGCCATGGCCGCCTTGATCAAAGATGTGCCGTGGGTGGATAAGATTTTTGTGCTGGGCGGGTCGTCGCCGCGGGGCGATCTGGATATCCGCCGCGCTTCGGTGACGGTGACTTTGGTCAAACTCGATCAAACCTTGCTGCTGAAACTCTCGCAATTGGGCCGCAGCATCCCGCTGATCGGCGGCTTGGTGCCAGAGGTGGCCGACAAAGGCCGCCCGGTGCCACAAAACGTGATCGAGGAAGAGATCTTCAAGCGGATCGCCGCCATCCCCGATATGCGCGCCTTTAAACTGAACGACCGCGGCGAGCGTGACATCTCATATTCGGTGCTGGCCAACAGCGAGGCCGATCTGAACACCACGGTGCAAATTCTGGAATCGGCGTTGCGCGCAGAACCCTTGCTGGCCAATATCAGCTCGGAAGGCGCCTTGCCCCGCCCCGAGGTGCAGATCACCCCGCGCAGCGACGAGGCCGCCCGCCTTGGCGTCACCGCAGCCGATATCGCAACTACACTGCGGGTGGCCACCATCGGCGATGTTGATGCCGCCTTGGCGAAACTGTCGATCGACAACCGGCTGATCCCGATTCGTGTTCAATTGGACAAGGCCAGCAGTAAAGATCTGCGCGCAATCTCGGCGCTGAAGGTCATCACCAAGACCGGCGCTTCGGTGCCCTTGTCGACGGTGGCAGATGTGCAAATCGGCGAAGGCCCCTCAATGGTGAAACGGCTGAATCGCAGCCGTCAGGCCACCATCGGCGCGGGCCTACCGGTCGGGGTGGCGCTTGGCACCGCCAAAGAGCGGCTGACCGAGATTGTCGCAGGTTTGCAGCTGCCCGCAGGTGCTGTGATCAAAGAGGCCGGCGACGCCGAGGTGCAAAGCGAGCTTTTTGCCAGCTTTGCCAATGCGATGATCCTTGGCGCGATGCTGGTGCTGACGGTGCTGATCTTGCTGTTCAAATCGGTGATCCAGCCCTTCACCATTTTGTTGTCGCTGCCCCTGGCGATTGGCGGGGTGGCAGCCGCGCTGATCTTGACCAATTCGGCGCTGTCGATGCCGGTGCTGATCGGCATCTTGATGCTGATGGGCATTGTCACCAAAAACGCGATCCTTTTGGTGGATTTCATCATCGAAATGCGCCGCCAAGGCCAAGAGCGGTTCAAAGCAGTGATGGAGGCGGGCCACAAACGCGCCCAGCCCATCGTGATGACCTCGATTGCGATGTCTGCGGGCATGCTGCCTTCGGCGCTTGGGGTTGGTGAGGGCGGGGCCTTCCGCGCGCCGATGGCGACAGCGGTGATCGGCGGGATTATCGTCTCGACCGTGCTAAGCCTTGTGGTGGTGCCCTCGTTCTATCTGATCATGGATGATCTGTCGAAATTGATCGCCTGGATGTTCAAAGGCATCGTCGGCGCAAAAGAGATGGAAGCCGAGACGCCAGACCCGCTTGAGCTGCAAAGCCGCATTCAAGCGCTGGAAACCAGCGCAGCGGCGGCAGAAGCCAAGGGCCGCAAAGGCAGGCCGGAACTGGCGGCCGAATAGGCATAAACAGGCGCGGGTCACGCGGGCATCGAGCCCGCCTGCCCCGCCTGCCGCCACGGCCCAAACCCAATCGCAGCAAAACAAAAAAGGCGCCCAGAAGGGCGCCTTTTTGCTTTGGTCTACAAAGAAACTTAAGCAGCCGAAGAGATGAACTTTACGGCATCGCCAAAGGTCTGGATGGTCTCGGCAGCGTCATCGGGGATCTCGATGCCGAACTCTTCTTCGAAAGCCATAACCAGCTCGACGGTATCCAGGCTGTCAGCACCCAGATCATCGATAAACGATGCGGTCTCGGTTACTTTTTCTGCTTCGACGCCCAGATGCTCGACGACGATCTTCTTCACACGATCAGCGATGTCGCTCATGTTATTTCCTCATACGTTTAGGGGAATTCCCCGGTCTTTACCCTGCCCCAAACAAGGGGCGCTTTCCCCCGCGAAAGGCAGGGCACCGCGGCCGCAAGCGACCATCGGTGTATTCCAGCGCGCCTATAGCAAGCGCGCGCGCATTAGGCAAACTCTTTCAAAGCGGTTTTGCCAATTGCGGTTTTAAGACATATCACCGCCGCCATTCACATGCATCGTGGTGCCGGTGACATAGGCCGCCTCTTGCGAGGCAAGATAGAGAACGGCAGCGGCCACTTCTTGCGGCTGGCCCATCCGGCCGGCAGGCACACCTGCAAGGATTTTGCCGCGCTGCTCGTCGTTCAGCTTTTCGGTCATCGCGGTTTCGATCAACCCAGGGGCGACGCAATTCACGGTGATGTTGCGGCTTGCGACCTCTTGCGCCAAGGATTTCGACATCGCCAAAACCCCAGCCTTGGCCGCAGCATAATTGCCCTGGCCTGGATTGCCCGAATGCCCGACCACCGAAGTTACATTGATAATCCGGCCCCAACGCGCCTTCATCATGCCGCGCAAGACACCGCGCGACAGTTTGAACACCGCCGTCAGATTGACGTCGATCACCGCCTGCCATTCCTCGTCCGACATCCGCATAAACAGATTGTCGCGGGTGATACCGGCATTGTTAACCAAGATATCAAGGCTGCCCAGCGCCGCGATCGCGGCTTTTGGCAGATCATCGACAGCACTCAGATCGCTGAGGTTACAAGGCACCACAAAAGCGCGCTCGCCCAATTCGGCCGCAAGCTGCTGCAAGGGCTCGACCCGCGTGCCCGACAGCGCCACCTTTGCCCCCGCCGCATAAAGCGCGCGGGCGATTTCACCGCCAATGCCCCCCGAAGCGCCAGTGACCAACGCGGTTTTACCTGTCAAATCAAACATATCTCTCCTTCCCAAGGCAGGCTTACGCCGCAACCTTGTGTTGCAATTTCATCCGCCAGCCTAGGCTTCGACCTCGGCCTTCGCCGCAAGCACATCCTCTGGCGCGCCGATGGCGCGGGTGGTTGTCTCTTTGGCAATCCGCTTGATCATCCCAGACAAGGCCTTGCCAGCGCCGATCTCCCAATAGTCGGTCACCCCCGCGCCCTGCATCCACAGCACAGATTCGCGCCAGCGCACCGACCCCGTCACCTGCGCCACCAAAAGCGCGCGAATGCGGTCGGCCTCGGTCACGGCCTCGGCGCGCACATTCACCACAATCGGCAAAGACGGCGTCGAGATCACAACCCCCGCCAGAGCCTCGGACATCACTGCCGCAGCAGGCTGCATCAAACTGCAATGGAACGGTGCGCTGACCGGCAACAACAGCGCGCGCTTGGCGCCCTTGGCTTTGGCAATCTCAAGCGCGCGCTCAACCGCCCCGCGATGGCCCGAGACCACCACTTGCGCCGGATCATTGTCATTGGCAGCCTGACAGACCTCGCCCTGTGCAGCCTCGGCAGCAACTTCAGTGGCAGCGGCGAAGTCCAGCCCCAAAAGGGCAGCCATAGCCCCCACCCCGACAGGCACCGCCTCTTGCATGGCTTGCCCACGAATCCGCAACAGCCGCGCAGTATCGCCCAGTTGCAAAGACCCCACCGCGCAAAGCGCCGAATATTCTCCCAAGGAATGGCCTGCAACAAAATCCGCGCTGTCTTCGATCCGCAAGCCCTCGGCCTCCAACGCGCGCAGCGCGGCAATCGATGTGGCCATCAGGGCGGGCTGGGCGTTTTTGGTCAGTGTCAGCTCTTCAATCTGACCTTCCCAGATCAAGGCCGACAGCTTTTCCCCCAAAGCCTCATCCACCTCGTCAAACACCGCCTTTGCGGCCGGATAGGCCTCGGCCAAAGCCCGGCCCATGCCGATGGTCTGGGCACCCTGCCCCGGAAATACGAATGCGCGGCTCATCTGGCCCTCCTGTTTGTTGGCCTTGGCTTACCCTTTGATCGCAGCCCGTGCAACGTCTGCGCACAATCGCTGTGCAAACCCGCGCCTTACAACGCGCGTCAGGCCTGATATTTTAACGTCAGTTCATTTTGGAGCCCCCATGTCCCTTGTCAATACACCCACCAGTTTTGGCAGCCTCAGCCGCAGTCTACATTGGCTGACCGCCCTGCTTATTTTAACCGCGATTCCCCTTGGCCTGATCGCCAATAGCCTGCCCGCCGATGCCAGTACCATCGCCAGCAAAACCCTGCTGTTTTCCCTGCATAAGACCCTTGGCGTCGTCGCGTTCTTTCTGGGCCTTGCCCGCATTCTTGCCGCCCTCCTGCAACCCCACCCGCTGCCGCTGCACCCAAAGGCCAAAATCGCCAATGCGCTGGCAGCCTTGGTGCATTGGATGCTGTATATCTCTTTGGTTGCGGTGCCCCTGACGGGCTGGATCCACCATGCCGCGCTGTCAGGCTTTGCGCCGATCCTGTGGCCCTTTGGCCAAGACCTGCCATTTGTGGCGAAATCTCAGATCACGGCAGATCTGTTTGCCGCCGCGCATTGGCTGTTTACCAAGCTGCTGGTGGCCTCGGTCTTGCTGCATATTGCAGGCGCGCTGAAGCATCACCTGATTGACCGCGATGACACGCTGCGGCGGATGACGCGCGGGCTGAAAGCGCCCTTGCAGGCCAGCGCCAAAGCCGCAAACCTTGTACCGATGCTCTGCGCTCTGGCGATCTATGCCGCAGCGGCGGCACTTGTCTTTCAGATGCAAGACAAAGCGCCTCCCGCCGCCACCGCCGCGTCGCCTCAGACCGCCAGCCAAGCCTTGGGCGGCAATTGGCAAGTCAGCCAAGGCAGCTTGGGCTTTGACGTCAAGCAAATGGGAGCCGAGATTGCCGGCAGCTTTGCCAGTTGGAGCGCAGAAATCAGCTTTGATGAAACCACAACCAGCGGCCCCGCAGGCGAGGTTCTGGTCACGATCGACATCGGCTCTCTGACGTTGGGCGCAGTGACAGATCAGGCGAAATCCGCCGATTTCTTTGATGTCGCCAGCTACAAAACCGCGCAGTTCAAAGCCCAGATCCTCGCCGAAGCGGGCAGTTATCAGGCGGTGGGCATCTTGACGATTCGCGGGATTGCACGGCCGCTGACCCTCCCCTTCAGCCTTAGCCTTACCGGCGATACCGCGCAGATGCAGGCCGCGGTCAGCCTCGACCGGCGCGATTTCGGCATAGGTGCAGGCTTTGCAGATGAATCCACAGTCGGCTTTCCCGTCGCCGTCAAAATCGCGCTGACCGCAGAGCGCAGCTAAAGCAAAAGGCCGCCGGATTGCTCCGGCGGCCTTTTACCTTTCAAGCGCAAATATTACTCGGCCTTGGAAGCTTCAACCGAGATCATCACCTGAACTTCGTCGCTGATATAGGGCGCGAACATCCCCAGATTGTAATCGCTGCGCAGCAAAGTGGTGGTGCCCGAAAAGCCAGCCCATGGCTTTTTCGCCATCGGATGTTCGCCCGTCTGATTAAGCACCGCGTCCAGAACCACCGATTTTGTCACCTTGTTCAAGGTTAGATCACCCGTGATCTTGGCGGTCTTCTCTCCGGTCACCTCGATCGACGTCGAGGTAAAGCTGACCTGATCGCCCGTCGCTGCATTGAAGAAGTCGGGCGACATAAAGTGGTCAAAGCGCTCTTGCCAGCCGGTCAGCATGGTGGTGACCGGAAAGCTGACCGTCACGCTCGATGCAGCAGGCTCGGCTTGATCGAACATGATCTCGCCGTCAAAGCCCGAAAACATGCCGGTGGTGGTGGAAAACCCGAGGTGGTTATAGGTGAAAACGATCTGGCTGTGGCTTGGGTCCAGCAGGTATTTCTCTGGAGCGGCAAAGGCGGGGGCGGCCAAGGTTGCGGCCAAAACTGCGGCAGAAACAAAACGGATCATCAATCTCTCCTAAAAAGGTCTGCGCCCCCCGACTGGGGCGGCGTCTGGCCCAATGTGCGGGCCGACAAGCGCTGCGCCAAGTCCGCGTGCCCAAACACTGGCTGTGCAATCGCGCACAAGCCGCAAAGCCCCCCAAATAGCCGCAGCTGCGCCCTTGCATCCTTGGCCGATCCGGCTATAAGGCGACATCTTTCCACGAATTCCATGAAACGGCGTAGCCTCTCGTGGGCGGGCGGTGGAAAGTGTTGCCCGTCCTATGAAATACGCCACAACAGACAGATCGGAGCACACATGCCGCTTTACGAGCATGTTATGATTGCGCGTCAGGACTTGTCCAATGCGCAGGCTGAAGGCCTTATCGAGCACTTCTCCACAGTTCTGACCGACAACGGCGGTAAAGTTGTCGAGCATGAATACTGGGGCGTCAAAACGATGGCCTATAAAATCAACAAGAACCGCAAAGGCCACTATGCCCTGCTGAAAACCGACGCACCGTCGGCTGCCGTGCAGGAAATGGAACGCCTGATGCGCCTGCATGATGATGTCATGCGCGTGCTGACGATCAAGGTTGACGCACATGTAGAGGGCCCATCGGTCCAGATGCAAAAGCGCGACGACCGGGAGCGTGGCGAGCGTTCCGAGGGTGGCTTTGGTGGCGGTGAACGTCGCGAGCGTCCTTCCTTCGGTGGCGACCGCCCTGACCGTGGCGAGCGTCCGTCCTTCGGCGGCGCACCGCGTCGTTGATCATCAGCCTCAGGAAAGGTTCATAAACCATGGCGAATAAACCGTTTTTCCGCCGCCGCAAGGTTTGCCCCTTCTCGGGCGACAATGCTCCGGCAATCGACTACAAAGACACGCGCCTTCTTCAGCGCTACGTTTCCGAGCGTGGCAAGATCGTGCCGTCGCGTATCACCGCAGTTTCGGCCAAGAAACAACGCGAGCTGGCTCAGGCCATCAAGCGCGCCCGTTTCCTCGCCCTTCTGCCCTATGCAGTGAAGTGAGGATCTGACACATGCAAGTTATCCTTCTTCAGCGCGTGGCCAAGCTTGGCCAAATGGGCGAAGTCGTCAACGTCAAAGACGGCTACGCACGCAACTTCTTGTTGCCACAGGGCAAGGCGCTGCGCGCCAATGATCAGAACGTGAAAGCGTTCGAAGTCAAAAAAGCCCAACTGGAAGCAACCAACCTCGAGACCCGCACAGAGGCAGAAGCCCTTGGCGCGACGCTCGACGGTCAGGTCTATGTGATCATCCGTTCGGCTTCCGATTCGGGCGCTCTGTACGGTTCGGTCACCACCCGCGACGCAGCAGACGCTGCAACCGCTGGCGGCATCACCGTGAACCGCGCACAGATCACCTTGGATCGTCCGATCAAAGAACTGGGCCTGCACACGGTTTCGGCCATCCTGCACCCAGAAGTCGTTGTCAAATTCAACCTGAACATCGCTCGTTCGGTTGAAGAAGCTGAACTTCAGGCTTCGGGCAAGTCGATCCAAGAACTCGCAGCCGAGGCAGAAGCCGAAGCTGATTTCGAGATCGCGAACCTCTTTGACGAAATGGGCGCTGCCCAAGGCGACGAAGACCTCGGCCGCGACTGATCGCAGCTTTAAACCAATAAGAACCGCGCGGGGGCAACCTCGCGCGGTTTTTTCATGCCTGCGGGGCAGCGGTCCCTGCCCCATTCCGCGCGCAAAATCCCATCACGCCCATGTGAGCTTTCGTGACCGCCCAGAACCGATCCAGCCGCGATGGCCCCCCGTATCCCTTATACCAAAACAAGTTTGGTATTCACACTTTCCTAATGGGAGACGACACATGATCCGTAGAACCTTCATTGCGCTGACCGCCGCAGCCTCTTTGATGGCGACCGCTTCTTACGCCGCCGACAAGGATATCGTTGATACCGCCGTGGGCGCTGGCAACTTCACCACTCTGGTCGCCGCTGTGCAAGCAGCAGGGCTGGTGGACACGCTGAAGGGCGCTGGACCCTTCACCGTCTTTGCCCCAACCGACGCAGCCTTTGCAGCCCTGCCCGCAGGCACGGTTGAAGACCTGCTCAAGCCAGAAAACAAAGACAAATTGGTCGCCATCCTGACCTATCACGTTGTCGCAGGCAAGGTGATGTCCTCGGCACTGACCGAAGGCATGACAGCTGCGACCGTGCAGGGCAGCAATGTCACCTTCACCCTTGAGGGCGGCGCAAAGATCAACGGTGCGCCGATTTCTGCCGCCGATATCGAGGCCAGCAATGGCGTCATCCATGTGATCGACGCGGTCATCTTGCCGCCAATGTAAGCGGCCCACGCCAACTCAACGACGTCACCGCGCAGGGGCAACCTTGCGCGGTTTTTTCATGGCCAAATTCACCCCACAGCCTGTCGCAAATCGCGCAGACCCCGCGGACATTCCGCCGCAGCTTAAGGCTGATCTGAAAGGGCTGCGATGACCGATATCACTCCGAAACTTCCGCTGCTGGCAGTTGCGCAAAACCTGCGCGCGATTGGCTTGCTTGTCGCAGGCATCGCGCTGTTTTCGGTGCAGGATCTGATCTTGAAACTGCTGTCCGGCAACTATCCCTTATCCGAGGCGATGGTGTTTCGCAGCCTGACCGCCCTGCCGCTGATCTGGGTCTTGGTGCTGTTTGATGGCGGCAGCAGAACCTTGTTTACCCCCGGCATGATGCGGATGATCGGGCGCGGCTTTGTGGTCTTTGCGCCCTATACGCTTTATTATCTGGCGCTGGCGGCGCTGCCGATTGCCACCGTGGTGGCGCTGTTCTTTGCAGCCCCCTTGTTCATCACCCTGCTGTCGGTGCCGATGCTGGGCGAAAAGGTCGGTCGGCCGCGCTGGACCGCCGTGATCATCGGCTTTGGCGGCGTTGTGCTGATGGCGCGGCCCGGCACCGATCTGTTCGACTGGGCCGCGCTTTTGGCCGTGGCCGCCGCAAGCACCTATGCGCTGGCGATGATCTCGGCCCGCCAGCTTGGCCGCAGCGAGACCGCCTCGGCGATGGCGTTTTGGGGCAATGCGGTGTTTTTGCTTTGCGCCACGCTGCTGTCTTTGATCTTTGGCGCGGGCCAGTTCGAGGGCGCAACCCACAAAAGCCTCGCGTTCCTGACACGGGCATGGGTCACGCCCAGCCCGCAGGATCTGGCGCTGATGTGCGCCTGCGGCGTGATCGCCGCGATTGCGCTGACGCTGCTGACCCAAGCCTACCGCATGGGCGAGGCCAGCATTGTCGCCTCGTTTGAATATACCGCGATGATCTGGGGCGTGATTTTCGGCTGGATGTTCTTTGCCGATTGGCCGACCCGCACCGGCTGGATCGGCATCAGCATCATCAGCGGCGCGGGGCTGTTTGTGCTGTGGCGCGAATACCGCGCCAAGCGGGTCTAGCCCAGCTTGCCAAAGCGCGCACGCAGCGCCTCGACATGGGCGGCAAGTGCTGGCACCTGAGCCCATTGCCGCAGCAAATCTGCCCAACGCAGCGGCACAAACACCACCGCATCCCCCGCCACCATACGCGCGAACTTGGCCAATTCCTTTTGGTGCTGGATCACCCGATCTGGGTTCACAGGCTTGCCTGAAGCCCAAGTCTTAGGTTCGGCATAAAGATAGACCAAGACCCCGCCCAAGGCGCGCTTTTCCGCGCGGGTCTGAATGCCGTAAGCCTGCTTGATCAGCCCCACCGCATCCATCGCGTCGAAATCAACCTTCCCCGACACCAGATCATCACGCATCTTGGTATAGGCGCCCATGGTCTGGCGCCATTCGGGGCGATCAATCAGCTCGGAAAAACCCTGTACCTTGCTGGGGCGAAACGGCTCATAGCGCTTGCTTTGAATGCCGATCAGCGTGGTGGCGGTCTCGATCCCCACATCCAGCCAAGGCTGACGCCCGCCCTTCCAAGGATAGCGCATCTCGGCCTCAAGCGTCACGGTCTCGGCCTGACCTGCGGGCACACCGGGCAAAGGCGGCAAAACCTGCGGGCGGTTCAGAAACCAGCCAAAGGCATTGGCCACCAAGGCCGCCGAGGATTCCGGGCTGTCAAATTTGCCCGAGCGGATTTCATGCCCCGGCGAGCGCTTCAAACACTCCAGAATCCCTTCAACGGGCAGATCGGGCAAAAACTCGGGCATGGGCGTGGTCCTTATCGGCAAAAGAAAAAGGGCCGCCCCGAAAGGCGGCCCCATCGCATGATCCGAAGATCTGATTACATTTCGTCCAAAGCTTCAACCAGCTTTTGCAGCTCTTCTTTGCTGACGTCCTTATCGGTCACTTTGGCACCTGCCAGAATGTGATCAACGACTTTGTCTTCAAAGATCGGCGCGCGCAGCTGCTGTTGCATTTGCGGGTTCTTTTGAATGAACTCGAAATACTGACGCTCTTGGCCTGGATACTGACGCGCTTGGGTCAGGACTGCTTGGGTCATCTCGGCATCGGTCACAGTGACTTCGGCCTTACGACCCACTTCGGCCAGAACCAAGCCCAAACGCACGCGGCGCTCTGCCAAAGTCTTGTGCTCTTCGGTGGTTTCGACATTGCCGTGGTTGTGATCGTGAACTTCTGGATTGTCTTCATGCCACAGCTGATGCGCGATTTGCGCAGCCTCTGCTTCCACCAAAGCCGGCGGCAGGTCAAATTTCACCAAAGCGTCCAACTGGTCCAGCATCGCGCGCTTCAGCACGGCACGGGCGGCCCCTTTGTACTCTTCTTCCAGACGCGAAGCGATCTGGCCCTTCAGCGCTGCCAAATCTTCGGCACCGAATTTCTTGGCCATTTCGTCGTCGATCGCGGCAGCAACGGGCTTGCGCACTTCTTTAACGGTGCAAGCAAAGACGGCTTCTTTGCCGGCCAGATGCTCTGCACCATATTCTGCTGGGAAGGTTACGGTGACAGAGACTTCTGCCTCGGCAGCCGCGCCAATCAGTTGGTCTTCAAAGCCTGGGATGAACGAATTCGAACCCAGAACCAGCGGGTAATCTTCGCCAGCGCCGCCTTCAAATGCAACACCATCCACCGAGCCTTTAAAGTCGATCACAACCTGATCGCCTTTTTTGGCGGCACGGCCCTTGCCACGCGCCACAAAGTTTTGCGCGGTTTCAGCAAGGTTCTTCAGCGCTTCGTCAACCGAAGCTTCATCGGCTTTGACCGAAAGCCGGTCGAGCGTGATTTGGCTTGGGTCCAGATCTGGAATCGGTGGCAGAGCTTCGTAGCTCATCTCAACCACAACGTCCTGACCTTCTTTCCAAGTCTCGCCGTCAACCATCTTGACCTCTGGCTGAAGCGCAGGACGATCACCGGTGGTGTCGAAATGCTGCTTCATCGCGCCGTCGATCGCATCTTGCATCGCATCGCCCATCAGGCGCTGACCAAATTGCTTCTTCAAAATAGCCAAAGGCACTTTACCCTTACGGAAGCCCTTGATTTCGACCTCGGGCTGCGCCTCGAGCAGTTTTTCCTGAACTTTCGCGTCCAACTCGGCAGCGGTCACCGTGATGGTGTAGGCGCGCTTCAAGCCGTCTTTCAGGGTTTCGGTGACCTGCATATCTTCGTCCTTCTCATCAACCTATGGTGCGGGTAGAGGGACTTGAACCCCCACGCCTTACGGCGCCAGAACCTAAATCTGGTGCGTCTGCCAATTTCGCCATACCCGCATAACTCAACAAGACGCAGAGCCCCCGCCCGAAAGCAGAAGCCTGCGTCCTGAAATCCGCGTCCTTCTAACAAAGCCGCGCGGGGGAAGCGAGAGGAAAAATTTATTTGCTGTTTTCCGTCCGCCTCCACGAAATCCTCACAGCTTGGACGCAATCTCGCCACAGTCTGCGGGAAAAAAGTGTTAACAGAAAGTTAACGCCCGACAGACTGGGCCGAAGACAGGGAATGGCGCGATGATCGCAACGCTTTGCAAACAACCCGCTGCGGTCGCAGCCCAGCCAATCAACTATGGGCTTTTGGCCGGAACCCATATCTTGACCTTGAACGGCGAAGTCGCGATCGAACACTTGACCCCCGGCGCCTCGGTCATCACCCGCTCGGGCATGCGCAAGGTCGCAGGCATCAGCCGCATCTTGGCGCAACAGCTTCAGGTCGTTCACATCACCCAAGGTGTGCTTGGCAATGGTCGGCCGCATATCGATGTGAAGGTGGCACCGCAACAACCGATTCTCCTGCGCGACTGGCGCGCTAAAGCGCTGTTTGACACCGAGGCTGCCTTGGTCGCAGCCGAGCGGCTGATTGACGGCAGCTTTATCCGCAGCGAGGTGCTTGCCGAGGCTTGTCTTTACAGCCTGCAATTTGAACAGCCCGAAATCATCTATGTGGGCGCGCTGGAAATGAGCTGCCCCGCAATTTCCCCCAGCAAAGCCTAACACCTGCTGCCGCCCACCAAGGCGGCCGCCCCTCCTTTTCCGCGCAGTCTTTCCGCCATCCTGCCTGAAACCGCGGCAACCCCTCCCGATTCCGTTCATAAACCGCCTAAAATAAATGCAAACAGCACAAATATTAGCCGTTTGCTGCTTTTTCACGCCTTGCAATCGCAACCATCTCGCGGCACCAATTGAAGCTGCCCTGCGGAAATGGTCACTAGCCTCAAAGACGCAGAAACCTGAGGAGTCGGCCATGAAGAAAATCGAGGCGATCATCAAACCGTTCAAGTTGGACGAGGTGAAGGAAGCTCTGCAAGAGGCTGGCGTTCAGGGTCTGTCTGTCACCGAAGTCAAAGGCTTTGGCCGTCAAAAGGGTCATACCGAGCTGTATCGCGGCGCCGAATATGTCGTCGATTTTCTGCCGAAGGTAAAAATCGAGGTGGTGCTGACCGACGATATGGTGGATGTCGCCATCGCTGCCATCATCTCTGCTGCGCGCACCGACAAGATTGGTGACGGCAAAATCTTCGTCTCGCATGTCGAGCAAGCTATCCGCATCCGTACCGGCGAAACCGGCGACGACGCGGTCTGATACGTCTACACCGGCGGGCTGATCCCCTGACCGCCATACCGAAACCCTAACGAAAGGCAGCATGATGAGCGCAGTTGCAAAAGCTCTGAAACTGATCAAGGACGAAGAGATCGAGTATCTCGACATTCGTTTCACCGATCCAAAAGGCAAACTCCAGCACGTTACGCTGGTGACAGATCTTGTGGACGAAGACTTCTTTGAAGAAGGCTTCATGTTTGACGGCTCCTCCATCGCTGGCTGGAAGTCGATTGATCAGTCCGACATGAAACTGATGCCGGATGCGTCTTCGGTCTATATGGACCCCTTCTACGCCGAGAAAACGCTTTGCGTGCATTGCGACGTGGTCGAGCCAGACACCGGCGAAGCCTATGACCGCTGCCCACGCCAGATCGCCAAAAAGGCCGAAGCCTACCTGAAATCTTCGGGTATCGGCGATGTTGCCTACTTTGGTCCCGAAGCTGAATTCTTCATCTTCGACGATGTGCGCTATTCGGTAACCCCACAAAAAGTGGCCTACCAGATCGACGCAGAAGCAGCCGCTTGGAACACCGATGCAGCCACCGAGGGCGGCAACTACGGCCACCGTGCGGGCCACAAGGGCGGCTATTTCCCTGTGAACCCAGTGGATGAAGCGCAAGACCTGCGCGGCGAGATGCTTTCGACCATGAAGCGCATCGGCATCAAGGTTGACAAGCACCACCACGAAGTGGCGACCTGCCAGCACGAGCTGGGCATGATCTTTGGCGGTTTGGTTGAACAGGCTGACAACATCCAGAAATACAAATACGTGATCCACAACGTGGCCCACGCCTACGGCAAGACCGTCACCTTTATGCCAAAGCCTATGAAGGGCGATAACGGCTCGGGGATGCACGTGAACATGTCGATCTGGAAAGACGGCAAGCCTTTGTTCTCGGGCGACAAATACGCTGATCTCAGCCAAGAGGCGCTGTATTTCATCGGCGGCATCCTCAAGCACGCAAAAGCCCTGAACGCGCTGACCAACCCTTCGACCAACAGCTACAAGCGCCTGATCCCTGGGTTCGAGGCTCCCGTGCTGCGCGCCTATTCGGCACGCAACCGCTCGGGCTGCGTGCGTATTCCGTGGACAGAATCGCCAAAAGCCAAGCGCGTCGAGGCACGTTTCCCCGATCCAGCAGCCAACCCCTATCTGGCCTTCGCGGCTTTGATGATGGCCGGCCTTGACGGGATCAAGAACAAGATCGACCCGGGTCCAGCTTCGGACAAAGACCTTTATGACCTGCCGCCAGAAGAATTGGCAGCAATCCCAACCGTTTGCGGCTCGCTGCGCGAAGCGCTCGAATCGCTGGCGGCGGATATGGACTTCCTCTTGGCCGGTGACGTCTTCACCCGTCCACAGCTTGAAGCCTATATGGGTCTGAAGTGGGAAGAGGTTTATGCCTACGAGCATACGCCGCACCCGATCGAATATCAGATGTATTATTCCTGCTAAGGGCAGCGATCATACTCAGAAAGGCCGCCTTCGGGCGGCCTTTTTCGTTACAATCCACGGCTGTAGCCCAAGCCGATCTTGCGGCTCTCGTTTCCTGAAAAATGGTTAACAACTCGTTAACGCCACAATGTTTCCGCGATCAGGGCGCATTTGCCACGCATATTTTCCTGACTTAAGAATGGAGACAGAAAATGTGCCTTTCCCCTGCGTTTCAGGTCTCGACCATTGCCGAGTTGGTTTTTTCAACCGCGCCGATTGTTAACTTTGCCCATCTGGTCAGCCAGCTCGACAAGACCCTCACCCGCTTTTCGGCGGTGCCCTGCCGCTTGCGCTGGGAAGCCGAACATTGGGTCAGCTTCGAGATGCCAGGCACCCGCATTGGCTTGGCCCAGCAAGATTTCCCGCGCAACGGCGTGGAAATGGCGCTGTGTATCTCGGTGGGTCCCTCAGATATCGCGGCGCGGGGGCAAGCAAAGCGGCTGCTCGCAGCGCAAAAACATCCAGCACTCTGCTCGCGTCTGGCCGACCATTTACACCAGCTTTATCCGGCCAACGCCATACTCTGGTATGAAACCCAAGCGCAGGTCGATCTCGATCTGCTCGAATGCCTCAGCGCACCGCGTCCGCGCCACGACCGACCGCCGCGCGCCCTGCCGCGCCTCGATGACACCCTTCTCAGCGCGCTACTGTCACGCGATTTCGACCACCGCCGCAGCCAATGCCTGACCAAGACTGCACCCAGCAAAACCGACGCGCTGACCCGCCTGCGCGCCGCAATCACGGCCCGCCCTTCCGCCTGCCTGCACGCCCAAACCTAGGACAGACTCTGGCCTACTGGCGTGAAAAACGCACACCTATGCCGCGCCAGGCCCCAAGATCAGCTTACCCGCCGCAACCAAGCCGTCGCGGGCCGCCTCTGACAGGCTCTCAAGCGGCACCAGATAGGTGTGAATGCTGAACAAAACCGCATCGCTTTTCGGCAAACGCAGCAAACATTGCCGCTCCGAGCGCAAATACCGCCCGGCCCGCTGCACCGGCTGCGGATCTGCCTCGCGCCGCGGCTGAAACAGCTCGGGCTCGGCATAGACGTTGTAATTCATCCGCCACAGCGGCTGCTCGGGCCTGATCGCATCAAACAACCGCTGCACCCGCTTGGCCAGATCAGGGCCATACTCTGCAACCGGCTGGTGGATGCCAATCATCGCGCGGCCCAGCTTTTCGGCCAAAGTCCAACTGGCCGGAAAGCACAACACCGCCCCCGTCAGCAGATGCTCCTCTCCCTGCTTTTGCATCAGACACAGATCCTCCTGCACCAGCCGCCCCAAGGTCAGCAAGGGCGCGCCACGATCCAGTGCCACCTCGACCCCATCAGGGCGCAGCACGCGGTCTGCCCCCACCACATAGCCCTTGCTGCGCGCCAGCTTGGCCAAGACCGCCTCGTAAAGCTCCTCTGCCGCCGCGCGCGCGCCCTCTTGCATCCCCAGCACCAAAGCCGGGCTTTGCGCGATCAAGCGATCCCGCTCCGCCATCTGGCCGGCAAAAGCCTCATCCACCAGCAACCAGCTGTCATCCAGCACCGGCTGTATCCCCGGCAAACGCGCGACCGCAGGCTCCATCCATGCCAGCCGTGGCAGTCTGTCGTGCAAAATCGCCATCGCCTGCCCCATCGCCCCAATCTCCACCCAAACAGCAATGCCACAATCTGCCAGCCGGCTCAAACCCCCTGGCCGAAGAAACACTTGCCACCCGCGCACCAAAGCCCGACACTCGCTCAGACAGCCTTCCGTCTTTGCGCCTTCATCTGTCCCCAAATATCCCGGGGTCCGGGGCAGAGCCCCGGCGGCCCGCATAGCATCCAAAGGTCTCCACATGTTTCCAACCTTCGACGGCCACAATGACATCCTGCTGCGGCTGCACAATGCACCGCATAACCGCGAGGCGATCTGGCTGACCGGCGAGGGCAAGGGCCACCTTGATCTGCCGCGCATGCGTCAGGGCGGCTTTGCGGCGGGGTTTTTCGCGATCTATATCCCCTCGCCCATCGCGCATGACGCCCCCGACTATATGGCGGCGATGGAAAACCCGCCCTTCACGCTGCCACTGCCTGCCCTGATCGAGCCCGCCACAGCCCTACCCATCGCGATGGATATGGCAGCGCAGCTGCTGTGGATGGAGCGCGCCTCGAACGGTGGCTTCAAGATCTGCCGCAGCACGGCTGAGATCAGCGCCTGTCTCGCCCAAGGCGTGATCGCAGGCATCCTGCATATGGAGGGGGCCGAGGCGATTGATGCCAATCTTGACACGCTTTATGCCTTTCACGCCATGGGTCTGCGCTCGCTTGGCCCGGTCTGGTCGCGGCCGACGATCTTTGGCCATGGCGTGCCCTTTGCCTTCCCCGCCTCACCCGACACCGGCGCGGGTCTGACCTCGGCGGGCAAGGATCTGATCCGCGCCTGTAATGCGCTGGGCATCATGATTGATCTGTCGCATCTGAACGAGGCAGGCTTCAACGATGTCGCCCGCCTGTCGGATGCGCCTTTGGTGGCGACCCATTCCAACGCCCATGCCATCACCGCCAGCAGCCGCAATCTGACCGACCGGCAGTTGCAGATGATCCGCGATTCTGGCGGCATGGTGGGGTTGAACTTTGCCACCTCTTTCCTGCGCCGCGATGGCAAGCAATCAGCGGATATGGGCTGGCAGGATGTGCTGGCGCACCTCGATCACATGCTGGCGATCTTGGGCGAAGACCACCTTGGCTTTGGCTCGGATTTCGATGGGGCCACGCTCCCACAAGGTATCGGCGACGTCACAGGCCTGCCTGCGCTGCAACAGGCAATGATCGACCATGGCTATGATGCTGCCTTGATGCGCAAACTGTGCTTCGACAACTGGCTAGCCGTGCTTGATCGCACATGGAAATAGCGCAAAGGCGCATGGTATAGGCCCGCATCCACCACCCCTTCTCTTGCACCCCCAGCCCTCACAGGCTAAGGCGGGGCCTTACTCGCCCTTTGCCCTTGCACCGAAAGGCCTCGCCGATGATCCCACGCTATTCTCGCCCCGAAATGGTTGCTCTCTGGTCCCCCGAGACCAAATTCCGCATCTGGTACGAGATCGAGGCCCATGCCTGCGACGCCCAAGCCGCGATTGGGGTGATTCCAAAAGCCAATGCCGAAGCTGTCTGGCGCGCCAAAGACGTCACCTTTGATGTCGCGCGCATTGACGAGATCGAGGCCGTGACCAAACATGACGTCATCGCCTTTCTGACCCATCTGGCCGAACATATCGGTGCGGATGATGCGCGCTTTGTGCATCAGGGCATGACCTCTTCTGATGTGCTGGACACCACGCTGAATGTGCAACTTGTGCGCGCGACCGATCTGTTGCTTGCTGGCATGGACCGAGTTTTGGCCGCGCTCAAAGCCCGCGCTTTTGAACATAAAGACACCGTGCGCATCGGCCGCAGCCACGGCATCCATGCCGAACCCACCACCATGGGCCTGACCTTCGCGCGCTTTTATGCCGAAATGCACCGCGGCCGCGCGCGTCTGGCGCGGGCACGCGACGAAATCGCCACGGGGGCAATTTCCGGCGCGGTAGGCACCTTTGCCAATATCGACCCTTCGGTCGAAGAGCATGTCTGCAAAATGCTGGGCCTGACGCCCGAGCCGATCTCGACTCAAGTCATCCCGCGCGACCGTCATGCGATGTATTTTGCCACCCTTGGCGTGATTGCCTCCAGCATCGAAAACATCGCCATCGAAATTCGCCACATGCAGCGCACTGAAGTGCTTGAAGCCGAAGAGTTTTTCTCGCCCGGCCAAAAGGGCTCTTCGGCGATGCCGCATAAGCGCAATCCGGTGCTGAGCGAAAACCTCACCGGCCTTGCGCGTCTGGTGCGGATGTCGGTGATCCCAGCGCTGGAAAATGTGGCCCTGTGGCACGAACGCGATATCAGCCATTCCTCGGTGGAACGCGCCATTGGGCCAGACACCACCATCACGCTTGATTTTGCCCTGCACCGCCTTGCCGGTCTGGTCGAAAAGCTGGTGATCTACCCTGACAACATGCTGGCCAATATGAATAAATTCCGTGGCCTTGTGATGTCGCAGCGCGTGCTT
>CAJXWJ010000014.1 GCA_913062925.1 uncultured Pseudorhodobacter sp. | reverse complement strand
GGCGCCGTGCTGCTGGGGATTTGCGAACCGCAGATGACCGGCATCGGTGGCGATTGCTTTGTGCTGCTGAAACCTGCGGGCACGGAAAATATTCTGGCGCTGAACGGCTCGGGCCGCGCGCCAAGCGCAAGCTCGGCTGCCGAGATGCGCGCGCGCGGGCTGAATGCGATCCCCCTGCGCGGGGTTGAACCTGTCACCGTGCCGGGGGCGGTCGATGCCTTTTGTCGGCTGTCTGACGATTGGGGCAAACTGGGGCTGGACCGCTGCCTTGCCCCCGCGATTCGCTATGCCGAAGAGGGTGTGCCCGTGGCACCGCGTGTCGCCTATGACTGGGCCGAAGACGCCAAGGACCTGATCGGCGATGCGCGCAAATTCTATCTGCTGGATGGGCAAGTGCCGCGCGCGGGCCAAATCTTTCGCGCCCCCGGTCAGGCCGAAGTGCTGCGCCGCATCGCCGCCCAAGGCCGCGCCGGTTTTTACGAGGGCGAGGTGGCCGAAGATATGGTCAGCTCGCTGCAAGCGCTTGGCGGCAAACACACTTTGGCCGATTTCGCCGCCACCTCTGCCACCTATACCGACCCAATCTCTGGCCCCTATAAGGGCATCGAGCTGGTCGAGCATCCGCCAAATGGCCAAGGTGCGACCGCGATTTTGATGCTGAACATCCTGTCGCATTTCGACATCGCCGCGATGGACCCCTTCGGCAGCCAGCGCGCCCATATCGAAGCCGAGGCGGCCAAGCTTGCCTATGACGCGCGCAACCGCTTTTTGGCCGAAACCGCGCCGCGGATCGACCATATGTTGTCGCCCGACACGGCCGCGAAACTCGCAGCCCTGATCGACCCGAAACGCGCGATGGGCTCGGCCGCGCCGCTGACCGAAGCGGTGCATAAAGACACCATCTATATCACCGTGGTGGACCGCGACCGCATGGCGGTTTCGCTGATCTATTCGATCTTTTGGGGCTTTGGCGCCGGCACGGCTTCGCGCAAGTTTGGCATAAACTTTCAAAACCGTGGCGCAGGCTTTACCCTGCTGGAAGGCCACCCCAACGAGCTTGGCGGCGGCAAACGCCCAATGCATACGATCATTCCCGGCATGCTGCGCAAAAATGGTAAGGTTATCATGCCCTTTGGCGTGATGGGCGGGGCCTATCAGCCCAATGGCCACGCGCGCTTTGTCAGCAATATGGTCGATTTTGGGCTGGACGCGCAGGCCGCGATCGACGCACCGCGCAGCTTTTCTGGCGCCGAGGGCATGCTTGTGGAAACCGGCTATACGCCGCAGGTTCTGGCCGAACTTGCGGCGATGGGCCACGAGGCGCAATCCGCGCCAGACCCGATTGGCGGCGCGCAAGCGATCTTGATTGACGACACAGGTGTGCTTATTGGGGCCTCTGATCCGCGCAAAGACGGCTGCGCTTTGGGGTATTGAATGCAAGACATCGTCAAGGCAATCCGGTCGCTGACCGAAGGCGAAACCGACAGCGTGGCGCTGATGGCGACGGTGGCCTGCGAAGTGCATCACGCCATGCCGCAGGCCGATTGGACGGGGTTTTACCGCGTCGTCGCGCCCGAGCTGTTGAAAATCGGCCCCTATCAAGGCGGCCACGGCTGCCTTGTCATCCCGTTTTCACGCGGGGTTTGTGGCGCCTGCGCACGCACGGGTGCGGTGCAGAACGTGCCCGATGTCGATGCCTTTCCGGGCCATATCGCCTGCGCCTCCTCGACACGATCCGAGCTGGTGCTGCC
Source organism: uncultured Pseudorhodobacter sp. (assembly GCA_913062925.1). Classification (GTDB taxonomy): domain Bacteria; phylum Pseudomonadota; class Alphaproteobacteria; order Rhodobacterales; family Rhodobacteraceae; genus Cypionkella. Next base: position 55,351 of record CAJXWJ010000014.1, on the reverse strand, counting down.
AGTTTTCAACGGCGCGGGGCGGCTGTTGGCGGTGTTTGACATCGACAGCGACACCCCCGCCGCCTTTTCCAAGGCCGATGAGGATTGGCTGGTGCCGCTGCTGGCCGACGTGTTCCGGCACGCGGAATGACCTGCGCCGTCAAGCCCTAACATGTGGCAAACGCTGACGCATTTCCCGCTCCAGCCCTATTTCGCCTTTCTGGCGGGGGGGATTTTGCTGAACCTGACACCGGGGCAGGATGTGCTGTTTGCCACTGCCTCGGGCGTCAAAGGCGGGCCGCGGGCGGGGGTGATGGCGGGGCTGGGCGTGGGCTTGGGCGCGCTGTGGCATGTGGCGCTTGCGGCACTTGGGTTGTCGGCCTTGATTGCAGCCCATGCCGGCGCGCTGCTGGCGCTGAAATACGCAGGGGCGGCCTATCTGCTTTATATCGCTTGGAAATCTTGGAACGATACGGGCGCGGCGGGGCACAGCAAAACCGCCACCTCGGGCTGGGATGCCCTGCGCAAAGGCGCTTTGACCAATGCGCTGAACCCCAAGCCGATTTTGTTCATGCTGGCGTTTTTGCCGCAATTTATTCAGCCGCAGATTGGCCCCGCTTGGCAGCAGATTCTGCTGTTGGGCCTGACCTTTGGTCTGACCGGCACCCTTATCACTGCCGGATATGGCTATTTGGCAGGGCGAGCTGGCCATGCTATCGGGGCACGGATGGGCGTTTTGAACAAGGGCGCCGCAGTGCTGTTCGCGGGCCTTGCCGCCCGCCTTATTCTAGAGGATTAGCAGATGGCCAGGATCACCCTTTTGGACGGCGGCATGGGTCAAGAGCTGGTCGCGCGCTCGGGCGATGCGCCAACGCCGCTTTGGGCGACGCGCGTGATGATTGATCATCCCGGTTTGGTCAAAGCGATCCACGACGATTATTTCGACGCAGGCGCTTCGGTTGCGACCACCAACACCTATAATATTCTGCACGATCGGCTGGAAGGCGTCGGCCTTGACGCGCTGTTTCACGCGCTGCACCTGCGCGCGCTGGCCGAAGCACATGAGGCCCGCGCGCGCGCTGGACGCGGCCTGATTGCAGGTTCGATGGGGCCCTTGGGCGAAAGCTATCGCCCCGATCTGACGCCAGATGTTGCGGTTTCCGCGCCGATCTATGCTGAAAAGGCGCGGATTTTGGCGTCGCATGTCGATGTGATCCTGCTGGAAACCATGTCCTCGCTCGGGCTGGCCGAAGGCGCGCTAAAGGGCGCGCAGGCGGCGGGCAAGCCTGTCTGGCTTTCGGTTTCGGTGCATGACCGCGACGGCAGCAAATTGCGCTCGGGCGAGCCTGTCTCGGCGCTGCGCGATCTGGTGGCCGCCTATCCAACCGCCGCCGTTCTGGCCAATTGCTCGATGCCCGAAGCGATGGCCGAGGCGATGCGCGCGCTTGCGCCAATTGGCCTGCCCTTTGGCGCCTATGCCAACGGCTTTTCCGAGATTTCAAGCCTGCCGCTGCCCGACGCGGTGGCTGCCCCCGACTATACCCACCGCCACGATCTGACACCCGAGAGATACACCGCCTTTGTGATGCAATGGATTGATCTGGGCGCCAGCATCGTCGGCGGCTGTTGCGAGGTTGGCCCCGCCCATATCCGCCATCTGGCAGCCGCCCTGCGCGCTGCGGGCCACGACATCGCATGATCCCGGACTTTGTCTACAACCCGCCCGACGTGCCTTTGGACATTCTGTATCAGGACGACCAGATCATCGTGGTGAACAAACCCGCTGGGCTTTTGTCGGTGCCGGGCAAGCTTGCGGGGCGGTCCGATTGCTTGGTCTCGCGATTGCAAGCCGAGCTTTGGGATACGCTTTTGGTGCATCGGCTGGATTGCGACACCTCGGGCGTGATGATCTTTGCGCGCACCAAACAGGCACAGGGGTTTCTGGGGCAAGAGTTTGAAAAGCGGCGCGCGAAAAAGACCTATGTCGCGCGGGTCTGGGGGCAGCTGACCCCCGACGAAGGCCATATCGACCTGCCGCTTTGCACCGATTGGCCCAACCGCCCGCGCCAGATGGTCGATTTTGACAACGGCCGGCCGGCGCAGACCGATTGGCAAGTGATCGCGCGCGATGCCACAACCACCCGCGTGCGGCTGTTCCCGCTGACCGGGCGCAGCCATCAGTTGCGGGTGCATATGCTGGCGCAGGGCTGTCCGATTTTGGGCGATCCGATCTATGCCAAGGGCGAGGCTTTGGCCTTTCCCCGCCTGATGCTGCATGCCGAAACCCTGTCGCTGCACCACCCGACCTCTGGCGAAATGGTCAGTTTTACCGCGCCCTGTGCCTTTTAAAGTGACAGAGGCCGCAATCGGCTTCACATTGCTTTAATGTATTTGCGCCTAAATCAGGTGCAGAGCTATTCAAGGACGCGCCCTTTGATCCGCACGTTTTTTCAAGCCCGCTATCTGCCGCTGACCGCAAGCGCGGTGCTGATGGCGGTGTTTTATGGGCTGGGGCGACTTTGGCCCTATTCTGTGGTTGCCTTTGACACGCTGGCGCTGATTGCAGCGGCAGTGACCGTTTTGGGCGTTTACGATCTGTTTCAAACCCGCCACGCAATTTTGCGCAACTACCCGATCACAGCGCATCTGCGGTTTCTGCTGGAAACCATCCGCCCCGAAATGCGGCAATATTTCTTCGAGGGGGAAAAAGACGGCCTGCCCTTCCCCCGCGACAAACGCGCGATTGTCTATCAGCGCGCCAAAAAAGACCTTGATAAACGCCCCTTTGGCACCTTGTTGAACGTCTATCAGGATCAATATGAATGGCTGCATCATTCGATGTCGCCCGCCCCGCTGCCCCGCGTCGAAGATATGCGCTTGACCATTGGCCAAGGGCCGCAGGCCTATTCGGCCTCTTTGCTGAACATCTCGGCGATGAGCTTTGGCGCGCTTTCGGCCAATGCCATTCGCGCGCTGAACAAAGGCGCACGCAACGGTGGTTTTTACCATGATACTGGGGAAGGCGGCATCTCGCCCTATCACCGCGAATTTGGCGGCGATCTGGTCTGGCAATTGGCCTCGGGCTATTTTGGCGCAAGGCGGGCCGATGGCGGTTTTGATCCGCAGCTGTTTGCGGCGGCCGCACAAGATCCCCAGATTAAGATGCTGGAACTGAAGCTCAGTCAGGGCGCAAAACCCGGGCATGGTGGCGTGCTGCCTGCGGCGAAAATCACGCCCGAAATCGCGGCGATTCGCGGCATTCCGATGGGGCAAGACTGCGTCTCGCCCGCCAGCCATTCTGAATTTTCCACCCCGATTGGGCTGTTGGAATTTGTCGCCCAGATGCGCGCGCTTTCAGGCGGCAAACCGACGGGGATTAAGCTCTGTTTGGGTCATAAATGGGAGTTTATGGCGATTTGCAAAGCCATGGTTGAAACCGGAATCACACCGGACTTTTTGGTCATAGATGGCAAGGAAGGCGGCACAGGCGCGGCCCCCTTGGAATTTATGGACCATGTCGGCATGCCGCTGCGTGATGGCCTTAGCTTTGCCCATAACGCGCTGATCGGCTGCAATCTGCGCGACAGGGTCAAAATCGGCGCTGCCGGCAAGGTCACCTCGGCCTTTGACATCGCCCGCCTCATGGCTTTGGGCGCCGATTGGGCCAATGCTGCGCGCGGCTTTATGTTTGCTGTGGGCTGCATTCAGGCACAGTCTTGTCACACCGGGCGCTGCCCCACGGGCGTCACTTCGCAAGACCCGCTGCGCCAGCGCGCGATTGTGGTGCCCGACAAGGCCGAACGCGTCGCAAATTTCCATCACAACACCCTGCACGCCTTGGCGGAATTGGTGGCCGCGGCGGGTCTTGCGCATCCCGCAGACCTGCGACCACACCACTTTCAGCGCCGCAGTTCGTCTGACCAAGTGATCTCTTTTGCAAAACAATATGAACAGTTGACCACCGGCCAATTGCTTGATGACGCGCAATCCGCGCCGCTGTTCCGCGAGGCTTGGGCGCTGTCATCTGCCACAAGTTTTGCGCGCCAAGGCTAAGGCGCAGACCGACTAAACCGATAAAAAAGGCCCCGATCTCTCGGGGCCTTTGGCTTATTCTGCGGCGGAATCCCAACCCGAAATCGCCTTGACCTCAAGGAATTCTTCCAACCCCCAATGCCCGCCTTCGCGTGCCCGACCCGAGGATTTCACCCCGCCAAAGGGCGCACCCGCGCCGCGCGACTTGCCGTTCATCTCGACCATGCCGGATTTCAACTGCCGCGCCATCCGATTGCGCAGTGCGCCGTCTTGGGTCTGCACATAATTGGTCAAACCATAGGGCGTGTCATTGGCGATACGCACCGCGTCGGCTTCGGTGTCAAAGGGGATGATCGACAAAACCGGGCCAAAGATCTCCTCGCGCTCGATGGTCATGCCGGGCACCACATCGGCGAAAACCGTCGGCTTGACGTAAAAGCCGCGGTTAAAGCCCTCGGGCAGGCCAGGGCCGCCGGCGACCAGACGCGCGCCTTCGTCGATGCCTTTTTGGATATAGCCTTGGATTTGATCCCATTGGCGTTTGTTCACCACCGGCCCGATATGCCCGCCCGCGTCATGGGCAGAGCCGACCTTGATGCTATCAGCGATCCGCGCCGCAGTTTCGACCGCTTGGTCATAGATCGGGCGCTGCACCAGCATGCGGCTGGGCGCATTGCAGGACTGGCCGGTGTTGTTCATCATATGGCGCACGCCGCGTTCAACGGCGCGGTCATCGGCATCGGCAAAGATCACATTTGCACCCTTGCCGCCCAGTTCCAGCGTCACCCGTTTCAGGGTTTCAGCGGCGGCTTTGGAAATCGCCCGCCCCGCGCGGGTTGATCCGGTAAAGGAGATCATCTCGACATCAGGATGCGCCGAAAGCACCGAACCCACGCCCGCGCCATCGCCGTTAACAAGGTTGAACACCCCCGCAGGCAGGCCCGCGTCATGGCAGAATTCGGCAAACAGCATCGCATCCAAGGGGCTTTCCTCGGAGGGTTTCAGCACACAGGTGCAGCCCGCAAGGATCGCCGGAATAGCCTTGAGCGCGATCTGGTTCATCGGCCAATTCCACGGCGTGATCAGCCCAACGACGCCAATCGGCTCCAGCGCGATCCGGTCGTTTGGCGCATGCGGACCAAGCGGGCGGATCCATTGCATCGCGTCAAAGGCGGTCAGGAAATTGGTGGCATGCCAGGGCAGGCAAGGCGCTTGATCGTCGCGCGCCATGTCAATCGGCGCCCCCATTTCAATCGCGATGGCATGGGCCAATTCTTCCAAGCGCAACTCGTATTGCTGCAGGATTTTCACCACGGCTTCGCGGCGCACCGCGGGCGGGGTTGCTGCCCAAGCCGGAAAAGCCGCCTTGGCGGCGGCGACGGCTGCATTGGTATCGGCCTCGGACCCAAGCGAGATGATCGCGCAAGGCTCTTCGGTGGAAGGATCAATCACCGCATAATCTTGCGGGGTTACCGGGGCTACCCATTCGCCATTAATATAGAATTCGCGCTTGGTGATCATAGCAGGCTCCTTAATTTGATCATATCATGACAGCAGGTAAGACCTCTCGCAAGGTTTGCAACGACATGCCATGTCGCGAAGCCGGCTTTGGGCGGATATTCCCTGATAAAACCCAAAGACAGGCCGATTTCCTTTCTTGCGGCATATCCGCACGCATCACTGGAACTTCGTTTCGGAATGGTTAGATAGAACCCATCACAGACAACAGGAGACATCATGTCGATCCGCATCAATGACACCGCCCCCGACTTCACCGCAGAGTCCACCGCAGGCACCATCCATTTCCACGAATGGCTGGCCGACAGCTATGCGATCATCTTCAGCCACCCGCGCGATTTCACCCCGGTTTGCACCACTGAATTTGGCGCCGTGGCCCAGCTGGCCGCCGAATGGAGCAAGCGCAACACCAAGGTCATCGGCGTGTCGGTCGATTCGGTGGCAGAGCATGTGAAATGGAAGCATGACATCGAGGCTTTTGGTGGCGCTGCCGCCGATTTCCCGATCATCGACGACACCAGCCTGACCGTGTCGAAAGCCTTCGACATGCTGCCCGCAGAGTTCTACCTGCCCGAAGCCAACCGCACCCCCGCCAATACCGCGACGGTGCGTTCGGTCTATATCATCGGGCCGGACAAAAAAGTCCGCCTGACCATGACCTATCCGATGAGCGTCGGCCGCAACTTTGCCGAGATTCTGCGCGCGCTTGACGCAGTGCAGGCCACCGACGGCGTGCCTTTGGCAACACCAGCCAACTGGCAGCCCGGCCAAGATGTGATCGTCGCCCTAAGCCTGAACAACGAACAGGCCACCGAGCGGTTCGGCGCGCTGGACATCAAACTGCCCTACCTGCGCTTTGCCAAGGCGCCCAAGTAACGCAAAAGGCCCCGGAAATTCCGGGGCCTTTCTTTTATTGCGAAAGGCTTACGCCTCGGAAGCTTCTTCTTTGGCTTCGGTGATCTCGGCACCAGTTTCCTGATCGACCATCTTCATGCCCAGACGAACCTTGCCGCGATCGTCAAAGCCCAACAGCTTGACCTTCACTTCTTGACCCTCTTTCAGGATCTCGTTCGGGTGGTTCAGACGCTTGTTGGCGATCTGGCTAACGTGGACCAGACCGTCGCGCTTGCCAAAGAAGTTCACAAATGCACCGAAATCGACCAGTTTGACGACTTTGCCGGTGTAGATCATGCCTTCTTCTGGCTCTGCCACGATCGACCAGATCATGTCATAGGCCTTTTTGATCGAAGCCGCATCCGACGAGGCGATCTTGATGATGCCTTCGTCATTGATGTCAACCTTGGCGCCCGAAAGCTCCACGATCTCGCGGATCACCTTGCCGCCCGAACCGATGACTTCGCGGATCTTATCGGTTGGAATCTGCATGGTTTCGATCTTCGGCGCATATTCCGAGAAGCCCTGCGGCGCGGAAAGCGCTTTGTTCATCTCGCCCAAGATGTGCAAACGACCGTCTTTGGCCTGCGCCAAAGCCTGCGCCATGATCTCTGGGGTGATGCCTGCAACCTTGATGTCCATCTGCATCGTGGTGATGCCGTTGGCGGTGCCTGCAACCTTAAAGTCCATGTCGCCCAAGTGATCTTCATCGCCCAAGATGTCGGTCAGAACCGCAAAGCGGCCGTCTTCTTCCAGGATCAGACCCATGGCCACACCCGCGACCGGAGCCTTCAGCGGAACGCCCGCATCCATCATCGACAGCGAACCGCCGCAGACCGAGGCCATCGACGACGAGCCGTTGGATTCGGTGATCTCGGAGACCACGCGCACGGTGTAAGGGAAGTCGGTTGCCGCAGGCAGAACAGCCTGCAACGCGCGCCAAGCCAGTTTACCATGGCCGATTTCACGACGACCGGGCGAACCTACGCGACCCACTTCACCCACCGAATAGGGAGGGAAGTTGTAGTGCAACAAGAAGTTCGAACGGCTGTTGCCATGCAAAGCGTCGATGATCTGCTCGTCTTCGCCGGTGCCCAAAGTGGTGACAACCAAGCCTTGAGTCTCGCCACGGGTGAACAGGGCCGAGCCATGGGTGCGTGGCAAAATACCGGTTTCCGACACGATCGGACGCACGGTTTTGTTGTCACGGCCATCAATCCGCGCGCCACCGTTGATGATGTCGCCACGCAGGATCGAGGCTTCCAGCTTTTTGATCGCCGAGCCAAGGTTGATGTCAGCCAGATCGGCCTCGTTCAACGCGCCCTTGATCGCCGAGACAGCCGCCGAAATCGCAGCAGTGCGCTCTTGCTTGTCGCGAATGGCGAAAGCCGCCCGCATCTGGGTTTCGCCAGCGGTTTTGACGCGCGCATAAAGGTCAGCGTAGTCAGGCGCTTGGAAATCGAAGGGCTCTTTGGCGCAATCTTCAGCAAAGTCGATGATCATGTCGATCACAGGCTGCATCGCATCATGGCCAAATTTGACCGCGCCCAGCATCTCGTCTTCGGTCAGCTCATAGGCTTCGGATTCAACCATCATCACGGCGTCTTTGGTGCCGGCGATGACCAGATCAAGCCGCTGATCCGGGTTGTTGCGCAGGTTCTGCATGTCGTCGACGCAAGGGTTCAATTGGTATTCACCACCCGAGAAGCCAACGCGCGCCGCACCGATTGGGCCCATGAAAGGCACGCCCGAAATCGTCAGCGCCGCCGAAACCGCGATCATCGCGACGATATCAGGATCATTTTCCAGATCATGGCTCAGCACGGTGGCCATCACGAGAACTTCGTTCTTGAAGCCTTCGACGAACAGCGGGCGGCACGGACGGTCGATCAGACGCGAGGTCAGCGTCTCTTTTTCCGAAGGGCGCGCTTCGCGCTTGAAGAAGCCGCCTGGGATCTTGCCAGCGGCATAGTATTTCTCTTGGTAATGCACGGTCAGCGGAAAGAAATCCTGACCTGGCTTTGGTGCGCGTGCATAAGTCACGTTGGCCATAACGCTGGTCTCGCCATAGGTGGCAATAACCGTGCCGTCAGCCTGACGTGCGACTTTACCCGATTCCAGCGTCAGGGTGTCATTGCCCCACTGGATCGACTTTTTCGTAACGTTGAACATTGATCGTTCCCTATATGAGAGCGTCACGGCCCCTGCCGTGGCTCCCGTTTGCATGGCGGCCCCATTGCCGCCGCCCCCTATCCTTTGCATGCGGCCGGGGGCATGGCCTCATATCGCAGATGTCGCGCGCATACAGGAAAAACGGGCGTTTGGGAAGGGGGCTGCAAAAAGCAAAACGCCCGCGGCTTTCGCCACGGGCATTAAGATAGACCAAAGCGAAAGCTTAGCGACGCAGGCCGAGGCGTGCGATCAGCGAGGCATAACGGGCTTCGTCTTTCGACTTCAGATAGTCCAACAGCTTACGACGCTGAGCAACCTGCATCAGCAGACCGCGGCGCGAGTGGTTGTCTTTCTTGTGGGTTTTAAAGTGCTCGGTCAGCGTCGCGATGCGCGACGACAAGATCGCAACCTGAACTTCGGGCGAACCGGTGTCGCCTTCTTTGGTTGCGTATTCTTTGATCAGATGAGCTTTGTGGTCTGCAGTGATCGACATCGGGATCTCCTATAAAGAGGGTTGCGGCACAAGCCGGGATGTCGTCCAGCAGGGCCAATAACACCACTGTCACCAGCGGATGCGGGCGTATAAAAGATTTCACGGCAAAAGGGAAGCCCCCTGCTCGGCGCAAGCTTTGTTAACCAATCCCCCAGATTCCCTGAAAAACAACTGCATTCTTTTTGAAGCCAAGGCCTGATTCTGCTAAAGTTGGTCAGGCAGATTGCCAAAATGTTCTTATAGCAAATTTATTTCACCCTTCCCATTCGCCCCCGTCCCGCGGGGTAGAAAGATCACAGATGCTCGGGCTTATCGGACTCCTTAGCGCCTTATTTGCTGGTGTTGTGGCAGATGCTTTCAGCAGCGCAAACCAGCCCGAAGATCAGGCGGATCCGGCAGACACCTCTGGCGCGGCTGACCCCTTTGCAGAGGGTTATCCGCACGTTGACACCTCGCATAGCTCTGGTTTCCTCGACGCAGAAGAGACGGACGGCATCCTCAACTCCTCGGATGCGCCACCACAGCCGGCGGTTGATCTGTCCCTCTCCGGCACCGCGCAGGATGATATTCTGTCAGGCGATGGTGGCGCAGACAGCATCTGGGGCGGCGATGGCACTGACATGCTTACCGGCCGTGATGGCGCCGATCTGCTTGACGGCGGCGCAGGCGATGATGCGCTGAATGGCGGCGCGGGCGATGATCAGCTGTTCGGCGGTGCCGGCCATGACCTGCTGCATGGCGATGACGGCGACGATCTGCTCGACGGCGGCGCCGGTAATGACCGGCTCGAAGCCTGCGAGGGCAATGACACCCTTTTGGGCGGCGCCGGCGACGATGTGCTGATCGGCGGTGGCGGCAATGATCTGCTGCAAGGCGGCGCTGGCCAAGACGCGCTGATCGGCGGCAATGACTACGACAGGCTCATGGGCGGCAGCGGCAGCGATACGCTCGATGGTCTGAATGGCAATGACGAGATTTGGGGCCAAGACGCCACAGGCGATGACGGCACGCTCGATTTCCTGAATGGCGGCGGTGGTAATGATATTTTGCACCTTGGCGCGGGTGATTACGGCAATGGTGGCGAAGGTGCAGATCAGTTCGAATTGCATGACATCGGCCCGAACGACCCCACACCGCAAATCGTCGATTACAATCCCGCCGAAGACCACCTGATCCTGCTTTACGATCCCGCGCAGCACCCAGACCCACAGCTCTCGACGCAGATCAACAGCACCGGAACCACACTTCTGCTCGACGGCATCGGCGTGGCCGACCTGCAAGGCGCCACAGGCCTAGACCTCAGCACGGTCGAACTGCGCGCAGCCTAGGTCCAAAGCTGCGGCTGCACCGCATAGCTGATATAAAGCGGATGCTTCGGCGCGCCCGCCTGCGTCAGCCCCAGATGAAACAGCGGCTGCCCCAGCCGCCGCAACAGCGCCTCAACCGCCAAACCACGCCCCAGATGCGCGCCATGGCTGCCCCAGGCACAGACAAGACGCTGCCCCCAACCCGCCGCGTCAACAATCGCTGCATCATTGTCAGGCCCCACCGGATCCTGCTGCGCCCGCATCAACCGCGGATCAGTGGCGCGATAGGCAAAGATATTCACCACCCGAAACCCGCCCGCGCCCAGCGCCCGCGCCCGCCGCTCGCAGCGCTCCACCGTCGGATCATTCTGCACCTCTGTGGCAGTCGAGGGGTTCAGCATCACAAACACCAGCCGCACCGCCGCCGGATCCCAGACCCGCGTCAAAGCATAGCGATAGGCCTCACAGGGCGAATAGACCGCCACACTTTCCGCATCCCCCTTCAGATGCCGCCGTGTAATCACCCGCTGCCCTTTCATCTTGGCAAAAATATCCCCCGCGGAGCGTCAACAGCCCCGCCAGCACTCCGCCCCTAATTAAACACCCTGCTCGGATGCAATTCACCGGCCTTATAAACCCCAACCGCCACCGCGCGCCCCTGATAACTCGCCCAAGCCTCATCGCCATAGCTGGCGCTCGAAGTCAAAACCATCCCGGGATTGCCGTTCTTCAACCGCACTGCCCCTTCGGGCGTGCAGGGCAGCTCCGGCAAATCCGCCAGCCCCAGCTCCAAGGGTTTCAGCCAAGCATCCAACTCCCCGGTCTTGGCAAGCCGATCAATCTCCTCAATCGAAATCCCCTCGCCTGCGGTAAAAGGCCCCGACCATTCCCGCCGCAGCCAAGCCACATGGCCCAGACAGCCCAAAACCTCGCCCAGATCCCGCGCGATCGAGCGCACATAGCCGCCCTTGCCGCAGACCATCTCCAGCTCGACCTGATCCACCGAGGGCCGCGCAATCAGCTGCAACCGCTCCACCCACAAGGGCCGCGCCGCCAAAATCATCGCCTCGCCCTCGCGCGCCAAATCATAGGCGCGCTCGCCTTCGACCTTCACCGCAGAAAACTGCGGCGGCACCTGCTCGATATCGCCGCGAAAGCCCACCAAAGCCGCCTCGATCTGCGCATCGCTTGGCCGCGCAGCCTCACGCGCAATCACCTCGCCCTCGGCATCATCGGTCGTCGTCGCAGCGCCCAGATTGACCACAAAGCGATAGCACTTCAGCGCATCGGTGATATAGGGCACGGTCTTGGTGGCCTCGCCCAGCGCAATTGCCAAAACCCCGGTGGCTGCGGGGTCAAGCGTGCCAGCATGGCCGGCCTTTTGCGCATCCATCGCCCATTTCACCTTATTGACCAAAGCGGTCGAGGTGATGCCCGCAGGCTTATCCACCACCAGCCAGCCCGAAATCGCTCTGCCTTTTTTAGCGCGCGCCATTGCCGTCTCCTTGCCTATCCACGTGGAACCACCAGCCCCAACATCGGCCCCATCGGAAACCCCGCGTCCATCCGCGCCAAATCTGGCGCAAGCAGACGCGAAATCTTGCCATCGAAATAAAGCGCGTTGCTCACGCCCAATTTGTCGCGAAACAAGCGCGCAAAATCATAAAAGTTCACCGCTTGGTTTGAAATCGCGAAATAGGCGCGCTGCCCATCCGCCGAGGCACCAACGCCATTGCGGATCTGCCGCGACTCTGACCCCGCGCGAAACATCGGATGCAAACTGCCCTCGATCACCAACATTGGCCCCGATTGCGTCGCATAGCGACAGCGCGGCGCCTCGGCCTTAAAGCGCAGGCTTTCCACCACCCGCAGCAGGCCATCGCCAAAGCAGAACACCCCATTCGGCAACAGCCCAAAATTCCCCGGCCCCGCCCGCGTGACCAAAGGCTTTTTCTGCTGATAATCCTCGATATAAAGCCCAACCGGCGACAGATCAGGATGATACATCCCGGCATTCATCGCAAATCCCAGCGTCTCGCCTTGCGCGGCAAGCTCTGCCTCTACCGCGTTGAAACTGCCATAAGCCCCATCGGCTCCGGCATCAAACAGCCGCAAATCCTGCCCTGCGCCCACATCACAGACCGTATACGACGTGCCATCAAACACCATATCCCGACAGCCCGCCGCCGCCGCAAAAGGCAGCAGCGCCAGCACCAGCGCCAGCCGCAGCATGTTATTCCTCGGCCTCTGGCAGATCTTTGGCGGCAATATCGCGCTGCACCTGCGGATCGGCAAACAGCCGCCGCGCCTCTTCCAACCGATTATAGGTGTCATCGGGACGGAACCGCAGCTCTGGCGAATGCTTCAAGGTCATCTCGGCCGAGACCCGCTTGCGCAATTCCCAGGCATTCTTGGCCAAGGCCGCAATCGCCGCCTCAACACTGGCGCCGCCCATCAAGGGCATCACATAGACCGTCGCCACCCGCAAATCGACCGAGACCGAAACCTCGCCCACGGTGATCGACATGTCTTGCAGTGCAACATCATGCACCTCACCCCGCGCCAGAATCTCTGACAGCGTGCGCCGGATCATCTCGCCAACCCGAAGTTGACGCTGCGAAGGCCCTTTGGCCGAATAGGAACGTGTGTTTGCCATGCCCTGCTCCTATGCGGATTCGCGCGGGCTTGCAACGGCGGGCTTTCGCCGCCGCGTCAAAACCGCTAAACCCTGCCAAAATCGGAGGCAGCCATGACCCAAACCCCTGCAATCACCGTCACCGGCGCCTCTGGCCGCATGGGGCAAATGCTGATCACCGCGATCACCGCCCATCCAGCCGCCCGCCTGATCGGCTGCATCGAACGCCCCGGCCATGCTTGGATCGGCCAAGACATCGGCCTGTGCATGGGCGGCGCAGCGCTTGGGGTCTTGGTCACCGACGACCCGCTCGAGGCCTTCGCGCAAAGCCAAGCCGTGATCGACTTCACCGCGCCTGCGGCAACGGTTGAATTTGCCGCCCTCGCCGCCCAAGCCCGCGCCGTGCATGTCATCGGCACCACCGGGCTAGACCCCGCGCATCACGCCAAACTCGATGCCGCCGCCCATCACGCCGTGATCATCCAAGCCGGCAACATGAGCCTTGGCGTCAACCTGCTGACCCGCCTGACGCAAAAGGTCGCAGCCGCCCTCGACGCCGATTGGGATATCGAGATCATCGAGGCCCATCACAACCGCAAGGTCGACGCCCCCTCCGGCACCGCCCTGATGCTGGGCGAGGCCGCCGCCGCAGGCCGGGGCATCGCCCTTGCAGACCACACCGACTCAGGTCGCGACGGCATCACCGGGGCACGTAGTCCCGGCGCCATCGGTTTTTCCGCCATCCGCGGCGGCGACATTGTCGGCGAACATGATGTGCTTTTCGCCAGTGCAGGCGAGCGTATCGTGCTGCGCCATATCGCCACCGATCGCGCCATCTTCGCCCGTGGTGCGCTGAAAGCCGCACTTTGGGGCCAAAGCCAAAAGGCTGGCCGCTACGACATGATGGATGTCTTGGGCCTCTAGGCCCGAAACAATTTATCTAAAATTTGCCTTCATCTGTCTAAAAATATCCCACGGGGGCAGCCTTTGCGCAGCAAAGGCAATGGGGGTGTGAAACCCCCATGCGCGGTGTCAAAAATCCACCGCGATGCCCTTTTTCTCCCAATCGCCAAAGCGCACCGGCTCTGGTCCCTTGCGCCCACCCAACTCCACGGGCAAGTCAATTGCTTTGGCCTTAAGCCGGCGCTCGGCCGCCTCGGCAAGCGCGCGTTGGGCCGCTTCGGGCAAATCTTGGGGTGTTTCAGACATCTGGCATTCCTTGCAGGGCTCTGCCCTTTGATATACGGCGATCCCACACAGGAACAAGGGCGACAAAATGGCAGAGGCTCAGGCAGGCTTGGCAGCACGCGCAGCGGCACTCGCCCTGCTCACCGCAATTATGGAAGAGGGTCAAACCATGGCCCAAGTCCTTGCCGCCCCGAACGGGCCGCTGAAATCGGTCGCCCCGCAAGACCGCGCCCGCGCGCAGCGGCTTGCTTTGCAGGTTATCCGCCTGCTTGAACCGGTGGACCGGATGCTGGAACCGCATCTGCGCAAAAACCCGCCCTTGGCCGTGATGAACATCCTGCGCCTTGCCACCACCGAATTGCACGAGGGCGCAGCCCCGCACGGCGTGGTCAATGCCGCCGTGGAACTTGCGCGCAAATCCAAACGCACCACGCCCATGGCAGGGCTGATCAACGCAGTTCTGCGCAAACTGCCCGAAGGCGCACCCTTGCCAGGCCCCGCCCAGCGCCTGCCGCGTTGGCTGCGCCAGCCGATGGTGCATGCCTATGGCCGCGAGGTGGTCGCGGCCATCGAAGAGCTGCAAGCCAAGGCCCCACCGCTTGATATCACCCCGCATGGCGCGGATCTGCCAAAGGGCCAGCCGCTGCCCACCGGCTCGCTGCGCCTGTCGGAACCTTCGCAAATCTCGACCCTTGCAGGCTTTGCCGAGGGCGCATGGTGGGTGCAAGACGCCGCCGCAGCCCTTGCAGCCCCGCTCTTGGCCGCACAAAAGGGCGAAGCCGTGCTTGACCTTTGCGCCGCCCCCGGTGGCAAATGTTTGCAATTGGCCGCCACCGGCGCCGATGTCACAGCGCTGGATATCTCGGGCCCACGCTTGGAACGGCTGCAAGAAAACCTTGCCCGCACCGGCCTTGTCGCAAAAATCATCGTCGCCGATGCGCTGCATTGGCAGCCCGAGGCCGCCTATGACGCGATCTTGCTGGATGCGCCCTGCTCTGCCACCGGCACCATCCGCCGCCACCCCGAACTGCCGTTCTTGAAAGACGGCAGCGAATTGGCCGAGCTGACAGCGCTGCAAGCAGCCCTGCTGGATCGCGCGCTTGGCTGGCTGAAACCGGGCGGGCGGCTGGTCTATTGCACCTGCTCGCTTTTGCCCGAAGAGGGCGAAGCGCAGCTGACAGCCGTGCTGGCCCGCCACAAAGGCCTGTCGGTGATCCGGCCCGATCTGGCCGGGATTGAGCCTGGCTGGATCACGCCAGAGGGCGGCTTGCGGCTGCGGCCCGACTATTGGGCCGATCTGGGCGGCATGGACGGCTTCTTTATGGTCTGCCTGCGCAAGGACTAGCCGCTATTTCGGCGCAAAAATCCGGTAATACAGCCAATCCGGCAGGAAATTCCCGCCGCGAAACAGCCATGAAAACAGGGTTGGAAAGCTTGCCTTAAAGCGATTGCTTTTCATCAGCCGCAGCATATGGCCCGCAGCCTCTTCGGGTTGCATCAAGAACGGCATGGCAAAATCGTTCTTCGCCGTCAGCCTTGTGGCAATAAAACCGGGGTTGCCCAGCTGCACCTTGACACCACTGCCACGCAGATCGGCATAAAGACATTCTGCAAGCGCCATCACCCCCGCCTTGCTGGCGGCATAGCCCATCGCGCCGGGCAGGCCGCGAAAGCCTGAAAGCGAGCCTGTGATCACCAAATGCCCAGTCCCACGCGCCACCATGGCGGGCAGAACCGCCGCCACCACCCGCGCGCAGCCGGTAAAGTTCACATCACACATCGCGATCAGTTTTGCGGCGTCGATGGCTTGGGCGGGCATCGGCCAATAGACCCCTGCCAGAAACACCATGCCGTCAATCTGCCCCAACTGCGCCACGGCTTGATCAACCGCCGCCCCATCAGCCACATCCAGCGCCAAGGTCTGCACCCCACCCAAGGCCTGTGACGCCGCAGCCAAACCTTGCGGCGAGCGCGCCGAAACGATCACCTCTGCGCCCTCAGCCTGTAAAGCCTTGGCCAGCGCAAGGCCCAAGCCCTCGCTTGCCCCCACCAGCCAATATCTTTTTCCAGCAAAGCTCATGCCGGCACCCGCCGCATGGTGGCGACCAGCTCGGCCACTTTGATGCCGAATTTGCGGAATTGGCTGCGGTTGATGATGGTGCCATTCTCGGCCAGATACATCCAATCGACCACACTCAGCACATGGCCGCCCGCGCTTTCGGGCAGGCGGATGTCGTAAAGCATCTGCACAGTTGGCCCCGAAATACAGCCCCGCCCGGTGCCCGGCACATCGGCGGCCTTGGCCTCGAGCGTGCCATCTTCGCGGATCAGCAATTGCCATTCGCGCAGCTGCACCTCGCCGTTGTCATAGCGAAAGCTTTCGCGCAGCACGCCGCGGTTGCCCTGCCAGTCGCCCTGCATCTCGGCCACAAAGCGCGAGGTGACACGGCCAAAGGGGCCATAGATCACGCCTTCGCAGACAATCGCGCCGGCCAGATCGCGCTGCGGGTCAAAGGCTGGACCCTTCCCTTTCCAATCGGCGGGGCGCTGGCTGGCAAAGCCAAAATAGCGCGGCACAATCGCCAGCGAGAGGATGACCCCAAGCAGAAATATCAGGCTCCAAAGCATCGACATCACAGCTCCTTTTCCATCGGCATCCGCGCCAAAAGCGCCATCGCCACAAGTTTCAAACCACAGGGAACCCCTGCATATAGCAGTGTCAGCAGCGCCAAGGCCTGCGGCGTGTTTTGCACGCCCGAGGCAAAGCCCCCCGCTTGCAACAGCGGCAGCAACACCGCCGCCGCCAAGGCCAGCGACAGTTTCGAGGCAAAGGCCCAAAGGCCAAAGCCCGCACCCTCGCCGCCAATCTGCGCCAAGCGCCGCGCAAACAGCGCCGGCAGCAGCACCATATCCGCACCAAGCGCCGCCCCCGAGGCCGCAGTGATCAGCGCAAAGCCAAAGATCTGCCCCGCGCCAAGGCTATAGGCCCAGACAAAGCTTGCCACCGCCAAGGCCATGGCCGCCAGCAAAACCGGCCGCTCGCCAAAGCGCTGGCCAAGGTTGCTAAAGATCGGCGCGCTGACTGCGGCAGACAAAAAGAACAACAGCAGCAACGGCCCAGCCGCATCTGCGCGCTGCAAAACGCTTTCGACGTAGAACAAAAACAGGGTCGAGGTCACCGCAACAGGGGCCGCATTGATCAGCGCCAGCACCAGCAACCGCCGCGCAGGCGCATCGCGGGTCACCTGCCGCAGCGCCGCGCGAAACGGCAGCGCTTGCGGCAGTAAACTGCCGCGCCACTGGCCGCGCATCGCCAGCACCGCCAGAACCGCCAATGTGGCAAAGCCTGCGGCAAAAATCGGAAACGGCGCGCCGGTGCCTGCCAGCGCCACGGGTGCCACGGCGGCAAGGCAAACGCCGATCAAACTGCCGGTTTCGCGCCAGCCCGCCAAACCGATATGCCCCGAAGCCACGCTTTGCGCGCGGGCCACACCTTGGGCATAAAAGGCAATCGACAGAAAGGAATAGGCCGAAAACAGCGGCAGCATCATCAGCGCAAACCACGCCAGCGGTGCCAGCGGCGGCGTCACCGCAAACAGCCCCAGCATCGACAGCGCCAAAATCGCCGCCGCCACGCCGACCGCCGCCTCGCGCCACGCACCCAAGCGATCGACCAGCCCGCCAAAGAACGGATCCTGCACCACATCGACCAGCCGCAGCAGACCCAAGACCACGCCAAGGCTGGCAAGGCTGACGCCATAGTCATCGACATAAACCTTTGGCGCATTGATATAGATCGGCAGCCCCGCCGCCGCGATCAGCGCCGCGAACAGCGACCAAGGCCAAAGCCTGTCTGTCACCGCGACACCTCATCGGCTGGCGGCTTGGGGTGACGCAAAAAGCCCGCCCCCTTCAGCCACAGCCGCAGTGCCTGCCAATGGATCAGCCCCAGCACCCGCCGCGAGCCAAAAGGCCTACGCAGGCAGGCACCCAAAATGGCGCGATTGGTCAACGGCTTACGCTTGCCCGTCAGCGTCGCGATCAAGCTGCCCTTGGCGTGAGTATAGTCAATCCAGATGCCAATATGCGCGGCCGTGATGTCAAAGCGAAAGGCATATTGCCCCTCGACCGGCTGAAACGGCGAGACGTAGAACACCTTGCGCGCGGTCACGGTATCATCGGCGCGCATCGGGGCCAGATCGTCGCGGTGGCACAGATAGCTGTGACGGTCGCCATAGGTATTGCTGACCTCGGCCACCACCACTTGCAGGCCATCCCCCGACCAGCACAGCCAAAACGACACCGGATTAAACACATGCCCCAGCACGCGCGGCTGCGCCAAAAGCTCGATCCGGTCCGGTTGCGGCAGCCCGTGTTCGGCCAAAACCTCGCGGCACCAAACCACACCGCGGCCCTGTTTTGGCGCACCGCCGTGGTCTACGTCCCAAAGCGAGGTCAGATTGCCCCGATTGCGCGAAAACAGCGCCGGACCAGCCGTCGATTCGGGATCGATCAGCAGATAATCGACGCCATAGCGAAAGCCATTGCTCACCGCCCCGCGCCGCCCATGATAGGTGGTGCCGCTTATATGCTGCGGCAGGCTCATGCCGATTGCTGCACAGCATAAGCTTGCCGCAGCGCCGTAACTGCCGCAACAGCCGAGGCAAAGCCGTCTTCGTGAAAGCCGCTGGCCATCCAAGCGCCACAGAACCAGGTGTTATGCGCCCCATTCATCGCCCGTATCTGCCCCTGAGCGGTGATCGCTGCCAGATCATAGACCGGATGGCGGAAGGTCACCTCGTCATAAATCAGCTCTTGCCGGATCGGGCGGTTCGAGTTCAGCGTCACAAACATCGGATCGTCGTGCGGAATGGGTTGCAGCGAGTTCATCCAATAGGTCAGATCAATCCGCTCGGGCCGCGGACCTGCGGGTTCGACATAGACCCAAGAGCTCCAGCATTTGCGCAGACGCGGCATCAGGCTTTCGTCGGCATGCAGGACCGCGCTGTTGGGCTGATAGCGCACGGCAGAAAGGGCTGCGGTT
This sequence comes from uncultured Pseudorhodobacter sp., assembly GCA_913062925.1. Lineage (GTDB taxonomy): Bacteria > Pseudomonadota > Alphaproteobacteria > Rhodobacterales > Rhodobacteraceae > Cypionkella. The sequence goes on along the minus strand of CAJXWJ010000014.1, from coordinate 36,089 downwards.
TCGGCAGGCGTGGCATCTGACAGCAGCGCCAGCGTGTCGTCGGAATGGGTGGCCATCACCACATCGTCAAAGCTTTCCCATTCGTCGCCCTGCACCCGCACCGCCACGGCCCCCGCATCCCGCCGCACGCCCGCAATCGAAGCGCCCAAGCGCAGCGCAACACCTTGGCGCTGCAACTCTGCCTCGAGCCGGGCAACATATTGCACCGATCCCCCTTTGACCGTGTACCATTGATGCTGATCCGACAGCTGCATCAGCGCGTGGTTTTGGAAAAACTGCACCAAGGCCTGCGCAGGAAAGTCCAGAATGCCTTGGCTCGGGGTTGACCAAATCGCGCCCGACAGCGGCAACAGGTAATAGTCGCGGAAATAATCCCCCGTGCCCAAAGCCGCCAGCAAACCGCCAATGGTCAGCGCAGGGTCGCGCGCCAAAGCTCCGGCGTTTTTGTTGAAATGCACAATGTCGCGGCACATCCGCAGAAACGACGGATTCAGCAGATTGCGGCGCTGCGCAAACAGGCTGTCCAAGGTTTTCAGCGCATATTCCACCCGCCCACCACCGATCGAGGCGCCAAAGCTCATGTCGCTTTCGACAACCGGCACCTCCAGCTTTTCAAACAGCGCCACAAGATTGGGATAGTTCACGCGGTTGAACACGATAAAGCCGGTATCGACCGGCTGATCGCCACGCTTGCCGGCCAGCACGGTGCGGGCGTGGCCGCCCAGACGGGGTTCGGCCTCAAACAGGGTAACGTGATGCTCTTGTGCCAGAAGATGCGCGGCCGCCATGCCCGAGATGCCGCCTCCGACCACGGCAATGCGGCGGGGGGCAGCGGTTGGTTTATCAAAAGCCATGGCATCCTCGGTGTAACAATTTGAAGAGATACGGGTTAGTAACATGGTTGGATCACATCGGCAAAAGTGATCCAACCTGCTTTGCGCTGCGTAACACCTCTATGCTACTTGACCTTGCCCCTCTCTATCGGCCCTATGATGCAGGATATCCGCCTGCAGCGCGTGCCATTGTGCGCAGCTTGTTGGCTGGCAAGGGACAAACAGGCGTGACGGCTAAACAAGAAGACCCCGATTGGACGGCGCATATGATTGCTGTGCGCGACCATCAGGACAAGGCGGCTTTTGCAGCTTTATTTGCGCATTTCGCCCCACGGATCAAAGGCTTTTTGATGAAGGCGGGCAGCGATGCTGGCACCGCCGAAGATTGCGCGCAGGATGTGATGGCAACGGTCTGGCGCAAAGCCGGGCAATTTGACCCGACGCGGGCTTCGGTGGCGACATGGATCTTTACCATTGCCCGCAACCGCCGAATCGACATCGCGCGGCGCGATCGCAGACCAGAACCCGAAGATCTGCCTTGGGGCAACGAAGACGAACCCGATCAGGCCGATGTTTACGAGGCCGCGCAAGACAACAAACGTCTGGCAGAGGCGCTTGCAGACCTGCCTGAAAAGCAAAGACTATTGGTTCAGCGCGCCTTTTACGGCGATCTGTCCCATTCTGAAATCGCCGCCGAGACGGGGCTGCCCTTGGGCACGATCAAGTCGCGGATCCGGCTGGCGCTGGACCGCCTGCGTCAGAAAATGAGCTGAGGACACTATGACCATTCGCCACCACCTCTCCGATCAGTTGCTTATGGCCTATGCCACGGGCAGTTTGCCCGAAGCCTTTGGCCTTGTGGTCGCAACCCATGTTTCGATGTGCGACGACTGCCGCGCCCAGCTTGCCACCTTCGAGGCGGTGGGCGGGGCCGTGATGCAAGCCGAAAGCGTCGCCATGTCTGAGGGCGCGCTGGCAGCAACACTGGCGCGGCTAGAGCCCCGTGAAGCCGCTCCAACCCCGCGCAAAGCTGGCGTGCTGCCTGCGCCGCTTTTGGGCTATGTCGGCGGTGATCTGGCTGATGTGAAATGGAAAAGTATTGGCATGGGGGTGCGTCAGGCGATTTTGCCAACAAGCAAGCGCGCTTCGGCGCGTCTTTTGTATATTCCCGCCGGTCAGGCCGTCCCCGACCACGGCCATCGCGGCATCGAGCTGACGCTGGTTCTGCAAGGCGCGTTCCGCGACGCCAGTGATCGCTTTGCCGCAGGCGATGTCGAAATCGCCTCCGAGGCGATGGAACACACACCCGTCGCCGAGGCGGGCCTGCCCTGCATCTGTCTTGCGGCCACCGATGCGCCTTTGCGCTTTAGCGGGCTGATCCCAAGGTTGATGCAGCCGCTGTTCCGGATTTAGCGCGCAAGATCGGCCCAAACAGCCTGCTGCAAACGAGCAAGGATAAAGTGGCCGTCAATGCGCGCCGCCTGATCTGTCAGGATCAGATCATACAGGCCAACCGACAGATCATTCACCACACCCACGCCAAGCGCATATATAGCCAGAATACCCCCCTCGGGCAGGGTTTCAGGGGCTGCATGCACTGTCACCTCGGGGGGCGGCAAGGCGCGGGCCGACATCACGTTAAAATCATCGCTGGGGGCGGTGACAGCCTCGGCCCTAAGCGGCAGATCGCCTGCAAAAGCAATCGGTTGCAGCGGCCGCGCTTGCATGGCCACCCCCTTGCCCCGCAGATCAAATCCGGGACCCGAGATCACCGTCAGATTGCGCTCGATCTGCGGAAAGATCGAGAAATCGCCCGCCTCGACCACACTGGCGCGCGAAATGCGGTATTGTAGCCCGGCATCCGTCTCGATCCGCAGCATCTCGACCGTGACGCCTTTGCCATTGGCCCAAGCCATCTGGCGGTAATCGGCAGGGGTCAGATGGCGGATCATTCGGCAGCCTGCGGCCCAAGCAAGGGCGTGGGATCATTCGGCGACAGCTCTTCGAAATCAAAGTTATCCAGCCGCGCCGCACGCTTGCCAGCCCGCTCGGCGGCGGTCGAGATACCGTCCAGATCGGCGCGGGCTTGGTTGAAATGGGTCGAAAGCTTTTCCACCCGCTCGACCACCAATTCAACGTCGCGGTGCAATTGCCGCAAGGTGGTGCGAATGGCGCCGGCCTGTTCGCGCATCCGCGCATCTTTCAGCACCGCGCGCATGGTGTTCAGCGTGGCCATGCAGGTGGTGGGCGACACGATCCAGACCCGCGCGGTAAAGCCATCGCGCACCACCTCGGGGAAATTGGCGTGCAACTCGGCATAGACGGCCTCGGAGGGCAGGAACATCAAGGCCCCATCGGCGGTTTCGCCGTCTAGAATATATTTCTCTGAAATCGCCTTGATATGCACCCGCACCGCAGCGCGCAGCTGTGCCTGCGCCTCTGTCACTGCCCGCGGATTGTCAGCGCGGCGCAGCGCCTCATAGGCCTCAAGCGGGAATTTCGCGTCAATCACAATCGGGCCGGGCGGATTGGGCAGATGGATCAGACAATCCGCGCGCTTGCCGTTCGAAAGCGTCGCCTGCATGGTATAGGCATCCGAGGGCAGCGCCTTTTGCACGATATCGTTCAGCTGAATTTCGCCAAAAGCCCCACGCGCCTGTTTGTTGGCCAAAATATCCTGCAAGTTCAGAACATTGCCCGACAGCTTTTCGATATTGGCCTGCGCCTTATCAATCGTCATCAGCCGTTGCTGCAATTCACCAAGGCTGTGGGCGGTGCGCGTTGCCGTGCCGTTCAGGCTTTCGCCCATGGCGCGCTGCACCTCGGCCAAGCGCTTTTCCATCAGTTGCAGCATCGCGGTTTGGCTGTGCGCCTGATTTTCGCTGACATGGTGCAGACCGCCCGCAAGCCGCTCCTGCCCCTCGCCCAGCGCTTGCACCCGCTGGCCCAGCCAGCCCATTTCGCGCATCAAAGGCGCTGCCATCGTGGCCGAGCGTCCTGCTGCCCGCAAGATCAGCACCAAGAGCGCCAAAATCACCAAAACGGCGGCCCCAATCGTCAGCACCTCGGGCGAGGTCCAAGCATAGCTTTGTCCGAAAAGCGTTATCATCTGCGACCAAACAGCCTTTCGATATCGTGAAGTTTCAGTTCAACATAGGTTGGGCGGCCGTGGTTGCATTGCCCCGAATGCGGCGTCGCCTCCATCTCGCGCAGCAGCGCATTCATCTCTTCGGCGCGCATCTGCCGCCCCGAGCGGATCGAGCCATGGCAGGCCATCCGGCTGAGGATCGCTTCCATCTTGGCCTGCAAGGATTGGCTTTGACCAAGGTCAGACAGCTCGTCCAAGACATCTTCCAGCAGTTGTTTCGCCGAGACATTGCCCAAAATCGCAGGCGTTTCGCGCACCGCAATCGCGGTGCCGCCAAAGGCCTCGATGGTCAGGCCAAGCTGGGCCAGATCATCAGCCAAGGCCAAAAGCCTGCTGGCATCGCTGGCAGAAAGATCAACGATTTCAGGGATCAACAGCGCCTGCGCCTTGATACCAGTTTCGGCCATTTGCCGTTTAAGCCGTTCGTAAACCAGCCGTTCATGCGCGGCGTGTTGATCGACAATCACCATGCCGGTGGCGGTCTGGGCGATGATGTAGTTTTCATGCACCTGCGCCCGCGCCGCGCCCAAGGGCAGATCGGGGGCTTGCGGCAGCTCTGGCTCGACCCGCGCGGCGGGGGCCTCGGCAAAGCCCGTCAGGCTTTCGGGGGCCTGATAGGCATAGCTTTGGCGCAGGCTGCTTTGGCTTGGCCGCTCCATCTGGTAGACGCGCGGCGCTTCTGGGCGCATGGCGGCAAGGGTGGCATCGGCCACGGTGCTGCTGGCGCGGTGGCCCGCGCCTGACAGCGCTGTGCGCAGGCCGGTGATGATCAGGCTGCGCGCGGCTTCGGGTTCACGAAAGCGCACCTCGGATTTCGCCGGATGCACGTTCACATCCACCCGCTCGGGGTCGCAGATCAGGTTCAGCACGGCGGCAGGGTGACGATCGCGCGACAGAAAATCGAAATAGGCCACCCGCAGCGCCCCCAAAAGCGTGCGGTCCAGCACAGGGCGGCCATTGACGCAGACAAACTGCTGCACCGAAGACCCGCGCGAATAGGTCGGCAAGGCCGCATAGCCGGTCAGGCGCAGGCCATCGCGCTCGATGTCGATCTTCAGCGCGTTGTCGATAAAATCACGGCCCAAAACGCTGGCCAAACGCCCGTGCAGCGCCTCGAAGAAATCGCCCGACAACGGATCGGCGCGAAAGATCAGCCTTGGAGCCTCGCCGTCCGCAACCTCGGTCAAGCTAAAGCCAACCTGCGGTTCCGCCATCGCCAGCCGCTTGATCACATCAGCAATCGCTTGGGCTTCGGCGCGGTCGGTGCGCAAGAATTTCAGCCGCGCCGGCGTGGCATAAAACAGATCGCGCAGCTCGATCACCGTGCCGCGCACCGCCGCCGCGGGCCGCAGTGGCGACATCCGCCCACCCGCAACCGTCAGGCTGGCGCCCTCGTGCCCCTCGGCGCGCGAGGTCAGCGTCAGCCGCCCCACGGCACCCAGACTGGCCAAAGCCTCGCCGCGAAAACCGAAAGAGCGGATGTTCAACAGATCAGAGCCGTCGATCTTCGAGGTCGCATGCCGCGCCATGGCCAAGGGCAGATCTTCGGGCGTCATGCCGCAGCCATCGTCCGTGACGCGGATCAGCACCTTGCCGCCGGCCGTATACTCGACCGAGATGCGCCGCGCCCCCGCATCCAGCGCGTTTTCAACCAGTTCCTTGACCGCAGAGGCAGGCCGTTCAACCACCTCACCCGCCGCAATGCGGTTGATCGCAGATTCGTCCAGCGGGCGAATAATGGGGCGTATATTGGGGGCATGAACTGTCATACCCCCAATCCTAGCAGCTTCACCGGCGCGGGGCCATAGATTCGGTTATTCGCTGACCACGCCTGTGGGCTGGCCCACCACGGTGAAATGCAGATCTTGTGGCTGCAACAGCTTGGCCGCCACGCGTTTGACATCGGCAAGCGTCACCGCCTCGATCCGCGCGTTGCGGGTCTTGGGGTAATCAGACGACAGGCCCAGCGTCTGCATGCCGACAAGAATGTTGGCGATACGGCGGTTGCCATCAAACCGCAGCGGATAGGCCCCGGTCATATAGGTTTTCGCATCGTCCAACTCCTGCTGGCTGACCCCCTCGGCGGCAATCAAGGCCCATTGCGCACGGATCACACTGATCGCCTCGGCGACCTTGTCGTTGCTGGCTTGAAACTGGCCCGACAGCATCGCGGCGTGATCGTAATTGGCCAGTGCAGTGCCGATGCCATAGGTGAGGCCGCGCTTTTCGCGCACCTCGGTCATCAGCCGCGCGGTAAAGCGGCCACCGCCGATGATCTCGTTCAACACCGAAGCCGCATAGTAATCTGGGTCGTCAAAGCCGATGCCACCCTGACCAAACAGCACAACCGACTGCGGCCCAGGAAAGTCTTGCACCGTGATGCCGCCCTTTTGCTGTGGCGTCACATCGGCAGGCTGCGGCGCGCCCGTGGCGGGCAGGCCCGCAACCAAGGCATCAACCAACTGGCCCAGCTCTGCCGCCGTGATGTCCCCTGCCGCCCCCACGGTGATGCGGTCCAGCGCCAGCGCGCCCTGATGTGCTGCCAGAATATCGTCGCGCGTCAGGGCGGTGACACTGTCAACCGTGCCCGAGCCATCGCTGCCGTAAGGATGATCGCCAAAGCTGCGGGCGCGGTCCAGATTGGCAGCAATCGCTGAAGCGTCTTTCAGATCTGACCTCAGGCCCGACAGAATTTGCGCGCGCACCCGCTCGACCGAGGCTTGGTCAAACAGCGGGTTGACCAGTGCCTGATGCAACAAAGCCATCGCCTGCTCGCGGTTTTCACTTAGAAACCGCGCCGAGACTGAAACCGAATCCTCGCCCGAGGAAAAGCTGAAATCCGCCGCCAAGGCATCGCGCGCCGCAGCAAATCCCTGCGCATCCAAATCGCCAGAGCCTTCTTCGATCAGCGAGGTCATCAGATTGACCGCGCCGCGCTTGCCCGCCGCATCCAAAGAGGTGCCGCCCTTGAAATCAAGGCTCAGCGAGGTGAAGGGAATACCATGATCTTCCACCAGCCAAGCCTTGATCCCCTTGGGCGAGGTGACTTCTTGAATAGCCACCTCTGCTTGTAAAGGCGAGGCAAGGGCCAGCAGGAAAAATGCGATGCGCAGCTTCATTTTGCAGCCTCCAGCGTTGCCAACCAGCCCGTTACGGCGTTGTTTTTGTTCAGAACCTTGCGTGCTGCCACCATCACATCTTCGGGGGTGACCGATTGCAGAATGCTGGGCCAATCCTGCACATCCTGCACCGTCAGACCCGAGGCAAGCGCCGCGCCATAGCTGCGCGCCAGCCCACCTGCGGAATCGCGGGCATAGATTTCAGAGGCGCGGATCTGGGTTTTGATGCGGGCGAAATCCTCGGGCTTGGGGCCGTCTTGCAGGAATTTTGCGATCACAGCATCCATCGCCGCTTCGGCATCGCCAAGGCTGACACCGCCTGCGGGCACAACGACCAGCGAAAAGGTGTCGGGGTCAAGCGAGACATCCGAGTAAAACGCCGAGGCATAAACCGCCGTCTGACTGTCAAACTGCAAAGCCCGGGTCAGCACCGATGTGGTGCCGGCCCCGCCCAACAGCTCGGCCAGCACGGAAAGCGCTGCGGCTTCTTTCTGGTCGCCGGATTTGCGCTGCGGCGCAAGGTAGCTGCGCGCAACATAAGGTTGGGCCACGCGTTCATCGCGCAGCACCAAACGCCGCTCTGACAGCTGCGGCGGCTCGGCAGGGCGCAGGCGGGGTTTGATTTTATCAGACGGCGGCAGAGGGCCATAATGGGTTTCAGCCATCGCCAGCACGGCCTGCGGATCGACATCGCCTGCCACCACCAGAATGGCGTTGTTGGGCGCGTAATAGGCTTTGTAAAACGCCATCGCGTCGTCATGGGTCAGGGCGGCAATCTCTTGACGCCAGCCGATCACCGGAATGCCGTAGGGGTGGTTCAGAAACTGCGCCGCCCCCATCTGTTCTTGCAGCAAAGATCCCGGATCGCTGTCAACGCGCTGGCCGCGCTCTTCCAAGATCACTTGGCGCTCGGTGGCAACGTCTTCTTCGGACATGTTGAGGTTCACCATACGGTCGGCCTCCAGCTTCATCATCAGATCAAGCCGATCTGCCGCAACCCGCTGAAAGTAGGCGGTGTAATCCTGGGTGGTAAAGGCGTTGTCATCGCCACCCTGCTTTTCGACAATGGCGGAAAATTCGTTCGGGCCAATCTCTTTGGTGCCCTTGAACATCAGATGTTCAAAGAAATGCGCGATGCCAGAATGGCCAGCGGCCTCATCGGCGCGACCGATCTTATACCAGACCATCTGCGTGACCACGGGCGCGCGATGGTCTTCGATCACCACCACCTCCATGCCGTTTTTCAGCGTGAAGTGACTTACCGTGTCTGCCATCGCGGGCAAAGAGAGGGGTAGCAGGGCAATCAGCCCAAAAGCCCTGCGGCCAAGGGTGCGAAACATCGCGGTCCTCCGTTGGAAACCTGATCTGCAAGCTAGTCGCTTTGCGAGGGGGTGCAAGCGCGGTTACGACCTTGTGATCGCAGCTGAACTGGCGGTTATTTCGCAGCCGGAGGCGGCGGGGGGGCCGCAGGCGTGCGCGCACCCGCTTGACGCCAACGTGCCAATTCGGCCTGCTGATCCAAGGCATAGGGGCGATAGGCTTTGAAATAGACGTTCTGATCGAACAATCTTTCCAACAACTTGCCGTTGTTGTTGCGGCGATAGTCAAGATCTTCACTGGCCAGCGTGTCACGAATGCCTTCAGCCACACCAGCCCGCGCGGCATAGCTGACCAAAGCCGCATCCCCCGCTCCGATTTTGCCCGAAACATTGGGCTTGCCGCCCAACGCTGTGATGGCATCTTCAAAGGGGTTCTGGTCGGTGCGATTTGCACCACCCGGTGTTGGCTCTGGCAGCTCGGTCAGGCTTTCTGGCATGGCCAAAGGCCTTGGCGGCACAATGGTGAATTCGTCCGGCCCCTCGGTGGTCGAGCGGATGTTCATCAACTGCGGGGTTTTCTCACCGCGTGCGCAGGCCGTCAGCACCAAAAGCGCCGACATTGCGATCGCGAGAACACCCTGTGTTGAGCGCATCTTGTAGCCTCCACCAGACTCTATGCCTTTGTCTTAGCCTATCGTTCCGCTTTCGTCACGGGGTCTTTCGCCGTTTCGGCGCTGGCTTGGCCGTTCCCCGCCCCGTGAACAGCACCAAACCAAAGGCGCCGGCAAAGATCGCAATATCTGCGACATTGAAGGAATACGGATTGTCAAAGCCACAGCAGGACATGGTGATAAAATCGGCGACAGCGCCATAGATAACACGATCCACCACATTACCCAGCGCGCCACCAATCAGCAGCCCGCCCGAGATCATCGACCACCGCCCCGCCTTTTCGCGGTAAAGCCAAAGCAGCACCCAAGCCGAAATCACCAGAGCAACAGCAATCAAAATCCAGCGCATGATATCGGCCGAATTCGAAAACAGCCCAAAATTCACGCCACGATTCCATGCCATGCGAAAGTTCAGGTAGGGCGGGAAGACATCCCGCTCTCCTAGGTTTATCAGATTCATGCCCTGCACCACCGCCCATTTCGACAGCTGGTCCAGCACAAAAACAATCAGCGTGGTAAGGGAAAGCGCGCGCATCCTAGTGCCGGAAGTGCCGCTGATCGGTGAAGACCATGGCAAGGCCCGCCGCATCTGCCGCCGCAATCACCTCGTCATCGCGCATCGACCCACCTGGCTGGATGATCGCCGTCGCCCCTGCTTCGGCCGCGGCCATCAGACCATCGGCAAAAGGAAAGAACGCGTCAGAGGCCACAACCGAACCGATCGTCGGGCTTTGCGTTAGCCCCAACGCCTCGGCCATATCGCCCGCCTTGCGCGCGGCGATGCGGGTCGAGTCGATCCGGCTCATCTGGCCAGCGCCTACCCCAACCGTCGCACCGTCTTTGACGTAGACGATGGCGTTGGATTTGACATGCTTGGCAACTTTCCAAGCAAACATCAGATCGGCAAGTTCCGCCTCGGTCGGCGCGCGTTTGGTCACCACCCGCAGATCGGCGGCCGAAATGCTGTCAACATCGCGGTCTTGCACCAGAAAACCACCGGCAACCTGCTTGAAAGCAAGGCTTTTCTCGGCAGGATCGGGCAGGCTTTGCGTGGTCAGCAGCCGCAGGTTTTTCTTGGCGGCAAAGATCGCCTTGGCCTCATCCGAGGCGCCGGGCGCAATCACCACTTCGGTAAAGATCTTAACGATCTCTTCGGCGGTTTCGGCATCCAGCGGCTGGTTCAGCGCCACAATGCCGCCAAAGGCCGAGGTCTGATCGCAGGCATAGGCGCGCAGATAGGCCTCTTTCAGGCTGGCCGCCTTGCCGACGCCACAAGGGTTTGCGTGTTTGATAATCGCACAAGCAGGCCCCGCACCGGCAAATTCCGCCACCAATTCAAAGGCCGCATCGGTGTCGTTGATGTTGTTGTAAGACAGCTCTTTGCCCTGCCATTGCTTGGCCGTGGCCACCCCTGCGCGGCCAGTGCCGTCGGTGTAGAACGCCGCCGCCTGATGCGGGTTCTCGCCATAGCGCAACCCCTGCGCCAAAGTGCCGGCGAAGGATTTGCTGCGGGTAAAGGGCTGGTTTAATGCGCCCGAAAGCCAAGCCGAAACCGCCGTGTCATAGGCCGCGGTGCGCGCATAGGCTGTCAGCGCCAGCTTTTGCCGGAAGGCCAGCGTGGTCGCGCCATCATTGGCGCGCATCTGGTCGATCAGCGCCTGATAATCCGCAGGATCGGTCAGCACGGTCACAAAGCGGTGGTTCTTTGACGCCGCCCGAATCATCGCAGGCCCGCCAATGTCGATATTCTCGATGCAGGTCTCGTGGTCGGCGCCTTTGGCGACGGTTTCTTCAAAGGGGTAAAGGTTGACGATCAGCAGATCGATCGGCTCGATCCCATGCGCGGCCATTGCCAGCAGGTGTTCATCATCATCGCGCAGCGCCAGCAAACCGCCATGCACATTCGGATGCAGGGTCTTCACACGGCCATCCATCATTTCAGGAAAGCCAGTGACGTCAGCGACATCGCGCACCGCAAGCCCTGCGTTGCGCAGCATGCCAGCGGTGCCGCCGGTCGAGATCAGCTCGACTCCTTGGGCAGCAAGACCGCGGGCAAGCTCCAGCAGGCCGGACTTATCAGAGACAGAAATCAGCGCGCGGCCAATGGGGACGAGGTTGGTCATGGCGTTGGACCCTTCGTTAAAAACCAGATCGGCACCGGTCAGATCGGAACCGGCATATCGTCGCGGTCCAGATCCCGGATGGCGAGCGGAGTATCCTGTGCTTTCGCCAAGGTCCAGCCGATCCGCGTCTGGACTTGCCTTGCACGGCCAGAAAGCACGATTTGCTGGGTTGGACGCGGCTTAAGCCGGCCTTTTTCCAGATAGACCGAAGCATCAAGCGACAGTTTCGTGCTGCCATCGTGGCGAAAAACCCAAATCTCGCCACTTTTCAGCGCCAACGAAATCGCGGTGCCACCCAGATCAAGGCTTGGTTCAACATCAGGATGCAGATGAAACCGCAGGGTAAAGCCCACGCCCTCCATCCGGCCTTCGGTCAGCAAATGTTCAAACCGCTCTTGCTCGGCAGAGCTTTGCGCCAGCAGCGTCTCAAACCCCGTCAGCTTGCGCCCGTCTGGCGACAGCAACAGATCGCGGCCATGGGTCAGACCATGCGTCGCAGACCAACCCGAATGCGCGATAGAGATCTGGGTGCCTTCGGGCAATTGGCCTTGCTGCAAGCCGGTGACCTCGGCGCGGTCAACCAAGACCTCGCGCCCCTCACCCGCCCGCAGCCGCGACGAAGAATAGCCGTCAATCGCCAGTGTCGAATGCGAAGGCGTCGCCCGCCCTGCACGACGCCACTCGCTGCCAAAGGTTTTTCCTGAACCACAGTTCACAATTAAGGGGCGCCGCCCCGAAGTCAGCTCGAAAGCCGCCGTAGAGGCATGCGCCGAAAGACCCGCGCGCGCATCGGGGGGCTGTGCCGCGTCAACGATCACCGTGGTGCGCCCCTCACCAAGACGGGCAAATCCCATGGCAAGCGCCGGCATTGCCTTGGGCGAGGCCGGCCGCACCCCCGTCACAGCCAGCGCTTGATCCAGCCTGCCTTCCGCACCGCGACCGCCACCATGAAACCGCGCCAAGCCGCCATCGGCATGCCGCAGCGCCCGCAGGCAGGGCGCCATCCGCTCCAGCGCTTCCACCAAAGCCAAGGGCGGGCGATGCCCCGATTCGGCAAGTGCAAGTTCGGCCCAGGTCAGCAGCGTGAAGACTTCCAACAATTCTTCAGGATTTCGGGTGGGAATGCCGCCAAGCGCATCGACCTCGCGGCTGCATTCCTCGGCCAGGGCGGAAACGGCCGGCAAAACCCGTGCCTCCATCCCCGTCAACGCAAGCCCCGCATAGATCAGCCCCGTCAGCGCCTCAAACCGGGGCAGACCCGCTGCGGCATGCGGCCAACGCCGCGACAAAAATACCACCTGCGCCGAAAGGCTGCGATAAAACGCATCCGATTGCACGCGATCGCGCCCCGAGAGCAGCAAAAGCGCATGGTTAATCCAACGGATCAACCGCCGTCCGGTCAGATCTGGCGACCAGCCTGGCCCCTTGCCCGCGCCAAACCGCGCCATCCAGCCCCAAGTCCAATCCTGCGCGCGCGCTCGCGCCCCCGCATCACCCAAAGCGGCCAGATCATCCAGCCAGTCAAAGCCATGCATCTCTTCGGCGGCGGCCAAATCCTCCAGCCCGATATCCCAGATTGCGGTGTCTGGGGCCTCGATCACTTGGCCTGCAAAGTTGAAATTGCCCGCAACCAGCTGCCGCCCGCGCGCGTAAAGCCCCATGCTGCGCGGCTCGGGCTGCGAGACAAAGCCGCGCGCAGGCGCAGCCCGCCTTGCGCGCCACATCGCCAGCCTATTCCCAAGGCTTCCACTTCCTAAGCTGCGCTGCATGCTTGTCCTGCATTTGCCTCTCGGCCCGCCCGAGGCAGATCGTTGCAGCAATTCTAGCGCGACGGCGCAGATGTGTCACCCGCACATGCCAGCTACGCGGTTAAAAATCCAAACTGCGGCCAAGGTCGCACACCAAAGCCGCCGTGGGGGCCTCGATGGCCCGCGCGGCGGCGCTGGGTTTTGCGCAAAGATCGCGCTTAGTGCTGAACGCGGTCCATATATTGCGCAAGCCCGCGCACCTGATCCAGCCAGCTTTTCAACAGCTTCGGCTCATGTGGGGCTGCGTGAACCCCCGCCGTGATCTCGTGGTTCAGCACCGATTCAACCGCAAAGGACACGGGCATCGACACCAGCCGCGCCATCGCCGAGCCGCGCGCATCACCCCAAGCATCCATCGCCCAGGTCTCATGGAACACCACACGCCCGTCGCGCTCGGCCTTCAGGCTGACAAACAGCACCACGCGGTCAGGCTCGCCCGGCGCATAGGCGTTTTCCTTCAGGAACTCTGCCGCCATCTCGGCCAAGCGCGCATCGCCTGCCGGGCCTTCCAGCGTTTCAATCTCGCGGAACACCGGCGCCCAAGCCTCGGCCCAGCCGCCCAGACGGATGGTGCCGCGCACGAAATCCTTGACCTTCCACGCCGGATCAAAGCGGTATTCTTCGATAAAGGGATAGCTGTCGCGGTTTGGATAGACCTCAAAGCTTTCCGCTTGCGGCAGCGGCGCTTCATAGCTGGTGATCGCATCCCAAGGCCGCGCCACCCGCAGTTCGGCGAAATTCTTCACCGAGCGCGACGGCGAGCGCAGCGCTTTCAGCACCCCCACCGGCGCCCAAGAGAATTTATAGCGGAACGGGTTCGGAATCTTCGGGATCCCGCCGCAATAGCTGACAAAGCTTAGGGTGTTTTCCGCGTCATAGGCCTTGGAGGCGCGATAGCGCGCCACCAGATCATGCGCCATCAGATGGTCAATGCCCGGATCCAGCCCGACTTCGTTGATCGAGACCAGCCCCGCGTCGCGAAACGCCTGATCCAAGGCTTTCATCTCGGGCGCGATATAGGACGAGGACACAAAATGCGCGCCCTTGGCCAAGCAGGCGGTGGCAATCGGCACATGGTGATCGGCCGTCAGCATCGAAATCGCCACATCTCCGGGCTGCAAAGCCGCAGTCAGATCGGCCAGCGCATAGGGGCGAATGTCTTGGGTCAGATCGCCCACCGCCTCGCGCGCCTTTTCAACAGTGCGGTTCCAGACCACAACCTTATGACCGGCCTCGATCAACCGCCGCAAACCCGGAGCCGAAGACAGCCCTGTGCCACACCAATGAATTGTCATCTTGCTCTCCCTTACAGATCGGCGCTGTGGCGGGTAAATTCCGCCATAGCCCGCCCCCAGACACCTGTTTCCAACGCGCCCAAAGTCGCCAGCGAGGGCAACAGTTGCGCTGCATAATCCATGCTGCTTTCGACAGGCAGCAAGGACGGCAAATTATCAATCGCAGTCACATCCAGCGGCGGCGCATCCGCCACCCGCAACGCCGGCGCATCCCATTCCGTCACCCGGTCATAGACCTTGATCGGCGAGAAATCCGAGGTCGGATCGCAGGCGATATCGCCAATCACCGTCAGCGCGCGCGCGTCGGTCTTGGCGCTTGCAGGCACAAACACCGGGCAACCGGGCCGCGCCAGAATGCAGTTCAGGAAAATCTCGTGCTGCAAAATCTGCGGAAACGGACCACCGCTTGCGGTCTCGGCGATGTCCCATTTCGTCACCGCAACCCCCAAGGCTTCGCAAAGGTCCGAAGCCCCGGTGCCAACCCGCCCCAGCGCCCCGATCACAATCGCGCGCGGCGGGGTCATGCCCGCCATCTCGGCAGCCAAATCGGCCAAAAGCGCGGTCTTGCCCGGATATTTCGCCACAGGGCCCGCAATGCCGCCACGCTGTTGCGCGGCCCAGCATTTCAGGCTGATCGCCGCCCCCGCATAGCCCGCCCAATAGCCAAAGGCCGCAACCCGACGCCCGTCTTCATTGACCAGATATTCCAGATCATAAAGACTGCCACCCCCCGCCTTGAACCGCTGCAACAGCACGCGCCCCGCAGGCTGGCCCTTATAGGCATGCCCAAACATGATATGGCGATGGGTCAGCGGCGTGCCGTCTTCGGGCAGCTCTTTCAGGCCAAAAATGATCGCATCGGCGGGGGCCTCTGGCCATAGGTTTTCCGCCGCAATCTCGCAGCCCGCCGCGATATAGCCCTCAATGCCAATCGCGCGCACCGAGCTGTGTTCAACCGTCACCCGAATGCCCGCCTTGATCAGCGCCGCCGCACCCTCGGGGGTCAGGCCAACGCGTTCTTCGTTCGGGCGCTGTTCAGCGCGCACCCAGAGGTGAGTCATCGACGAAATCCTTCTGTGCTATAGCCGCGCCGCATCGCACGGCGGTGCCACCGTTCGGCAGCAAGGCAGGCGTCGCGCAGGTTGGAAAACCAGACCAACAAATGCCGCCCCTGCCGCCCCTTTGGCCCCCATTCGCGCATGACCGAATATTCGCCAAACAAATTGTAGGCAACTTCGACGCGGTAATAGCGATCCCGCTGGCGGCTGGTTTGGGTCAAAAACAGGGTGAACAAGCAGCGGCTCCTGTGATCGTTCAGCCACAGACCTAACAGAATTGGCTGCAAGCAAAAGGGGGGAAAGCGGGGCTAACCTAAAGATCAAACGTCGCAAAGACCGGCACATGATCGCTGGGTTGGGTCCAGCCTCGGGTCTCGCGCAGAATGTGGCTGCCATGCGCTGCGGCCGCAATATCGCGGCTGGCCCAGATGTGATCCAAGCGGCGGCCCTTGTCTGCGGTGTCCCAATCGGCGGCGCGATAGCTCCACCAGCTGTAAAGCTTGCCTTGCGGCAGGTCGTTGCGGGTCACATCCGCCCAATCGCCTGCCTCCATCACCTGATTGAAATGCTCGACCTCGATCGGGGTGTGGCTGACGATCTTCAGCAGTTTCTTGTGATCCCAAACGTCATCTTCGCGCGGGGCGATGTTCAGATCGCCGACCAAAATCGCGCGCTCTGGCTTTTCAGAGCGAAAATAATCCCGCATGTCGGTCAGGAAATCCAGCTTTTGGCCGAATTTTTCATTCTGCGCACGATCAGGAATATCGCCGCCCGCAGGCACATAGCAGTTGTGGATCGTCACGCCGTTTTCCAGCCGTGCCGCCACATGGCGCGCATGGCCCATGGTGGCGAAATCCTTCTCGCCCGCATCGGTGATCGGACGCTTCGACAAAATCGCCACGCCGTTATAGCCTTTTTGCCCACGCGCCACGATGTGATGGTATCCAAGCGCCTGAAATTGCTCGAGCGGGATTTTATCGACCGGGCTTTTGCATTCTTGCAAGCACAGGATATCGGGCTGCTGTTCGGCCATCAGCCGCGCCACCAAATCTTCGCGCAGACGTACGGAATTGATGTTCCAAGTGGCAAGGGTAAAACTCATAGCGCGCTCCAGCTGGTGTTGGCCAAGCCTAAGCCCTGCGGCGGCGGTTCTCAAGCCGCAAGCGGCCAAGGTTTTGGGGGGAAGGGGATCAACCGGCTTTGGGCAAAAAAATCCCGGCCAAAATGGCCGGGGAGGTCCAACAGGGAGATAATGATCAAAGGTAGCACAGTTTTAAGCCATTGCGCGGGTTCTGGAAACAATCTGCGGGGTTATGGCACTTTCGCCACGCCCCAATGGAGCGGCAGAGCACAGATAAAAAAGGCCGGGCGCAAAGCCCGGCCAGTCCAACAGGGAGGAAAGCTGTGCCATAACCCCGACACAGCAAGGGGAACAAAGATCGTCTTTCGCACCACAAATAGGTTTTACCTATCCATTTGGATAATAATAAGACCAAAGGGTGACAAAACCGTTAACTTAAGCCACCAGTTTGTAGCCGCCGTTTTCGGTGACCAGCAGCCGCGCATTGGCGGGATCGGTCTCGATTTTCTGCCGCAAACGGTAGATATGGGTTTCCAACGTATGGGTCGTCACACCAGCATTATAGCCCCAAACCTCGTGCAGCAGCACATCGCGGGCCACCACGCCTTGTTGCGCGCGATATAGGAATTTCAAGATGTTGGTTTCCTTTTCGGTCAACCGCACCTTTTTATCCTTGGCATCGACAAGCAACTTTTGCGCAGGCTTAAAGGTGTATTGCCCCATCTGGAACACTGCATCTTCGGATTGCTCATGCGTGCGCAATTGCGCGCGAATGCGGGCCAGCAGCACCGGAAACTTGAACGGCTTGGTGACATAATCATTGGCGCCCGAATCAAGGCCCAAGATGGTGTCGCTGTCGGTGTCATGGCCCGTTAGCATCATGATCGGGCATTTGACGCCAGTTTTGCGCATCCGGCGGCACAATTCGCGGCCATCGGTGTCAGGCAGACCGACATCCAGGATTACCAGATCATAGAGACCGGCCTTGGCCTTCTCCATGCCCTCGGCACCGGTGGCGGCCTCGAAGACGTCGAAATCTTCGGTCATCACCAATTGCTCGCTCAGCGCCTCGCGCAGATCGTCGTCGTCATCAACCAGCAGAATCTTCCGTAGCGTTGCCATCTTGGCCTCCATCTCACGGGGAATACCTTTGGGCGGGCTCGCCCTGTGGGTTACAGATGCGCTCTGATCCGTGGCACAACAAGATATGCTTCAATTTGCTCACGCGGTCGTGTCGACAGATAGGCAATTGTTTCACTTTCGTATGATTTGACCTATCTACGCCCCAAGACGCGCGCCCCCAAACCCCGACCGAAGGAGCAATAATGAGCCGCCTAGATCTTTTTGTCAGCCCCACAGGAGCGCAGTTCATGAACCGCCGCTTTGCCTGCACCATTGGGCGCGGCGGCATGACGGATGCCAAACGCGAGGGCGACGGGGCAACCCCACGCGGGGTGCATAAGATTGTCGGCATGCTCTATCGCGCGGACCGGATTGCGGCGAGCGCCCTGCCCGATTGGGCCTTGCCAATCCGAATGGGCGATCTGTGGTCAGATGACAGCAATGATCCCGATTACAACACCATGGTCTCCGCGCCGCACCCTTACAGTCACGAATCGCTGCGCCGCGCCGATCCGCTGTATGATTTGATCCTGATCACCGATTGGAACTGGCCCTATGCCACCGCCGGGCGCGGGTCGGCGATCTTTTTGCACCGCTGGCGCAAACCCTGCCACCCCACCGCCGGCTGCGTGGGCTTTGCCCCCGCCGATCTGTTGTGGATCGCCAATCGGCTGCAACCGCAATCGCGGCTGATCACCCGCGGCTAGGCATAGCTGCGCGCGCCGAAAATCGCAGACCCCACCCGCACATGCGTGGCCCCTGCGGCGATGGCAGCCACGAAATCGCCGCTCATCCCCATTGAGAGGCCCTTTAGCCCGTTGCGCGCCGCCATCTCTGCCAGCATCGCGAAATGCGGGGTGGCGTCTTGATCCTCGGGCGGGATGCACATCAGCCCCGACAGCGGCAGATCCATCGCGCGGGCGGTGGCGATAAATCCGTCCAGATCGTCCGGCAAGACGCCGGCCTTTTGCGGCTCGGCACCGGTGTTGACCTGCACGAAAAGCTCTGGGCAAGCGCCGCGCGCCTGTGCCAGTTTTGCCAGCTTATCGGCCAGCGAGGGGCGGTCCAGCGTGTGGATGGCGTCAAACAGCTCGACCGCGACCTTGGCCTTATTGGTCTGCAAAGGCCCGATCATATGCACCGAAACGCTTGGAAATTCAGCGCGAAAATCCGGCCATTTTCCTTGCGCTTCCTGCACATAATTCTCGCCAAAGACCAAATGTCCTGCGGCCAAAACCTCGCGGACCCGCGCATTGGGCTGCACTTTACTGACAGCGATCAGCTGCACCGACCCTGCCAGACGGCCGGCTTTGGCCTCGGCGTCGCGAATACGTTGGGTGATAAGGTGCAAAGACATGTGGGCTCCTGTTTTGGCCATCTGCCCATATTTTGCCTTGAAAGGAAAGTCGGGCGATGGTTGATGTCTGCACCCGCGCGGCCTAATCTAGAACAAACGTCATCCAGAGGCCGATATGAGCGTCAACATCGACAAAGTGCTGCGCAACGCCAAGACCGAGATCCGAGCGGGTCGTGCGGCGCAGGTGCGCGGCGAGGTCTTGATGGCGCTGGAAAAATTTCCTGCCAATGCGCGGCTTTTGACGGCACTGGCCGAGGTGCAGCAGGCCGCAACCGGCCTGCCCGCCCGCCCCTTTGGCCCGCATCATCTGCAGCATTTCCTTGCGGTGCGCGACCGTATCGGGCTTGACGCCGCCATCGAAGAAATGGCCGCAGCGGTGCGGCTGAACCCACAGCATCCTTGGCCCAACAGCATTCTGGGCGGTGCCTTGATGGAGGCCGGCCTGCTGCCCGCCGCGATCAAATACCTTGGCATCGCGCTGAAACTGGACCCGCGCTTCCTCGAGGCAGGCATGAACCTTGCCGCCGCGCAGCAGCAAGCCGGACAATTGCCGCAGGCCCTGATCAGCCTTGATCATGTGTTAAAGCAAGACCCGAATTTCGCCTTGGCGCAATTAAAGCGCGCGCAAGTTCTGGCGCTGTCGCAGCGCGACGCCGAGGCGATTGCGGCCTTTCAAGCCTATAGCGCGCGCCACCCCGCTGATCTGGAAGCCAAGATCGGCCTTGCCTCTTGCCTGACCACCAGCGGCGATTTGTTTGCGACGCGGCAGCTGTTGGAAAGCGTGCTGCAAGCCGACCCAAAGAATGCCGCCGCCTTGGGCAATCTGGGCAATCTGGCCTTGTCAGAAGGCGATCTACCCAAGGCGCAAGAGCTGTTTGAACGGGCTCTGACGATCAATCCCCGATCGGCCATCGCGTTTTTCAATCTGGGCCGCGCGCGTGATTTTACCGCAGAAGATCCACTGATCGCGCAGATGCAAGCAATGACCGCTGACAGTGGTCTGCCATTTGAAGACCGTGTGCCGCTGCACTTTGGCCTTGCAAAGGCCTATGAAGATATCGGCGAGGCGGACGCCAGCTTTGCGCATCTGCAACAGGCCAATGCCCTGCGCGCGTCACAGTCACCTTATAGCCTTGCCACCGACCGCGCCTTGTTTGCCGACTATGTGCAACGGTTCTCGCCTGCCGCGCCGGCCCTGACGCCGCCACCCGCCGCGCGCACCCCGATCTTTGTGTTGGGGATGATGCGCTCGGGCACCAGTTTGACCGAACAGATCCTGTCGGCGCATCCGCTGGTGCATGGCGCGGGCGAGTTAGAGGTGCTGCCACGTTTGGTGATGGCCGAGACCGCGCAGACCTCCGGCAGCTTTGACACCCAGACCCTAGAGCGGATTCGCAGCGCCTATCTGGCAGCGATTGATCAAGGCGCGGGCGATGCGCGCTATGTGGTCGATAAGTTGCCTGCGAACTTTCGGCTGATCGGCCTGATCCGCAAAGCCCTGCCCGAAGCGCGGATTTTGCACATGCGCCGCGATCCGGTGGCGGTGTGCTGGTCGATCTATAAGACCTTTTTCACCAATCTGGGCATCGGCTATGACAACTCTTTGTCCGATACCATCGGCTATTACGATCTGTATACCCAGATGATGCAGCAATGGCGCGCGGCCTATCCTGACGGCTTTATGGATGTCGATTACGACTCGCTGACCCGCAATCCAGAGCCCGCCATCCGGCAGATGCTGGACTATTGCGGCCTGCCCTTTGACGCTGCCTGCCTCTCTCCTCAAGACAACCAACGCGCGGTGCGAACAGCCTCGGTGCGGCAGGTGCGTTCGGGGATTTATCAAGGCAGCAGCGGCAAATGGCGTAAGTTCGAGCCGCATTTGGCCGAACTGATCGCGCATTTCGCCTAAGGCCCATTGCGGGCTCGGGCGGGGCCGTTTGCGAAACCGCAAAACACCTGTTCCGCCGCGCCAAGCGCCAGTTGGCCTTATCCGGCGGACTCTGTCGATCCGGCACCAGAGAAGGCGCGCTTGGCCTATAAGCAGGCGCAGATCATGTCTTTGGGCATTGATGGCTTTGATCGCGAACAGATGCCGCAAACGCATATCGTGCGGACTGCGGTAGAAGATCTGGCGAAAGGCGGTCGCTTGAAATCGTGGATGCCTTTGGACAAAGGATGCAGTTGCACCCAAGCAAACGGCACCGGCCTATCGGTCCGCTCTGTCAAAGACCTCTGACGCGGGCCTAAGTGGCGGGCACAAAGCGATAGGTGTCGCCCGACCGCTCGGCGCGGCCAAGGCCGCCATTGGGCAGATGATAGCCAAGCAAAAGCATCTGCTCAGAGGCCAGTTGATCCAGCAAACCCAGCCGTGTCTGGGCCGCCAAAGCGGCATCCTGATCAGAGTTCGAAGCCCAAGCCGGACGCTCAAAAGCAACATGGTGATTGCCCAAGGCATCCCCGACCACCAGCATCGACTCTGACCCATCGCGCAGCTCGAAGGACATGTGACTTGGGGTATGGCCAATGGTCGCCCGCGCCGCGACACCGGGCAAGATTTCCTCGCCGTCGTTAAAAAAGCGCAGCTGATCGGCAATGGCATTCAGCCGACGCGCAGCGCCCACGGCAAAGGTCGTACGCTCGGCCCCAATGCTGCTAAGGGTATTCTCATCGGTCCAATAGTCGAATTCGCCCTGCGCAAAATGATGCGTTGCCTTGGCAAAAACCGGTTCGTCAAATTCGTCAAGCAGCCCCCAGAGATGATCGGGGTGGCCATGGGTAAAGACAACATCGGTAATGTCTTCAGCCGTGAGCCCCAGCGCCTCGAGCGCCAAACCAAGCTTGCCCGCAGTTGGCTGAAAATCAGGCCCAGCCCCCACATCAAACAACACATTCCGCCCTCCAGAACGCAGCAGCGTCACGTTGCACGACGGCTCGAGCGTCTCTGTCGAGAGGTTATATTTGGCAAGAAGTGTCGCAACCTCATCCGCCGGCATCCCACCCAGAATAAACGCCCCCGGCAGCATCAAATTGCCATCCGACAAAGACGAAATCTCCATCGCACCCAACGTGACCTGCGTGCTGGCCCAAAGCATCTTTGGCACAACACTGGCTGCCAAGGCAGAGGTAAGAAGATTGCGTCGGGTGATGCGCATGCTGTTTCCTTTTAGGCCAAAATTCCGAGGTGACGCGAGAACCTGGCAAGCCAATGTCGTCAAATCAGGTGCGACCATAGCAAGCCGCTCGCGCTTTGCCCAGAACCTCGTCAAGACGGTTTGTCGCAGGGATTTCAGATTTTTCCGCCCCCGTAGTGTCAACCCCAGCGCGAGACAGGATACCAACCACCCCGCCGAATTTAAACAATTCAGTTTACAGATAACATCTTTGCGTGCAGACTGATTCTCAGGGTTGTATTAAAATTTTATTCAAATCTACTTTATTGCAAGAGGTGCAAGGCCGCGAAAAATACGGGGCTTTTCCTCTGAAAGCATGTGTATTTGAGAGTGACATTCTATGGCGAAAAAGACATCCGCGCGCGCAACAGCCGACGCAACTGAAAACCCAAAATCAGGCCCTGGCGACACCAGCCGACCGAAGGTTTCACCAGAGGTTCAGTTGGTCTGGGCCAGGGTCATCTCGCGGGCAGCATCAGACAGCGATTTCGCGGCCGTCTTGCGCGATAACCTTGCCGAAGCCTTTGCAGTATTCGGGGTCTCTGGCCTTGGGGATATCGACCCAGAACAAGATTTGATACCAAGCTATTCTGCCGCGCTTGAAATGATTGGAGCTGCGGCACATCCACCCGCCGCAGCAAGCGGTTTGATGCCAGGTCAGGCAAAGCCAAATCCCGTCGGCGACGATATCACCACAGCTTCAAGCGGATGCGCCTGCGCGGCAACGGCCCAAGGCTCGGTTGCCAGCGGCTTTACGTCTGGCTGCTGGTGGATGCCCGTGCCTGAGCCGCAACAGCCTACCCCAGCCGAGCCTGATGCGTCGGCAGGAACGGCAGAGCAAAGCGTGGACACCACAGCGAGCGCCGGATCAATGGGGATGACGGCGGCTTACTCATTTGCAACGACACAATCATTGGCAACGAAAGGTATGAATATGCAAAGTTCAGGAACTTCTTCCACTCTTGGCGGCGATTGCGTCGGATCTTTCGGGAGTGCGGGCTCAATCGGATCAGTTGGCGGCACCGCTGGCAGCTTCGCCACAGCTGGAACCTATGGCTGCGCGGGCGCTCAGGCGCTTTGTGAATCCACCCCGATGACCCAAGCCTCTATCAAGCCAACCGTGGCTTCGATCCGGCAATGTGAATTGACACAGGCCTCGATCCGGCAATGCGACTTTACTGTGGCGTCAATCAAGCCTTGCAATTTCACCACGGCAACGCAACTGACCCAATCCTGCCTTTCAACTCCTGTCCCGACATTGGCCACGCAGGTCACCACTGGCAGCATGCTTACCAACCCGGGCCCGATCAGTTCGACCCGCCTTTCGGGCGGTGACTACACGGGGCAGATGTCAGGCGATTGCTGGGGATCAGCAGGCAGCTTTGGCAGCGCCGGCACCTTCGGCGGCTGCGCAGGCTCGGTCGGCACAGCAGGCACCTACGGAAGCGGGGGATCTAACGAACTTAAAATGAAAACACCTGATTTCTGCCTGACGCCGACAATGGGTTCCGTGATGACGCAGGGCACCCAAGCCACGCTTCGTCAAAACCAAGTGCCGACGATGAATGCACCTGTTTCGGGCGATTGCGTGGGGTCCGTCGGATCGGCAGGTTCGATTGGATCGGTTGGCGGAACCGCGGGCACATTTGCCACTGCCGGCACCTATGGCTGTGCTGGGGGGCGCGTTCAGATGAAAGCGATGCCGCAACAACAGGCGATGCCCTGCCAGATGATGGCAACACAGGGATCGGCCATGATGGCGACATCCAGCGCTCAGATGCCCTCTTCTACCCGCCTGTCGGGCGCCACGCTGGGCAGCTTTGCAACCTATTGTGGCTGCGTCGGGGATGATGGTCAGAGCATGTCAGCCGATCCAGTGAGCGGCGATTGCTGGGGCTCTGCTGGGACTTTCGGCAGTGCGGGCACCTTCGGTGGCTGCGCGGGGTCGGTGGGGTCAGCTGGAACCTATGGCAGTGGCGGTTCAAGCGACTTGAAGGCCATGCAGATGCAGCGCCCGGGCATGGCAATTTCGGCAACGCGTATGATGCCTGCGCTCAACCTTGCACAACAGCGGATGCCGAACATGGGTTACAGCGGCTGCTACGGCTGGTGATCAACTTGGCAGGCGGCAGCCAGTAGGGGCCGCCTGTCACTGCGCCACCCAAAAGGAGATCAGAGATGATCGCAAGGCCTGTTTTGCGGGAAGATTTTGCCGTGTATCATTTGCATGGCGAAGGCAACATCCTGTTGTCGGACACCGAAAGTTTTGCGCTTGAAGGTGGCGCCATCACGCCCGTGCTGTCGATGATCGATGGCAAGCGGACCCGGGCGGAAATTGTTGCCAGTTTGGCCGGTCAAGTTCCCGCCGAAGATGTCTCGCACACACTAGATTACCTTGCGCAAATGGGACATCTGCGCGAAGCGGATGCGCAGGCTGCTCCAGAAGAGGCACTGTTCTGGTCAAGCCTTGGCATCGACACCCGCAGCGCACGCGACCGCGCCGCGGCCTATCCGATCAGCGTGATTGGCTTGGGCAAGACCAATCCTGAAATTGCCGCAAGTTGGTTGGGCTCGATGGGCTTGCAGATCGCCCCACAAGGGACCGAAGGTGCCGTGGCGCTTGTCTTGGCCGATGATTATCTCGATCCGCAGCTAGAACCGCTCAACCGACACTTTCAGACAAAGCGGATGGCTTGGCTGTTGGTCAGAGCGGCTGGGCTAAAGCCCTTGGTAGGGCCGCTGTTTGTCCCCGGCACGACAGGGTGCTGGGAATGTCTTCGAACAAGGCTTGTAGAAAACCGCGAGGTCGAGCTGCTGCTCTCGCGCCGTTTGGGTGTGGCCGGCCCACCCGAACGCCCCGTGCCACGCCCGCAGGCTTTTGTCGCGCAAACGCTCAGTGTGGCGGCGGTCCAATTGGCGCGGCTTGTCCAATCAGGACGCAACGTCGATTTGGAAGGCCGAATACAAGAGTTGGATCCCCTCGGCTTTGCGCGCCGCCAGCATCCGCTGGCACGACGCCCCCAATGCGGGTGCTGCGGCGACCCTGCGGTGGGCAGGATCGGCGGGGCGCCTACGGAATTTCGCGCGTTTAGCGGCGTGAAAGGTGTCGAGAACGGTGAACGCAGCGCCAGTGCCGCCCAAACGCTATCACGCTACAGCCATCTGATTGGTCCGATAACTGGCATCGTGAAAGAGTTGATCCCCAGCAAGTGGAATGGCCATACCCCGTTGCTGTCTTACAGCGCAGGAAATAATTTGGCGGTGGCCCCGATGGCGCTTTCAGGATTGAAGCAGAATCTGCGCAGCTACTCTTCTGGCAAGGGACGTAGTGATCAACAGGCCCGCACATCGGCGCTTTGCGAGGCGCTGGAACGCTACAGCGGCAAATATCGAGGTGAGGAAATCACCCTGCGAGGAAGCCTGCGTCAATTTGGCGATGCAGGAATTCACCCCAATAAGCTGATGCTTTATTCCGAAAAACAATACCGCGAACGTGACACTTGGAACGCGCGCGGCAGCCAGTTTCAGGTTGTGCCCTATTGGCTGGAAGAGACCGAGATCACAGATTGGACTCCGGTCTGGTCACACAGTGAAAAGCGCATCAAATATCTGCCTGCCAGTCTGCTGTTTTACAGCTACCCCGCTCAGGGCCCAAGGTTCACCAGCTGGGCAGACAGCAACGGTTGTGCCGCGGGCGCCTCTTATGAAGACGCCGTGTTACAGGGTCTTTTTGAACTGGTCGAGCGTGATAGCGTCGCGATCTGGTGGTATAATCGCGTGCAGCGGCCTCGGGTTGATCTTACCGCTTTGGATGATCCATTCATCAGTAACATGCAGGCTTGGTTCGCGCAGATGGGGCGCGAGTTTTGGGTGCTTGACCTTACAACAGATCTTGGGATCCCATCTTATGTGTGCCTAAACCGTCGCACTTATGGGCCGACCGAGGATATCGTGATGGGTTTTGGGGCCCATCTGGACGCACGCACTGGCATCTTGCGGGCCATCACCGAAATGAACCAGTTTATGCCAGCGGTTTTGGATGTGGGCAGCGATGGCGTGACGCATTACGCCTTTGACGACCCCGAATGCCTGCATTGGTGGCGCACAGCCACTCTCGAAAACCAGCCCTATATCCAACCGAAAAGCGATATTCTCTCTGACCCAAGCAAAGCCCAGCGGCGGCAGGGTGGTGCGATTTCCGATCTGTTGGACGAGGCTATTGCAGCCATCGAAAAGGCCGGACACGAGGTGCTGATACTCGATCAGACCCGTGCGGATGTTGGCTTGCCGGTTGTGAAGGTCATGGCACCCGGACTGCGCCACTTCTGGGCACGCTATGCGCCGGGGCGGCTGTTTGAGGTGCCGCTCACCATGGGCGATGTTACAGCGCCCCTGCCCGAAACCGCGCTTAATCCGATCGCGATGTTCCTGTGAGGAGGCTGAGATGTACCTAAGCCTCTGCCAGCCACCCGGACAGCATCGTGGTCCGCGGACCAAAACCGACCCACTCGGCGTTTTGGATGAGATGCTGGCCAGCTTGGGGATGTCGGCGCCACATACGGCGGTTGCGCTTGCTGATCTGTTGCGAAGACCCGTTGCCCGCAGCCAAGTCGATGCTCTCTTGATTGCAGCGATGCAGGGGGGTGAGCCATTGGCAGCTGTTGTGGCAAGCCAAGTGATGGACCAACTGGGCGAATTGCGTATGCTGGCCTATGCCACCGCAGCAGACGAAACCGAATCCCTGTTTCGGCTGGCTCCTGTCGCCCCTGCACCTGCCTTAACCGCGACATCTGCTAAGGCCGGCGTGACCTACCGGCTGTCACGCTTTGCACAGATTCGGATGGATGAGGCCGGCCATGTGCCCGGGCAACTGCCGCATAATGCGGGGTTGATCCTTGAAAGCCCGCTGTCACCATTTCGCTGCCATATCAACCCACTTAGCCGCAGCACAACCGCAATGCAGGCCTTGGCTCTGCTGGGGTCTGGAGCTGCGCTTGAAGACTTGCGCCGCGCAGACATCCCCGAAGCCGATTGTGAACCGCTGCTAAGCTTGCTTTCTGCGGCAGGGTTGATCAGACCGCTAGACGCGAGCGGTCTGAGTGACGAAGACCAAGATCCGACCCTGCGGCAATGGGATGTCCATGATCTGGCCTTCCATCTGCGGTCACGCTTGGGGCGGCACGATCAGCGCATTGGCGGCGATTTTCGGTTCAAGAATATCATCGACCCGGTTCCGGCGCTTCGCCCCGAGCCAAAGCATCTGGCCCGACTTCAGCTGGCAAGGCCGGACGAGATGGCGATGGCAGCCAATGATCCAACCCTGTCGCAGACCATTGAGGCGCGCGTTTCGGTCAGGCCTGGGGCACGCCGGCCGCTTAATTTGCAAGAGTTAGGTCTTTTTCTTTGGCGCACCGCAAGGATCACCCGCATCTTTGACGGTGGAATAGGTGAGTTTACCGCCCGCCCCTATCCATCCGGCGGGGGCAGCTATGAACAAGACGTCTGGATCACTGCACGCGAGGTTGTCGGCCTGATGCCGGGCTTCTACTTTTACGCTGCCGCCACGCATGAATTATTGCTGGTCAGGCCGTGGAATACCGATTGTGAAGCGTTAATCGCGCAGGCCGTGACCGCGATGGCCGAGACCACCATTCCCGATGCGGTTCTGACGCTGGGCGCAAGGTTTCAGCGTGTAAGCTGGAAATATTCCGGCATGGCCTATGCAACCCAGCTTAAGAACACGGGTGCGATTTACATGGCCTTCTACATGGCGGCCACGGCTATGGGCCTGTCACCTTGCGGGCTTGGTTTAGGGTCAATCGAGACGTTTCGTCGCCTTACGGGTTCGCGGATCGAGGTCGAAGGCTCCATCGGGGAATTCGCGCTGAGTGGCCCACCCATAGGAGCATAAGGAGATCGCCATGCCCAAGCCCGATTTTCAGGAATTCGACCTGTGGTCCTTGCGTGACTTTGACGTTTCAATGACCAGCGACGATCGGCGCGAAACGGCAATCCGCCTGCGCGAATTGCTTGGCGATTATTACGTTCATCTTCCCCAAAAAGTAGGGGCAATGGCCATCAACCCCAGTCGCGAGTTGGAACTTCTGGCCGATGACGCACCACTTTACTACAATAACTTGGCATTTCTAAATCGTCTGAACGCCGTTATCACAAAACTGCGCGATCGTCACACAGCGCTGCGGATGCCCGAGCCCCTGAACCGCATGATTGCCTTTCTGCCAGTTGTACTGGAAAGCTGTTATGAAGCGGGCCGCAGATTGCTTATTGTCAGCCGCATCGCTGGCGAAATCCCCGATGATCAGCTGCAAGTCGGCGTCGAGGTCACGCATTGGAACGGCACTCCAGTGGCCCAGCTGATCAATGACTTGTCTTGGAGCACGCCCGGATCAAACCCCTATGCACGCATTGCTTTGGCCCAGCGCAGCCTGACATTGCGCGCCTTAGGCTATATGCAAATGCCACCAGAGGATTGGGTGACGCTCAGCTACATCTCTTTGAAAGGCGAGCGTCGGCATGTCAGTTTGAACTGGCGGGTCGCAATCGCACCAGAGGGAGGCTCGACACCTGGAGCTGTGATGTCGGGAACAGCGATGGCCGCCCCCCTTGCCGCCATGTTAGGTCTGGATGAAGGCACCGCGATCGTCAACAGCGGGCTAAAGACACTGTTCTCTAAACCACGCCGCGCCAGTGTCATTCGCAAAAGTGGCCAGCGTCATGGTGCTTTATTGTCCGAGCCCTTGTCTGGTTCAGCAGGTCTTGAAAATCTGCTATCGGCCTCGACGCTGACCTTGGATGATGGGCGCAACTATGGCTATTTGCGCCTGTTTTCGTTTTCGGTTCAAGATGTGCGCCGCTTTGCCGAAGACATGGCCGCCTTGCTGCGACAGATGCCGCCAGCGGGCCTGATTATAGATGTACGCGGCAATCCGGGCGGGACCATCCCCGCAGGCGAAGCTTTGCTGCATCTGATAACCGATCGCGCGATCGAGCCAACGCGCAATGTCTTTCGCGCAAGCCGCCCACTTCGCGCCATGGCAGGTACAATTCCGTTTTTTCAGCGCTGGCAACGCTCGCTCGATCTTGTCTACGAAACAGGGCAGGATTTCTCGCAGGGCTTTGAGCTTTCAGATCCGGCAGACTATGCGGGGCTTGAACACAGCTATCGTGGGCCAGTGGTGGTGATCATTGACGCACTCAGCTACTCAACGACAGATTATTTCGTTGCTGGGTTTGAAGACAATCGTCTGGGGAATATCTTGGGGCTCGATCCGACCACAGGCGCGGGTGGCGCCAATGTCTGGAGCCTGTCGCAAATATCGGGATTTGCAGCAGAGGCAGGCTTACCCGAAATCCCGCTTTTGCCAGTTGGCATGGATTGCCGTGTTGCTGTGCGCCGCGCATTGAGGGCAGGGCCGAACCGTGGTCTGCCGCTTGAGGGGCTGGGCGCGATGGCAGATCAGCGCTACTTTCCAACACGACGCGACATCTTGGGCATGAACGAAGACATGCTGATGGCCGCCGTCAACCTACTCCAGCGCCCAGCGTCTGTTTAAGGCCGCCTTGCTTAGGGCAAACGTGTGGATCCCAAGGCCAACAGCTGCGCCCAGAGGGCAGCTTCTGCGGTGCTGGCCTTGCCCTGAATGCGCACCGCGCGCACTTGCAATTCGCAACTGGGCAAGAGCTTGGACAGATCGAAAAGCCGCCCTGTCTGTAACCTGTCTTGCGCCAGCGATTTTGGCACCCATGCCACCCCCACCCCCACGGCGGCCATTTCCAGTGCTGCAAGCGTTAACGCGGTTTCTGCTTTGGCCGAGGCCAGCGTCACCGGTTCCAGCAGCGGCAGGATTTTGCGCGCCATCACTTCGCCCAGAAACACATCGGCGGGATAGGCGATATACAGCAGCTCTGACGGCGGGGCCAAGGCAAAGCGCTGGGTCAGATCCTCGGCAAAAACCGGGATCAGCTGATCAGAGCCAAACTCGATGGTTTCGATAAAATCGCCCGAAAGCTCGTTGGCCTCATCCAGCAGCCGGTACAAAATCGCAATGTCGGCCTGCCGCGACAGCAACAGCGTCAGGCATTCATCGCGATTGGCCGAGCGCAGCCGCACATGCACATCGCCATCCTGCTTGCTCATATTCTGAATGATCTGCGGCGTGAGCGAGGTTGTCAGCGAATGCTGGCTGGCGATCACAATGCGATTGCTGGCAATGCGGTCGCCGCGCCGCAGATCGACAATCAATTGCCGCAACGCCGCGGCGATATGCTCGATCTGCCCGCTTTGCGCCAAGGTGGTGGGGCGCAGTTGCACTGGCTTATGGCTACGATCAAACAGCTCGACGCCGATAAACTCCTCGATATGGTGCACGCGGCGTGAGAACGCCGATTGCGTCAGCCGCCTGCGTTCCGCCGCACCGCTGAAAGAGCCGGTTTCGGCAATCGCAAGAATATCTTCCAGCCATTCCAACCGCATCGCATCCCCCGTTAACTTGCATTTTATGCAATATGGTTCAACTATTTCGCATTTGTAAACAAGTCGATGTGGATCAATAGTTGCGGGATGCAAGTTATCAGAAGGACGTCGCCAATGCATCTCGCTCGTTTCCCTCGTGTTTTCTTAGCGCATCTGCCGACGCCCTTGGAAAAGCTGGACCGGCTGTCAAAAGAGTTGGGCGGGCCGGAAATCTGGATCAAGCGCGACGATTGCACCGGGCTTTCGACAGGCGGCAACAAGACCCGCAAGCTGGAGTTTCTGATGGCCGAAGCGCAGGCGATGGGCGCGGATACGGTGATGACCCAAGGGGCTACTCAATCCAACCACGCGCGCCAAACCGCGGCTTTTGCAGCAAAACTCGGCATGGGCTGCCATATTCTGTTGGAAGACCGCACCGGATCAAACGACGCCAATTACAACGGCAACGGCAATGTGCTGCTGGATCATCTGCATGGCGCGACCACCTCGAAACGTGCTGGCGGGGCTGATATGGCCGCCGAGATGGAGGCTGTCGCGGCCGATCTGCGCGCGCAGGGGCGCAAGGTTTACATCATTCCGGGCGGTGGGTCGAATGCCACCGGCGCGCTTGGCTATGTCAATTGCGCCTTCGAGCTGGTCTCGCAAGCCAATGATCGCGGCTTGGTGATTGACCATCTGGTCACCGCAACAGGCAGCGCGGGCACCCAAGCCGGCCTGATCACCGGTCTGAAAGCCATCAATGCGGGCATTCCGCTGCTGGGCATGGGCGTACGGGCGCCCAAGGACAAGCAAGAGGAAAACGTGTTCAATCTGGCGCTGAAAACCGCCGAAAAGCTGGGCTGCCCTGATGTGGTGAAACGCGGCGATGTGATTGCCGACACCAGCTATGTCGGCGCAGGCTACGGCATTCCGCGCGCCGATACGCTGGAGGCCATTCGGATGTTTGCCGAGCTAGAGGCGATTTTGCTTGATCCGGTCTATTCCGGCAAGGCGGCGGCGGGCCTGATCGACTATTGCCGCAAGGGCCGGTTCAAAAAGGGCGAGCGGGTGGTGTTCTTGCACACCGGCGGCTCGGCGGCGCTGTTTGGCTATGACGCCGCTTTTGCCGAGCATAACGCCACACTTCGGGTCTGATCCGCCGATGCGCCACGCTCTGATCCGCGCCAAAACCCTTCAGCCGCCCCGCATTCGGGCGCGGCGGCTGGTTTTGGCGCGAGATTACAGCAAGACAGACGCACAGGCCCTGAACCGCCCGAAGATCGGGCAAGCGCAGCGGCAAAGGGCTGATTGTTTCAGCAGATGGCGCAGGCCGTGCCTGATTGGGGCGCGCCCGCTTGGCAGCACGGCGCTGATCGGCCAGCCTTGCGCAAAGGGTGGCGCCCTAAATCGGCAGCGGGGCAAGACATGAGACGGGTTGGCATTCTTGGCGGCATGGGGCCAGAGGCGACGGTTCTGATCCTGCAAAAGCTGCTGGCGGCGGTGCCTGCCCAAGATGACGCCGACCATATCCCTGTTATCGTTGATCAAAACCCGCAAGTCCCCTCGCGCATTCGGCATCTTTTGGAAGGCAGCGGGCCAGACCCCGCCCCCGTGCTGGCCGAAATGGCGCGGCGTTTGGTGGCTGGCGGGGCCGAGGCTTTGGCGATGCCCTGCAACACCGCACATCATTATGCCCCCGCCATTCGCGCCGCCGTCACCGTGCCTTTTCTGGATATGATCGCGCTTTCGGTGCGCCATGCACGCGCGCTGGTGCCACAGGGGCAAAGCGCAATCGGCATCCTCGCCTCGCCTGCGGTGCAAAAGGTGGGGCTGTTTGATGCAGCCCTTGCCAAAGAAGGGCTGACCGCGTTTTATCCAAGCACGCCCGAGGCAATGCTGGCAGCCATTCGCCAGATCAAGGCGCAGGGGCCAAGCGCGGCAGCGCGGCAAGCCCTGCGCGATGCCTCGCAAGAGCTGCGCGCGCGCGGCGCCTTGGTGCAGATGATCGCCTGCACCGAATTTTCGCTGATCGCTGAGGCGGTTGCGACAGATATTGTGGCATTTGACACGCTGGACCTGCTTGTCACTGCTATCGTGAAATTCGCGCAGACCAATGGCGCGGAGGAAGAACAGGCAGCATCGTGATTGCCTGACGTAAAACCCACAACGACAAGGAGAGACCCAAAATGAACCTTAGCATTAAAAGATTTCTGATCGGCGTCGCGGCCTCGAGCCTTCTTGCGACCTCGGCCTTGGCTGATAAAATCATCATCGGCCACTTCGGCAACCCTACACCGATGCAGCTGCTTGCAGCTTCGGATGCGCTGAAAAATGACACCGGCTGGGATATCGAGTGGCGCAAGTTTGACTCGGGCACCGATGTGATCGCGGCAATGGCCTCGGGCGATGTGGTCTTGTCAGAGCTGGGGTCTTCGCCGCTGGCGATTGCCGCCAGCCAAGGCGTTGATCTACAGCTGATCGCCTTTTCCGACATCATCGGCAAAGCGGAATCGCTGATCGCTCATAACGACAGCGGCATTGCCAGCGTCGCCGATCTGAAGGGCAAGCGCATCGCGGTGCCAATCGGGTCGACCGCGCATTTCTCGCTGATGGGGGCCTTGCAGCACGAAGGCATTGCGGTGGGCGATGTCACCATCATCGGCATGAAGCCCGACCAGATCGCGGCCTCGTGGGAACAAGGCGTGATCGACGCGGCCTGGATCTGGCAGCCGGTGCAATCGGAACTGCTGAAATCGGGCACGCTGATCCTTGGCGCGGATCAGGTTGCGGAATGGGGCTTTCCAACCTTTGACGGCTGGGTGGTGAACCGCGAATTCGGCCAAGCGCATAAGGCCGAAGTGGTGGCTTTCCTGAAGGAAATCGACAAGGCAAACGCCTCTTACCTTAGCAACCCAGCGGCTTGGACTGCCGATTCTGCCGAGGTGAAAACCCTTGCCAGCGGCACCGGGGCGGATGCTGCACAAGTGCCCGGAATTCTGGAAGGTTTTGGCTTTTTGCCGATGGCGACCCAGATCACCGACACCTGGCTTGGCGGCGCTGCTAAAACCATCAAAGGCACGGCTGACTTCCTGAAAGAAGCAGGCCGGATCGACAGCGTTGGCGATGATTACGCAGGCTTTGTGAACCCAGAGTTTGCCGCAGAAGCTGCAAAATAAGCCCAGTCGGGCTGCCCAAGCGCCACCTGCTTGGGCAGCCCCCCTTCCCGCCTGAGAGGACTTATGGGACTGACAATCGACCAAGTATCAGTGGTATATCCCGCCGCCGACCGCCGCCCGCCTGTCGAAGCGCTCAGCAAGATCGACCTGACCATCGACAGGGGCGAATTTGTGGTGGCGCTGGGGGCTTCTGGCTGTGGCAAGTCTACGCTGTTGAACCTGATCGCGGGGTTTTTGTCGCCCTCGTCGGGGGATCTGTTGCTGGACGGCGTGCCGGTCTCTGGCCCCGGAGCGGACCGCGCGGTGGTGTTTCAAAAGCACGCGCTTTTGCCTTGGCTGAACGTTTTGGACAACGTCGCCTTTGGCTTGCAAATTCAAGGCATCTCGAAAGCCCAGCGCTACGAGATGGCGAATAAATTCGTAGGGCTTTTGGGGCTGGATGGCTTTCAAGCCTCGCCCGTCTACAAGCTTTCGGGCGGCATGCAGCAAAGGGTGGGCATTGCCCGCGCGCTGACCTGTGACCCAAAGGTTCTGCTGATGGACGAACCCTTGGGCGCGCTGGATGCGCTGACCCGCGAAAAGGCGCAGGAATTGATCCTGAACATCTGGCACGAGACGCAAAAATCGGTGTTCTTCATCACCCATAGCGTCGAAGAGGCGCTGTTCATGGGCACCAAGCTGGTGGTGATGTCGCCGCGCCCTGGTCGCATCACCCATCTGTTTGACCTGCCGTTTTCGCGGCAATTCCTGGCCGGAGCCTCGGCGCGGCAGGTGAAAGCCTCGCCCGAATTTATCCGCCTGCGCGAAGAGATTCTGACCATCATCTTTGCCGATGAAGAGGCCGCAGCATGAGCAAACCATCCAAACCCACAGGGCTGATCGCCCGCCTGTCGCGCGCGCGCCCCACCAAACCCGGCGAGATCTACGGCGTGCCCGGCCAAGGCAACACGCTTTGGCTTTCGGCCTGCTCGGTTGCAACGTTCTTCTTTATCTGGTGGCTGGTCACCGCGATGGGTTGGGTCAAACCCTTGTTCGTGCCCTCGCCTCAGGCGGTTTTTGGCAAGTTCATTGCGATCTGGAACGATGGCTTTACCGGCACGCCGTTTTTAGAGCACCTTGGCGTCTCGACGCTGCGGGTGTTTGGTGCGTTTTTACTGGCCTGCGTCATCGGCCTGCCGCTCGGGCTTGCCATGGGGATGAGCCCGCTGATGCGTGGCCTGTTTGATCCCCCGATCGAGTTTTACCGCCCGATCCCGCCGCTGGCCT
The DNA here is from genome assembly GCA_913062925.1 of uncultured Pseudorhodobacter sp. Classification (GTDB taxonomy): domain Bacteria; phylum Pseudomonadota; class Alphaproteobacteria; order Rhodobacterales; family Rhodobacteraceae; genus Cypionkella. Next base: position 1,067 of record CAJXWJ010000014.1, on the reverse strand, counting down.
ATCTGCCGCTGATGATCATCTGGTTTGGCATTGGCGAGACCTCGAAAATCCTGCTGATCTTTCTGTCGGTCTTTGCGCCGGTGGTCTTGGGCGCACGCTCGGGCGTGAAATCGGCAGCCATTGAACAGATCCACGCCGCCTATTCCTTTGGCGCCTCGCGTTGGCAGGTGATGCGCTATGTCATCATGCCCTCGGCCCTGCCCGAGATCCTGACCGCGATGCGCATCGGCATCGGCTTTGGCTGGACCACGCTTGTCGCCGCCGAGATGGTCGCGGCCACCAAAGGCCTTGGCTATATGGTGCTTTCAGCCAGCCAGTTTTTGCAAACCCCTGTGGTGATCATGGGTATTTTCGTCATCGCCATCATCGCTTTTGCTTTTGATCTGTTGATGCGTTTTGTCGAGCGCAGGCTCGTGCCTTGGAAGGGCAGAATGTAATCCGAAAGACAAACCCATGATATATATGAAAAAAGCCACCCCACCCGCGCCTGCGGATCAGCAAGATGTGCGCGCGACCGTGGAAAGCATCTTGGCGCAAATCGCCAGTGGCGGCGAAGATGCGGCACGGGCCTTCACTGCCGATTTGGATCATTGGAGCGGCGATATTGTCGTATCGCAAGCCACGCGCGCGGCTGCCGCCGATTTGGTGCCCGATCAGCTGAAAGCTGATATCCGCTTTGCCCATGACAACATCCGCCGCTTTGCCGAAGCCCAGCGCGCCACCGTGACCGATTGCGCAGTGGAAATTCTGCCCGGATTGATGGCGGGGCAAAAGCAGATCCCGGTTTCGGCGGCCGGATGCTATGTGCCGGGCGGGCGCTATAGCCATGTTGCCAGCGCCATCATGACCATCACCACCGCCAAAGTCGCAGGCGTGCCGCATATTGCGGCCTGTTCGCCACCGCGCGCGGGTCAGGGCATTCCGCCCGCGATCCTTTACGCGATGGATCTTTGCGGCGCGGATGTGATTTTGAACATGGGCGGGGTGCAAGGCGTGGCTGCGATGGCGAACGGCCTGTTTGGCCTGCCCAAAGCCGATATCCTCGTCGGCCCCGGCAACCAATATGT
>CAJXWJ010000013.1 GCA_913062925.1 uncultured Pseudorhodobacter sp. | reverse complement strand
GGGCTTGGGGAAAGGGCTCTGACGGGTTAAACACAATAGACTTGGCCAGCAGGCAAGCGCATAATTGCGCCATGCCCGCGCTGTGCCGAGAGTGTCTGACCCAATTTGATGCCGGAACGCGCTGCCCCAAGTGCCGCTCGCCGCGGGTGATGTCGCATCCCGAGCTTTGGGATCTCAGCATCGCGCATATGGATTGCGACGCCTTTTATGCCAGCGTGGAAAAGCGCGACAATCCTGATCTGCGTGACAAGGCGGTGATCGTTGGTGGCGGCACGCGCGGCGTGGTCTCGACCTGTTGTTATTTGGCGCGCATTCATGGCGTGCGCTCGGCGATGCCGATGTTTCAGGCGCTGCGGCTTTGCCCGCAAGCCGTGGTCGTGAAACCAAGGATGAGCGTTTACGTCGAGGTCAGCCGTGCCATTCGCGCGCTGATGGAGGTGCTGACCCCCGCGATTGAACCCTTGTCGCTGGACGAGGCGTTTTTGGATCTGACCGGCACCGCCCGCCTGCACGGCGCGCCGCCTGCGGTGATGTTGGCGCGCTTGGTGCGGGATATGGAGGCCGATCTGGGCGTGTCAGGTTCAGTCGGGCTGTCGCATAATAAGTTTCTGGCCAAAATCGCCTCGGACCTCGACAAGCCACGCGGGTTTTCGGTGATAGGTCGCGCCGAGACCGAGGCGTTTTTGCGCCCGAAACCGGTGCGGATCATTTGGGGCGTCGGCACGGCGGCGCAAGCCAGCCTAGAGGCTGCGGGGATTCGCACCATCGCAGATCTGCTGCGCTGGGATCGCGTTGATCTGACCGCGCGCTTTGGCAGCATGGGCGACAGGCTTTGGCATCTGGCGCGGGGCCTGGACACGCGGCGGGTGACGCGGGATGAAAAGCTGAAGTCGATCAGCAAGGAAACCACGTTTTTCGAAGACACCTCGGACGCCGAGCTTTTGGACGGCCATCTGTGGCGCTTGGCCGAACAGGTTGCCGACCGCGCCAAGGCCAAGGGGCTGGCGGGGAGGACGGTCACGCTGAAGCTTAAGCGCTCGGATTTCCAACTGATCAGCCGCCGCCACAGCCTGACCGACCCGACGCAGCTGACCGACCGCATCTATCGCGCCGCCAAGGCGCTGTTCGATCAAGCCAAGGTCAAAGCGCCGTTTCGGCTGATCGGGGTCGGCATCTCGGATCTGGCGGGCGAAGATCAGGCCGATCTGGACCGCGATCTGCTGGACCCACAGGCCGGCCAACGCGCAGCGGCAGAGCGGGCAACCGATGCGATTCGCGCAAGGTTCGGCAAGGACGCGATCCTGAAAGGCCGCGCGCTGCGCTGATTATTCGGCGGCCAGTTGCAGCGCCTGCCCTGTCACCTCGGCCATCACCCCGTTGATCAGCGCGCGAAACGCCTGAAAATCGGCACGCGGGGTCAGGCTGGCTTCGTGCATATAAAGGCTGCGATCAATCTCGACCTGAATGGCATGGCGGCCCGCACTGGGGCGGCCATAGCTTTGGGTGACAAAGGCCCCGGCAAAGGGGGTGTTGCGCGCCACCCGCAGACCGGCTGCTGCAAAAGCGGCCTCGACCCTGTCCATCACCTCCCGATTGGCAGAGGCACCGAATCGGTCGCCCAAAACGACCTCGGGACAGGCTTTACCCAAACGCGCGTGGCCTTCGATCGCCTCATGCGGCATCGAATGGCAATCAATCAGCGTCGCTTCACCAAAGCGGGCATGGGTATCATCCATCAGCTGACGCAAGGCGCGGTGATAGGGATGCCAAAACCGCGCAATCCGCGCCTCTGCCTCGGCCAGCGACAGCTTGCCACGATAAATCTGCCGACCGCCCGCCACAACGCGGGGAATCACCCCCAGCCCCGAAGAAACCCGCGGATTATGCGCCATGCGCGCCACCCCCGTGATCAGCGCAGGGTCCAATTCATCTGGCGCACGGTTTAAATCCAGATAGGCGCGCGGCACATCAGCCAAAAGCAACGGCGCGCCGAACAGGGGCGCATCGGCAAAAAGCTGATCGACAAAGGCGTCTTCCGAGGTGCGGATCAGATCGGCACTTAGCACCGACTGCTCAAGAAACGCAGGCGTATAGGCCCGCCCCGAATGCGGCGAGGCGAAAACAAAGGCGCTGCTTTGCCGCATGGGCGAAAGGATACGAAATACGTCAGACACGCCACACTCCTGTTCCTTTTCAATATAACGACAAAAAATCACTTACCGAAACCCCTTGAACAGCCCAGCGACTCTGTTTATAGCCCAGCCATCCGACGCGGTTCCGCCCGCGTCCTTTTCTTTAGGGCGCGCGGAATGGCAAGGTTTGTGGGCGGTTAGCTCAGCGGTAGAGCACTACGTTGACATCGTAGTGGCCACTGGTTCGATCCCAGTACCGCCCACCATTCATCGTCTTCGCAAGAAGACACAGATTTTAACTGGCGCGAAGACGCGCCGCGACAAGGGAGACAGCCATGAAGGTTGCAAACTCGCTCCGCTCGCTGAAGTCGCGTCACCGCGATTGCCAGGTCGTGCGCCGTAAAGGCCGCGTCTATGTAATCAACAAGACGCAAAAACGCTATAAGGCCCGTCAGGGTTGATTAGCTGTCAGCACGCGAAAGAATAGGCCGCCAAGAGCAATCTTCGGCGGCTTTTTCATGTCTTAGAGGATTCAATGCACCCCAACCCAGCCTTTCGCAGCGAAGATGAGGCCGCAAGCGTGCTGTCCGCGCGCAGCGATGCAGGCTCGCAAGCCATTGCGGCACTGATGGCGGCACCGGCAAAGCCCTGACTAGGCGGTTGCGGCGGCGATGATTTCGGGCATTGATGCGGCAAAGTTTTGCAAAGGACACGCCATGAAGCTCTATTCGTCGCCCACCACCCCCTTTGGCCGGAAAATCTCGGTTCAAATCATCGAAGCCGGTCTGTCCGCGCAGGTGGAAACCGCAGCCGTCGCCGGATCGCCACTGGATGTCGGCACGATGCCGGTGGACCGCAATCCTTTGGGCAAGATCCCCGCCTTGGAAACCCCCGATGGTGTGATCTATGACAGCCGCGTCATCAGCCGTTATCTGGACGATCTGTCGGGCAAGGGGTTTTATCCTGCCGCACCGCTGCTGTGGCGCAGCCTGACGCTAGAGGCCACCGCCGACGGTATTTTGGACGCCGCCGTGACCATGGCCTACGAGCTGCGCTTGCGGCCCGAAGCCATCCGCTTTGAGCAGTGGCTCGAGGGGCAATGGGCCAAAATCAGCCGCGCGCTGGATGCGATCGAGACCGATTGGCTGGATCATCTGGCAGGCCCCGTGAGCATGGCGCAGATCGGCTTGGCAGTGGCGCTGGAATATCTGGATTTCCGCCATGACGCGCGCAACTGGCGTCAGGGTCGGCCAGAATTGGCCGCTTGGGCGGCTGAATTCTCTAAACGGCCAGCAATGATTGCGACAAAACCGCCCACAGCCTAAGGTTTTTTTGCCGATTTACCGGATCTTAGTCACCCAAGTTTAGTCTAAATCCCGCCCAACTGGGCATAAATGTCGCCAGTTCAAGGCCGCAGCCGCATAATTCTAAGATTATGCGCCCCCTGCGCGCCTTTGACCGCTGGACGGGCGGGCCTTCCTTGGCTAAAACCCGCCGCATAAGGCTTTGGGCAACCGGAGTCTCATCTAATTATGGGTCGTCAGGTCTTGCGACCCCTGAAGGGAGAAGTTCTCGTGTCCCACGCAGACGATCAGACAGGAACCCGTCGGGATTTCCTGTATTATGCAACCGCCGGCGCTGGCGCTGTTGCGGCAGGCGCAGCGGTTTGGCCGCTGGTCAATCAGATGAACCCCTCGGCCGACACCCGCGCCTTGGCTTCGATCATGGTCGATGTCTCGGGCGTCGAAGTCGGCACGCAGATCACGGTGAAATGGCGCGGCAAGCCGGTTTTCGTGCGCCGCCGCAATCAGGCCGACATTGATCTGGCGCGTTCGGTCGCACTGACCGATCTGGTCGACACCAATGCTGAAAACGCCAATATCGATGCTTCTGCTCAGGCCGAAGACAAGAACCGCACGCTGGACGAAGCCGGCGAGTGGTTGGTGATGATGGGCGTTTGCACCCACTTGGGCTGCGTGCCTTTGGGCGACGCTGGCGACTTTGGCGGCTGGTTCTGCCCCTGCCACGGCTCGCACTACGATTCGGCGGGCCGTATCCGCAAGGGCCCCGCACCGCGCAACCTTCCGGTTCCGGTCGCAAAGTTCGAAAACGAAACCACGATCAAGCTCGGATAAGGACAGAAAATTATGGCCGGAATTCCGCACGACCACTACGAGCCAAAGCCGGGTTTCCAAACCTGGCTGCACAAGCGTTTGCCGATCGTCAGCATTGCTTACGACACGCTGATGCTGCCAACACCAAAGAACCTGAACTGGATGTGGATCTGGGGCATCGTTCTTGCCTTCTGTCTGGGGCTTCAGATCATAACCGGCATCGTGCTGGTAATGCACTACACCCCGCATGTTGATCTGGCCTTCAGCTCGGTCGAACACATCATGCGCGACGTGAACGGCGGCTATATGCTGCGGTATTTGCACGCAAACGGCGCATCGCTGTTCTTCCTTGCCGTCTATCTGCACATCTTCCGCGGGCTTTACTACGGATCGTATAAAGCCCCGCGCGAAGTGACATGGATCATCGGCATGCTGATCTATCTGGCGATGATGGCGACCGGCTTTATGGGCTATGTTTTGCCTTGGGGTCAGATGTCGTTCTGGGGCGCTACCGTGATCACCGGCCTGTTTGGCGCGATCCCGGGCGTTGGTCCAAGCATTCAGGAATGGCTTTTGGGCGGCCCTGCCGTGGATAATGCCACGCTGAACCGCTTTTTCAGCTTGCACTACCTGCTGCCTTTCGTGATTGCAGCGCTGGTTGCACTGCACATCTGGGCCTTCCACACCACCGGCAACAACAACCCAACCGGTGTTGAAGTGCGCCGTGGCTCGAAAGAAGAAGCTGCGAAAGACACCCTGCCCTTCTGGCCTTACTTTGTGATCAAAGACCTGTTTGCTTTGGCTGTGGTTGTCACGATCTTCTTTGCGGTCGTGGGCTTTATGCCAAACTTCCTGGGTCACCCAGACAACTATATCGAAGCGAACGCGCTCTCGACTCCGGCGCATATCGTGCCTGAATGGTACTTCCTGCCGTTCTACGCGATTCTGCGGGCCTTCACCGCAGACGTCTGGATCGTGCAGCTGGTGCATTTCGTGACCTTTGGCATCGTTGACGCCAAGTTCTTTGGTGTGCTGGCGATGTTTGGTGCGATTGCGGTTATGGCTTTGGTGCCATGGCTGGATACATCTTCGGTGCGTTCGGGTCGCTTCCGTCCAAAATTCAAGGCTTGGTTCTATCTGCTCTGCATCGACTTTGTCGTGCTGATGTGGGTCGGTGCGATGCCAACCGACGGGATCTACCCCTATATCTCGCTGATCGCGTCGACCTATTGGTTCGCCTATTTCCTCGTGATCCTGCCGCTGCTGGGTGTGCTTGAAAAGCCCCTGCCGCAACCGGCTACGATCGAAGAAGACTTCAAATCGCACTACGCCGATCCGGCTGAGTGAGAGAAAGGAACTGACTGAGATGTTTCGCAAGATCGCAATCAGCGCAGTCTCTGCACTGAGCTTGATGACAGGCGCTGCCACCGCAGCCGAGGGTGTTGTTCATATCGAGGACATTCCCTTCAGCTTTGAAGGGCCCTTCGGCACCTATGACGAGCACCAGCTTCAGCGCGGGCTTCAGGTTTTCACTGAAGTCTGCTCGGCCTGCCATGGCCTGAAGTTCGTGCCAATCCGCTCGCTTGCGGACGAAGGCGGGCCTCACCTGCCGGCGGACCAAGTGCGCGCTTATGCCAAGCAATTCACCATTGTTGACAAAGACACCGGTGAAGACCGTGAAGGCCTGCCGACCGACAACTTCCCAATGAACAACGGCGCCGGCGCCCCCGATCTTTCGCTAATGGCGAAGGCACGGGCAGGCTTCCACGGCCCCTATGGCTTGGGGATCAACCAGTTGCTGCATGGCATTGGTGGACCAGAGTATATCGTCAACCTGCTGCACGGCTACACTGGCGAAGAAAAAGAAGAGGCTGGCAATACCTTCTACGAGAACCCTGTGTTCTCGACCGGATGGATCAAGATGCCAGCACCTTTGTCGGATGGTTTGGTTGAATACGCCGACGGCGCGCCGAATGACGTAAAGCATATGGCCGAAGACGTCTCGGCTTTCCTGATGTGGACCGCCGAGCCAAAGCTGATGGCACGCAAGGACACTGGCTTTAAGGCCGTGCTGTTCCTGATCTTGCTGTCGTCCTTGCTGTATCTGACCAACAAGCGTCTGTGGTCCGCCGTCAAAGGCCCGAAAAAGCACTAAGCTTTTTATATAATCTGACTTGAAAAGCCCCGCCTTGTGCGGGGTTTTTTATGTGCCCAGATAGGCGGCAAGCGCCGGCGGTGGATTGGCAAAAAGTGCTGCCGTCTCGCAAGGTGGCTGGGCCACGCCCTCTGCCACCAGAACGGTTTGGCCCGCAAAGCGCTGCGCATCGGCGGGGTCATGCGTGACCATCAGCACCGCAGCCCCGGTGGCACTGGCGACCTCGTCCAGCAGATCCAGCATCTCGGATTTCAGCGCCGGGCCAAGCGCGGCAAAGGGCTCGTCCAGCACCAGCAGGGGGCGCGCGCGCAGCAAGGCGCGGGCCAAGGCGGCTCTGCCCTGTTGGCCGCCCGACAGCTGTGCGGGCTTGCGCGCACCCATCCCGGCAAGGCCCACGCGCTGCAACGCAGCTTCAACCGCATCGCGTTGCGCTGGCGTAAGCCGCAGCTGGGGCGACAGCCCAAGCCCCAGATTCTGCGCAATGGTCAGATGTGGAAACAGATTTTGGTCCTGAAACAGCACGCTCATCGGCCGATCGCCCACCGCCAATGCGGCCAGATCACGCCCCTGCCACAGAATGCGCCCCCTGGCAGGCGGCAAGAACCCCGCAATCGCCATAAGCAGTGTCGATTTCCCCGCGCCCGATGGCCCAATAACCGCCACCCGAGCGCCCGCCTGCACTGACCAATCGGCGCGCAGATCAAAGCTGCCTTGGCTTAGGTGCAGCGCCTCAAGTGTCAGCATAATGATGTCCTATCCGGTCAAAGACCCAAAACAGCGCATAGCTGATGCCAACAAGCACAAGCGCCGCCGCCGCCGCTTGATCCATCCGGTAAGCCCCCATCAGCTGTTGCACAAACAGCGGCAGGGTTGCGCCGCTGTTGCCCGCAAACAGCGCGATCACCCCCAGATCACCCATCGACAGCGCCGCCGCCAGCCCCGCGCCATAGCCCAATGGCCGCGCCAGCCGTGGCAGGGTCAGATAGCGCAGCCGGGCCATGCCGCGCAGACCAAGACTGCTGGCCAGCCGATCATAGTCGCTGTGCAGCGCGCGGGCCTCGGGCAGCAGCAGACGATACAGATAAGGCAAGGTTAGGGTCGCATTGACCAGCATCGTCACCGGCAGCGCCAGCGCTTGCGGCGCCACGAATGGCCGCAGCATCAAAAACAACCCCGTGCCCAGCACAAGGCTAGAGGCCGCAAGCGGCAGCATCGCCGCCAGCTCCAGCCAGCCAGAGGCTCTGCGCGCCTGCGCCAAAGCCAAGACCAAAGCCGCCAGCACCACCAGCAAGGCCGAGGCCAGGGCCACCGAAACCGAGCGCAGCGCCGCCGGCCAAACCCCCGAGGGCAGCGCCAGCAAACCCGGCAGGCCCTTTGCGGCCACCGCAAGCAGCGGCAGCGCCAAAAACAGCACCACCATCAGGATCAGCAGCGCATCCCCGCGCCGCCGCCATCCGTGCGGTGCCGGCAGATCAAGACTGCGCCCCAGACCCGCGCCAAAGCTTGGCGGCAGGGTCAAGCGGCTGGCCAGCAGCGTGCCCGCCGCACAGATCAGCAGCTGCACCAAAGCCAAAAGCGCCGCGCGGCCAAGGTCAAACTCGAACCGCAGCGCTTGATAGATCGCCAGTTCAATCGTGCTGGCGCGCGGGCCACCGCCCAGCGTCAGGGCGATGGCAAAACTGGCAAGACAGATCAGAAAAATCACCAAGGCAATCGCAGGCGCCTGCGCCCGCAGCATCGGCAGCTCTAGGTGCCGCAACTGCGCGCTTGGCGGCATCCCCAGCGAGGCGGCAAGCCGAAACCGCTCGACAGGGATAGCCTGCCAGCCGTGCAACAGCATCCGCGTCGCCAAAGGCAGGTTGAAAAACACATTCGCCAGAACCACGCCTTGCAGGCCAAATATCGACACGGCAGGCAGGTGAAACGTCTCTAACACAGCGTTAATTGGCCCTGCGCGGCCAAAAACCGTAACGATCCCCAAGACCGCCACCACCACCGGCAAGACAAAGGGCGCGGCCAGCAGCCGGATCAGCGCACCCCGCCCAACAAAGCGCCGCCGAAACAGCGCGCGCGCCAGCGGCACCGCCAAGCCCAAGGACAGCACCGCCGACAGCGCGGCTTGCAGCAGGGTAAACCGCACCGCCGCCCAATCTGCGGGCCGCAGTGCCCAACTCTCGGCGCGCAGCCCCAGCATCGCCGCCGATCCAAGGATCAAGGCGGCGATGCCAAGGCCAAGCGCCTTGGGCAGCATCACTTGGAGAGCGCGGTCTGCCATTCCTCGATCGCGGCGGCGCGGATCTCTTGCGCCTCGGTTGCGGTGAACAGCAGCGATTTTGCGGGCTGAATAAGCGTCTCGAACCCCTGTGGCAGACCCTCGGCTGGGGTCTTGGCCGGATACATCCAATTGGTGGTGATCAGCGCCGATTGGGCGGCATCAGAGCCTAAATAGGCAAGGAAAGCATCCGCCAGTTCGGGCTGTTTGCTGGTCAGAGTTTTGCCTGCAACCTCGATCTGCATGTAATGACCTTCGCTGAAGGCCGCCGCCGATTTGCTGGCATCGGATTCCGCAATCAGGTGATAGGCGGGCGAGGTGGTATAGGACAAAACCATATCCGCCTCACCGCCCAAGAACATGCCATAGGCTTCAGACCAGCCCGGCGTGACAGTGACGATGTTATCGGCCAGATCGCTCCACAGCTTGGCAGCGCCGTCGCCATAAGCGGCCTTCACCCAAAGCAGCAGGCCCAGACCGGGGGTCGATGACCGAGGGTCTTCGATGATGATTTTCAGGTTCGACGCGGCCAGATCTGCGATCGAGGTCGGCGGCGTCGTAAGCTTGGTGTTGTCATAAACAAAAGCGAAGTAGCCCCAATCAAAGGGCACGAATTTGGGGTCGGCAAAGGGCACTGGCAGGGTGTTGGGCTGCGGAGCGACATCGGCAAACAGTGGTGCCGCCGCCGCTGTCAGATTGGTATCAAGCCCAACCACAACATCGGCGTCAGATTTATCGCCATCCAGTTTCAGCCGCGCCAGAACCGCCGCGCCATCGCCTGCGGTGGTGAACTGCACCTCGCAGCCGCAGGTGGCCTCGAAACCGGCCTTGAGAATCGGGCCGGGACCCCATTCGGCGGTAAAGCTGTCATAGGTCAGAACGTGCAAAACAGGCGTATCGGCCAATGCCGTGGTGGCAAAAGTCGCAAGGCCCGCAGCAAGGAGTGTGGTTTTCATAGGTCTTCTCCATGGTGCGACGGGTGGTCGGGATGGAGTTCTCCATGCACCTTCCCTCCGCCGGTATGATCCGGTTCAGGTTCGACGGGTTCGCTTGCGCATCTCAGCCGGTGAAGGCTCCCCGAGGTAGCTCCAAGGATAAGGCAAAGTGCAGCGGACGCAAGGGGGGGCTTTCACCACGGCCCAGCTTGGCTTATGCATCCTGAAAGCAAGGAGCCCGCCATGAGCCTGAACACCTTCGGTCATCTTTTCCGTGTCACCACTTGGGGCGAAAGCCATGGGCCTGCGATTGGCTGCACCGTGGATGGCTGTCCGCCGAATGTGGCTCTGACAGAGGCCGATTTGCAACCATGGCTCGATCTGCGCAAGCCTGGCACCTCGAAGTTCACCACCCAGCGCAAAGAGGCCGACGAGGTGCGGATTCTGTCGGGCGTGTTCAACGGGCGCACCACCGGCACGCCGATTCAGCTGATGATTGAAAACACCGATCAGCGCAGCAAGGATTACGGCGATATCGCGCAGGCTTTCCGGCCGGGCCATGCCGACATCACCTATCATCAGAAATATGGCAACCGAGACTATCGCGGCGGCGGGCGGTCTTCGGCGCGCGAAACCGCAGCGCGGGTGGCCGCAGGCGGCGTGGCGCGGGCGGTCTTGGCGCAGATGCTGCCAGACCTGCGGATCTCGGGCTATATGGTGCAGATGGGGCCGCGCGGCATTGATCGCGCGCGCTTTGATGCCGATGTCATCGCCAGCAATCCGTTCTTTTGCCCTGACCCAAAAGCTGCCGAAGACTGGGCCGCCTATCTGGACGAATTGCGGCTGTCGCATAATTCCGTCGGCGCGGTGATCGAGGTGACGGCGCAGGGCGTGCCCGCGGGCTTGGGCGCACCGCTTTATGCCAAGTTAGACTCTGATTTGGCCGCAGCGATGATGTCGATCAATGCTGTCAAGGGCGTAGAAATCGGCGATGGCATGGCAGCAGCAGCCCTGACAGGTGTGGAAAATGCCGATGAGATCCGGATGGGCGCGCAGGGCCCCGAGTTTTTGTCCAACCATGCCGGCGGCATTCTGGGCGGTATTTCCAGCGGCCAGCCGGTTGTGGTGCGCTTTGCGGTCAAGCCGACCTCAAGCATCCTGACCCCTCGCGCCACGATCAACGCCGATGGTGCCGAGATCGACCTGATCACCAAAGGCCGCCACGACCCTTGCGTTGGCATTCGCGCGGTGCCTGTGGGCGAGGCGATGATGGCCTGCGTGCTGCTGGATCATCTGCTGCTCGATCGCGGCCAGACCGGCGGGCAGCGTGGCGCAATCGGCGGGCTTTAAGCGTTCAGCCGAAAACCGCATAAAGCAAAAGGCCCCAAGACAGCGCACCAAAGACAACGGCGGGAAGCAACCACCAACCCGAAGGCAGGCGCTTTGACCGACGAGGTCCAGCGGCAGCTTTGCCGGACGTCTCCTCTGTCTTGGCCGACATGGCGCTGCTCCCCAGCCTTAGTCCCCGCAGCCGTTCTAGACGGAAGACTGCCGGTCTGTCAGATCGCAAAGGGCTAAACACCCTATGCCTTTGAGTCGTGATAGCACAGCTAGAGCGTTCTAACCAAGCGCAGCGCGTCATAAATTGCGGCGTGAATGTTGCGCGCCTCGATGGCATCGCCGATGCGGAACAGTTGAAAACCCTCTGGTCCGCCTGCCTTGGTTTGCGGCGTCGAGGCGATCATCGCATCGTAATCCACTGCCCCCAGATTGACCGAGCGCGGTTTAAGATCGAAATACAAATCCGCCAAGGGCTGGGTGCCGTGGTTAACCACGACCTGATCGTAATGCGCGGTCTTGCCCAGCACCTTATAATCGCTGTCGATCGTAGCCTTGATCAGATTGCCATCTTTTTCCACCGAGGTGAGGCGGTACGTCACGGTAAAGGTTACATCTTTGTCCTGCAAAGCGCGCATATAGGGCACAAGGTTCATCGCCATCACCTCGGGCGCAAAGCTGCGGTCTGGCGTCATAATCTCGACCTGCGCGCCGGCCTCTGCCAGCACCTGCGCGGCCTGCAAGGCGGTGTGATCGCCCGCATCATCATAAAGCAGCACCGTGCTGCCCGGCTTTACATCGCCCGACAGAATATCCCAGGCCGAAACCGTCAGCTCGTTGCCAGAGGCTAGGATATCTTTCTGCGCCATGCCGCCTGTGGCCACGATCACCACATCGGGGGCGCAGGCCAGCACATCTTCGGCCTCGGCCCAGGTGTTAAAGCGAAACTCCACGCCATGGGCCGCGCATTGCGCCATGCGCCAATCGGAAATGCCGATCAACTCGGCGCGGCGTTTGGTCTGGGTCAGCAAGCGGATCTGCCCGCCAGGCTGGGCTGCGGCCTCGAACACCGTAACATGGTGGCCGCGCAGGGCGGCGACGCGGGCGGCCTCCAGCCCAGCCGGACCAGCCCCCACCACGACCACACGGCGCGGCGTGTCGGCAGCGGCGATCTGATGCGGCTGCTCGCCCTCGCGCCCGGTCGAGGGGTTGTGGATGCACAAAGCCATGCCGCCTTGATAGATTCGGTCCAGACAATAGGTCGCGCCAACGCAGGGGCGAATATCATGCTCGCGGCCTTCGATGATCTTTTGCACCACATGCGGATCGGCCATATGCGCGCGGGTCATCCCCACCATATCCAGCTGGCCGGTGGCGATGGCATGGCGCGCAGTTGCCACATCGGGAATCCGCGCGGCGTGGAAGGTCGGCATGCCAACCTCGGCCCGCATCCGCCCGGCAAAATCCAAGTGCGGCGAGGATTTCATGCCGTGGATCGGGATCATATCTGTCATCGCGGCATCGGTATGGATGCGGCCGCGGTTGATGTTCAGATAATCCACCTGCCCGGTGGCCTTTAACATATGACCGATCTCGATGCCCATATCGGGGGTGATGCCGCCGGTCTGCGCCTCGTCTGGGGCATAGCGGACACCGACGATGAAATCATCCCCAACCCGCGCCCGCACCGCACGGATGATATCCAGCGTCAGCTGCATGCGGGTGGCAAGGCTTTGCGCGCCATAAGCACCCTCTAGATGGTTGGTCAGCGGCGAGATGAACTGATCCAGCAAATGCCCATGCGTCATGACTTCGACGCCATCCAGACCTGCAAGCTTCATCCGCTCGGCTGCATCGGCGAAATCGCCGATAATGCGGGCAATGTCCCAATCTTCCATCGGCTTTGGAAAGGCGCGATGCGACGGCTCGCGGTCCGAGGTAGAAGACACCACCGGCAGCCAATCGCCCTTGTCCCAACGGGTACGGCGGCCAAGGTGGGTCAGCTGGATCATCACCGCAGCACCGGCCTCGTGGCAATCATCGGCCAAGCGGCGCATCCATGGCACCACCTCGTCTTTATAGGCCAGAATATTGTTGAACACCGGCGGGCTGTCTTTCGACACCGCAGCCGATCCCGCCGTCATGGTTAGCGCCACACCAGCCCGCGCACGTTCCAGATGATAAAGCCGATAGCGGTCTTTCGGCATGCCATCTTCGGGATAGGCCGGCTCGTGGCTGGTGGTCATGATCCGGTTGCGCAGGGTCAGATGTTTCAGCTGATAGGGCTGCAAAAGCGGATCGGTAGACATGGCGCACCTCGGGCTGTTGTTTTTAACAGCCTAAGCCCGACGCGCAATAAGGGCAGGAGAAAATGCGACATCTGGAGGTCTGATCGCACCATCGCTGCGGCTAAAGATTTGCCTCTAACCGCAGCTCTGCAACAAAGTCATAGATATCCGAGTGATAAAGCCCGCGCGTGAACTCGATCGGCCGCCCCGAGCCCAAAAAGCCGGTGCGATCAATCCGCAAAACTGCCGCACCTTCGGGCAAGTTCAGCAAGCCCGCCTCGGTTGCAGGCAGGCTTACCGCCTTAATCCGCTGAACCGCACGCGCGGGCGCCGTGCCATTGGCCCGCAGCAGATCGTAAAGCGAGGCACCAACGCTTGCAGGGTCAGGCAGAATATCTTGCGGCAGCGAGGACCATTCCACCGCCATCGCAATGCCATCAGCGGCGCGCAACCTCTCGATCCGCGCGACACGGTCGGCAGCCGAAAGACCCAGCGCCAGTTGCTCGTCTGGTGTCGGGTAAAAGATGCCCTGATTGATCACCGAACTGGTCGGGGTTTTCCCGCGATGCAGCATATATTCGGTAAAGGACAACAGCTTGGACAAATAAGGCTCGGTGCGGCTGCGGACGGGACGCACAAAGGTGCCAGCCCCCCGACGCTGATCCAGCACGCCATCGGCCACCAGCTGTGCCACCGCCTTGCGCACCGTCACGCGCGAGACCTGTGCAAGCTCGGCCAGATCGCGTTCGGGCGGCAATTGTGTCGCCTGCGCCAGATCACCCGCGGCAATCGCTTTGGACAGATGCCGATACAGCTGCTCATAGCGCGGCCCATGGCCTGCGATGAACCACTGATCGGGATGAAACTGCTGCGGCTGCATGGGCGTCCTGATTGGTATTATTCAGGTATCATACTGCGGCACGAAGGCCGGCTCAAGCCCCATGATGCTTTGCGCTGCGATGGCCTAGATGACATCATCCAAAAGCTTGGCCGCAGCTTTGACCAACAACCCGACATCGCCTCCGATGCCCAGAAAATGCACCCCCATCGCGGCATAGCGCTTGGCCGCCGTGGCATCAAAGGTCAGGATCCCCGCCGCCTTGCCCGAAGCAACAATCGCGCGCAAGGCCATGTCGATCGCCGCCTGCACCTCGGGTGCAGAGGCATCACCGCCAAAGCCCATATCGGCAGCAAGATCGGCGGGGCCGATAAACACACCATCAACCCCCGCCAGCTGCAAAATCGCCGGCAAAGCTGCCAGACCGGCGCGGCTTTCGACCTGCAACACCAAGCAGACCTGCGCGTTGGCCGTGGCAGCATAGTCTCTGTTCCGGCCAAAATCGCCAGACCGTGCCACCGCAGAGCCCATACCGCGGATGCCTTCGGGCGGGTAGCGCATCGCCTTGACCATCTGCTCGGCATGCGCCGCACTTTCGACCATCGGCACCAAAATCGTCTGCACGCCCAGATCAAGGATCTGCTTGATCATCCAAGCCTCGCCCACCGGAGGCCGCACCACCACCTGCGTGCGACTGCCAATCGCTTGCGCCTGCGCCAGCATCTGTGGGATCAGGTTCGGCCCGTGTTCGCCGTCAATCAGCAGCCAGTCAAACCCCGCCCCCGCCAAAACCTCGGCCGAGGTGGCGCTGGCAAGGTTCAGCCAGATGCCATATTGCGGCTTCCCTGCGACAAGGGCGGCTTTCAGGTGGTTGATCGGCGCGGGCATGGCTTCCCCTTAGGCTTTGCGTTTCTTCCAGAACCAACGCCGCCCGTCGCGCAGCGATTGATTGCTGCGGCTGACCAACATCAACAGTGACGGCGTCACGATCAGGGTCAGAATGGTGGCAAAGGCCAATCCGTAAACGATAGCCGAGGAAAGCGAGATCCACCACTGCGTTGATGGCGCGCCGTAGGTTGTCTCGTGGCTTAGAAGTTCAAGGTTCAGGCCAAAGGCAATCGGCAAAACCCCAAAAATCGCGGTCAGCGCGGTCAGCACCACCGGCCGCGCCCGCTCGCGGCAGGTTTCCAAGATCGCGTCGATCTTATCCATGCCGCTGTCGCGCAACTCGTCATAGGTGGCGATCAGCACGATGTTGTTGTTCACCACCACCCCGGCAAGCGCGATCACGCCAATGCCGGTCATCACCACGCCAAAGGGCTGCCCCATGATCATCAGACCCAACAGCACACCAATGGTCGACATGATCACCGCCGAAAGCACAAGGCCAACCGAGATGAACTTGTTGAACTGCGCCAGCAGCACCACAAAGATCAGGAAGATCGCGGCGCCAAAGGCCTTGCCAAGGAAAGCCCCCGCGTCGGCCTGCTCTTGGTCGGCCCCCGCCATCACCCAGCGAAAGCCTTTTTGCGTCAGGCTCTGCTCGGCAAAGACGCCGTCGACCATGGCTTGCACTTTCTTGCGCACCTCGTCCTCTTGCACGCCGGCTGTGATACCGGCCTGAATGGTGATGGTGCGCGCGCCGTTGATGCGGATCAGATTGCCAACCGTCGGCGCCGCCGTGCGAGTGACAAAGTTCGAAATCGGCACCGGACCGTTCGGCGTTTCAATCCGCAGCTGGTCCAACTCGGCAATGGTGCGCTGTTCGGGCGGCAAGCGCAGCACGATATCGACGGCATCATCGGACCCCGCAGGGCGATAATCCGACAGCTTCAACCCCGAGGTGACCATCTGCACCACGGCCCCAACCGCAGCCGGCGATGCGCCGTAACGCGCCGCTTCGCCACGATTGACCAGCAGTTGCCAATCAATCCCCGGTAAGGGCAGGCCATTGGCGATGTCGATCACATCCGGCACATCGGCCAGTTTGGTCGCAATCGTCTTGGCGATCTCGTTCATGCCCGCAGGGTCATCCGCCGAGAGCTGAATCTGAATGGCCTTGCCCGTAGGCGGACCTGCGGCAGGAACCGAGACTTCAATATCAACGCCGGGAATGCCCTGCATGCCCTTGCGCAGATCGTCAAGGATGGCATTCGCCCCTTTGCGTTCGCGCCAATCGACAAATTCATATTGAATGGTGCCGATCACATCAGCAGGCGCTTCGTTGCCCGCACCACCGCTGGACCCGACACGGGTGTAGATCGTCTCGATCCCCGGCCAACCCAAGATTCGCGCCTCGGCCTGACGCACCAGCGCGTCTTTTTCCGAGATCGACAGATTGCCGCGCGCCTTAACGTAAAGCAGGCCGTAATCAGGCTCTACATTGGGGAAAAACTCGACCCCATTGCCGAATTTACCATAGGCATAGGGCACCGCAACCAGCGAGCCCAGCGCCAGAAACAGCACCAGAAACGGATGCCGAATGGCGCGACCCACCAGCCACATATAGCCGCCGTCTTTGTGAACCGGCGCGGCCTTGAACGGCTTGGCGATCAGCGACCCCAGCGTTGGCACAAAGATCAGCGCATAAAGCATCGAGGCCGACAGCGTCGCGATCAGCGTGATCGGCATGTATTTCATGAACTGCCCAACCACCCCCGGCCAGAACAGCAGCGGCGAAAACGCCGCGATCCGCGTCAGCGTCGAGGCAATCACCGGACCTGCCATTTTGTGGCTGGCTTCGGCAAAGGCTTTGCGCTTGTCCATGCCCTCGCCCATGCGGCGTTCGGCGTATTCGGTGACGATAATCGCATCATCCACCAACATGCCCACCGCCAGAATAAGGCTGAACAGAACCACAAGGTTCACCGTCAGCCCTGCCATTTGCAGCCCCAAGATCCCCATCAGGAACGAGGCCGGAATCGCCAGACCGATCAGAATGGAAGACCGCACCGACAGCGCATAAAGGATGATGATAAAGACCAGCACCACGGCCGTTAGAACCGAGTTTTGCAGATCTGACAGCATTTGCCGGATATTGGTCGATTTATCCTGACTAAAGGTCACTTCGATGCCAGCAGGCAGTTGGGCTTGCAGCGCGGCGGTCACGACTTTGACCTTATCGACAGTGTCGATCAGGTTGGCACCCGTGCGCTTTGACACCTCGACCGCCACGGCCGCCTTGCCGTTCAGCCGCGTCACGGTGGTGGGGTCTTTCAGGGTCGGCCGAATTTCGGCCAGATCGCTAACGCGCACAATGGCGTTGTTGCTGGCCACCACCGGCAGATTGGCCAGATCCTTGACCGTTTCCAGCAAGGACGGCACTTTGATCGCGTATTTGCCCTCGGCGCCTTCCAATGATCCTGCGGTGATCAGCCGGTTGTTGGCGTTAAAGCCCGCAATCAGCAGATCGGGGCGCAGGCCATAAGACGACAGCTTGGCCGGATCGATGACAATCTCGACCAGATCATCGCGCACGCCTTGCAAGGCGGCATCCAGCACGCCCGGCACCTCTTTGATCCGGTCGCGCAAGGACCGCGCCGCCGTGTTCAGCACCCGTTCGGGCACATTGCCCGAAAGCGTGACAACCAGCACCGGAAACTCGCTGATATTGACCTCATTCACCGTTGGCGCGTCAATCTCGGAGGGCAGATTGCGCTTGGCGTCATCGACCTTGTCTTTGACATCGGTTTTCGCCTTGGCCAAATCGGCACCGGCCTGAAACTCCATCAAGACGTTGCCGCCGCCCTGATAGGCGGTCGCGGTCATCTTCTTGACGCCCTGAATAGATTTCAGCGCAGTTTCCATCGGCCGCAGCAGCAGTCTTTCGCTGTCTTCGGGCGAGATGCCGTCCAGATGCATGCTGACATAGATGATCGGAATCTGAATGTCTGGCTCGGCCTCTTTCGGAATCGAGTTATAGGCCAGCGCGCCGGTCACCAGCAAAAACACCAGCACCGAAAGCGTCAGGCGCGCATTGTTAATCGCGGTTTCAACGATCTTCATTTCAGCGCCTTTGCAGCTTCGGCAACGGTCATTTCCTTGACCTCAACCAGATCGCCGTTGCTGACCAGATCTTGCCCAGCCACGATCACCAGCTTGTCTTTTGGCACGCCAGTCACCACCAGCCCCTGTTCGCCATCGTCCAGAATAGAGACCTTGGCAAAATCTGCGATGTTATCGCCGCCCACAACCCGCAGCCCCAGATCGCCGGTGTCCGAAATCGTGATGATCGACCGCGGCACGAAGACTGCCTCTTGCTTGTCAGCATAAAGCCGCACTTCAGCTGTCATGCCCGAGGGGATTTTGCGGTCGGCATTGGGCAGCGCCACCTCAACCGCAAAGGTGCGGGTGACGGGCGAGGCCTGCATCGCGACATGGCGAATGATCCCCTCCATCTCGACACCATTGACCAGCCGCACCATGGCGCGCGATCCGGTCGAGACAAAGCCGACATCTCTTTCGCTGACCTCGGCCTTGATCACAATCGGATCCAGCGCCAGCAGCGTCGCAATCGGCGCGCCCGATTGCACCGATTCGCCGATCTCAACCGCAACCGAATCCACGGTGCCGGCAAAGGGCGCCTTCAGCTGCAACCGATCCAGCGCCGCCTCTGCCTGTGCAAGCGCGCCCTCGGCCGCCGAAGCCGCCGCCCGCCGCGAGGTCAGCTCAAATTCAGCCAGCGAGCCTTTTTTGAACAGGGTCTCGCCGATCGACAGCTTTTCCTTGGCTTGCGCCAGCGCGGCTTTGGCAGTTTCAACGCCCGCGATCACCTCATCGCCTTCCAGCTGCAAGATCAGCGTGTCAGAGCTGACATCTTGCCCCTGCTGCGCCCCCAGCTTGGCCACAATCCCCGAAGACCGCGCCGCCAGCACCGCCTGCTTATCCGCCTCGGTCACCCCCGACAGCCGGATTTCGCGGGCATATTGGGTGTAGATCGGCGCAACCGCCGCCACCGTTCGCCGCACCACCGCCGGAGCCTCTGCCGCAGCGGGCGCCTCATCTTGCGCGGCGGCTTCGCTGCCAACAGAAGAAAACTTGCCCGTAAGCACCCAAGCGGCGGCGACAATCAGAACGACAATGGCCGTCATGCGGTGGGTGGTGAAATATTTCATTGGGAAACCTTAGGTTTTGCAGGGGGCAACTTTGTTTCGGGATAGATGAGGGATTTTCGGGAAAGGTCAATGAATCTTGGTGGTTTTGACGACAGAAAGTGAACGATCCTGTTCGTTTTTTGCATCCCTGCCCGATATTTTCGCCTTTCGCCTTGAAAGCCCGCCTGCGGCTGGTCACAACTATGCGCAGAGCGCGGCGGGGGGTTCACATGCAGATCGACCTGAATTCTGATCTGGGCGAAGGCTTTGGTCCTTGGGCCATGGGCGATGATGCTGCCATTCTGGGCTGTGTCACCTCGGCCAATATTGCCTGTGGCGGCCATGCCTCGGACCCCGACACAATGGTGGCGACGCTGCTTTTGGCGCAGGCCAAGGGCGTGCGGGTTGGCGCGCATCCGGGCTATGCCGACCCTTTGGGTTTTGGCAGGCGGGTGATCCCGATGAGCGAAGCCCAGATCGAGCGGATGGTTGCGGTGCAAATCGGTGCTTTGATGGGGGCTGCGGCCGTGGCGGGGGTTCAGATCGCCTATGTCAAAGCCCATGGCGCGCTGGCCAATCTGGCCGCTGCCAACCGTGGCGTGGCCGATGCCATTGCCCGCGCCACCCGCGCCCTGTCGCGCGATCTGGCGCTTTTGGCAATTTCGGGCACCGAACTGGAAGCCGCAGCCGAGGCCGCCGGTCTGACCAGTTTTTCCGAGGTTTTTGCCGACCGCGCCTATCAAGCCAATGGCCAGCTTGTGCCGCGCGATCAGCCCGGCGCGATGATCACGGATGCAAATGCGGCCACGCAGCGGCTGTTGCACCTGCTGGAGACCGGCGAAATGCCGGTGCTGGGCGGTGGCCATGTTAAGCTGCGCGCGCAATCAATCTGCGTGCATGGCGATAGCCCACATGCGGTTGCGATGGCGCAAAGCATCCGGCAGGGGCTGGCGGCGGCGGGCGTGAAACTGGCGGCCTTTGTGTGAGCCTGTATCCGATTTTTCGCGCCGTGGCCGAACAGGCCGTCTTGGTCGAATTTGGCGATGCGATCACGGCGCAAGCGCATCGCGCCGTACTGCATCTGGATGCCATGTTGGCCGATCACCCCTGCCTTGGCTTTCGCGAAGCCACGCCGGCCTTCGTCAATCTGCTGGTGCGGTTTGACCCCATCTTGACCGATCATGCAGCAATAGAGACGGATTTGCGCCGCCTGATCGCCCGGCCAGCCTTGCAAACCCGCGCGCAGACCCAGCGCGAAGTGCAGGTTTGCTATGACGCCGAGCTTGCTCCTGATCTGCCCGAAGTGGCGCGTCGGAGCGGTCTTTCGCCCGAAGCGGTGATCGCGGCGCATCTGGCGGGCGATTATACCGTGTTCCTTTATGGTTTCGCCCCCGGCTATGCCTATTTGGGCGGTGTTAGAGCCGAATTACAGCTGCCGCGCAAAGACACCGCCCTGCGCGATGTGCCGGCAGGATCGGTGATTATTGCAGGCGCGCAATGCATCGTCACCACGCTGATGATGCCCACGGGCTGGTGGATCATCGGCCGATCCCCCACCGCGATTTTACAAGACGACCCCGCCCGCCCTTTCTTGTTTGACGTCGGCGACGCGGTGCAGTTTCGCCGCATCAGCCGCGCCGAATTCGAGGCCGCCAGATGAGCGCGCATCTGCGCATCACCGCCGCTGGCCCCTTGGTTTCGGTGCAAGATGCCGGCCGCTTTGGCTTTGCCCGCTTTGGCGTCACTGCTTCGGGGCCGATGGACAGGCTGGCCTACCGTGCTGCAAATGCGGCTTTGGGCAACCGTTTGGACGCAGCGGCGATCGAGGTTTCGTTAGGGGGGCTGCGGCTTGACTGTCTGGCGGGGCCGATCAGCCTTGCCGTTGCGGGGGCTGGGTTTATTGTCGAGACAGATCAGGCCTTTGGTTCGTGGCAGGTGCTGACGCTGGCGGCGGGGCAAAGCCTGACGCTGCGGCGCGGGCCTTGGGGCAGTTGGTGCTATCTGGCCGTTGCGGGCGAGCTTAAGGCGCCGCTGTGGCTGGGCAGCCATGCCACCCATGGCAGCAGCGGCAAGGGCGGCGGGCTGGTGACGGCGGGGATGGATCTGCAGATCGAGTCCCCCCGCGTTGTCGGGCCAGATCGCGCCCTGCCGTGCCCGGTTTTCGCGCGGCCGCGTCACCGCCTGCATGTCACGCTTGGGCCGCAAGATCGCTGCTTTGCGCCGGAAACGCTGCAAGCCTTTCTCTCCTCGCCTTTCAGCCTGACGGCGGCGGGCAACCGCATGGGCGTGCGGCTTGCGGGGCCTGATATTGCGCCGAATGTGGCTCTAACCATGCCATCAGAGCCTATTGCACGCGGATCAGTGCAGGTGGCGGGCGATGGTGTGGCAACCCTGCTTTTGGCCGATCATCAGACCACGGGCGGCTATCCCAAGATCGCCACCGTGCTGGATTGTGATCTGGATGCCGCGGCCCAGTTGCGCCCGCATGATGCGATTGGCTTTACCGCCCTGACCCCTGCCGAGGCGGTGGCGCGTGCCCGGCTTTACGCCGCCAGCACCGAAAGCTATCTGGCCGCGCTGGCCGCCGCTGTTACACCGCTGTCATCCTAGCGGCTTACTTGCATGCGCAAGGGGATCGGCCTATACCGCCCCCCTCTTGGATTTAGGGGGACGCCATGATTCCGACGCCTTACTACCTGATCGACAAGACCGCTCTTGCCCGCAATATGGCGGTGATGGACCAGCTACGCGCAGCTTCTGGCGCCAAGGTCTTGCTGGCGTTGAAGTGCTTTGCGACCTGGCCCGCCTTCCCCGAGATGCAGCCGCATATGGATGGCACGACCTCGTCCAGCCTTTATGAGTTGCGTCTTGGCGCGCAGAAATTTGGCGGCGAGACCCATGCCTATTCGGTGGCTTGGGCCGCAGATGAGGTGGCCGAGGCGGTGGGCTATGCCGATAAGATCATCTTCAACTCGATTTCCCAGCTGAACCGCTTTGACGCCGAAACCCAAAGCATCGCGCGCGGGCTGCGGCTGAACCCGCGCTTTTCGACCTCGGGGTTTGACCTTGCCGATCCGGCGCGCCCGTTCAGCCGTTTGGGCGAATGGGATCTGGCCAAGCTGATGGCGGTGGCCGACAAGATTTCTGGCGTGATGATCCATTACAACTGCGAGAACGACGACTTTGATCTGTTCGATCAGCAATTGACCCGGATTGAGGCCGAGTTTGGCGATTTTCTGATGCGGCTGGATTGGGTCAGCCTTGGCGGCGGCATTCATTTCACCGGCGAGGGCTATCCGCTGCAGCGTCTGGCCGCGCGGCTAAAGGCGTTTCAGGCGCGGTTTGGCGTGCAGGTGTTTCTGGAGCCCGGCGAAGCGGCGATCACTGGCGCGGCAAGCCTTGAAGTCACGGTGCTGGATATTCTGAACAACGGCAAAGACTTGGCTATCATTGACAGTTCGGTCGAAGCGCATATGCTGGACCTTCTGATCTATCGCCAATCGGCGCGGATGCAGACCTCTGGCCCGCACCCCTATATGATCTGTGGCAAGTCTTGTCTTGCTGGCGATATCTTTGGCGAATTCAGCTTTCCGCAGCCGCTTGCCGTTGGCGACCGTTTGTCGATTGCCGATGCCGCTGGCTATACCATGGTGAAAAAGAATTGGTTCAATGGCGTGCGGATGCCCGCGATTGTGCTGAAAGAACGCGATGGGAGCCTCACCGTCTCCCGCAGTTTCGGCTATGCCGATTTTGAGAGCAGCCTCGGCTGACCCCCTTCCCTCTGTCCTTAAAGGAGACGGTTCGAAGTGAAACGTAATGTTTTGATCATTGGCGCAGGTGGCGTCGCACAGGTTGTGGCGCATAAATGCGCGCAACATAACGATGTTTTGGGCGATCTGCATATCGCAAGCCGAACGCTTGGCAAATGCGAAGCCATCATCGCCTCGGTGCAGGAAAAAGCCGCGATGAAGGTCGCGGGTCGGTTTGACGCCCATGCGGTGGATGCGACCCAGACCGCCGAGGTGGTGGCCCTGATCCGTCAGACCGGCTGTCAGATCGTGATCAACGTCGGCTCGCCCTTTGTGAATATGTCGGTGCTGCAAGCCTGTATCGAAACCGGTGTCGCCTATATGGACACCGCGATCCACGAAGACCCCGCCAAGATTTGTGAGGCCCCGCCGTGGTATGGCAATTATGAATGGCAGCGCCGTGCGGCCTGCAAAGCCGCCGGTGTCACCGCGATTTTGGGCGTTGGCTTTGATCCGGGCGTGGTCAATGCCTATGCGCGGCTGGCGGCGGATGATTATTTAGACAGCGTTGAAAGCATTGATATCGTTGATATTAATGCAGGCTCGCATGGGCGGTGGTTCTCGACCAACTTTGACCCCGAAATCAACTTCCGCGAATTCACCGGCACGGTCTATTCCTGGCAAAAAGGCGCTTGGCAACAAAACAGCATGTTCGAGGTCGGCCAAGAGTTTGATCTGCCCGTTGTCGGCAAGCAAAAGGCCTATATGACCGGCCACGACGAGGTGCATTCGCTGGCACATCGCTATCCGGCTGCCGATGTGCGGTTCTGGATGGGCTTTGGCGATCACTATATCAACGTCTTTACCGTGCTGAAAAACCTTGGGCTTTTGTCGGAACAACCGGTGAAAACCGCCGAAGGGCTAGAGGTGATCCCGCTGAAACTGGTCAAGGCGGTGCTACCAGACCCGTCGAGCCTTGCGCCGGATTATGTCGGTAAGACCTGCATCGGGGATGTGGTGCGCGGTCAGAAAGACGGCAAAGCCACCGAGGTGTTTATCTATAACGTCGCCGACCACAAAGACGCCTTTAACGAGGTCGGATCACAGGGCATTTCCTATACCGCTGGCGTGCCTCCGGTGGCGGCGGCGCTGCTGATTGCCAATGGCATCTGGGATCTGGGCGAGATGGCCAATGTCGAAGACCTTGACCCCAAGCCCTTTCTGCAGCTTTTGAACCAGATGGGCCTGCCCAGCCGGATCAAAGATGCACAGGGCGACCGCGCGCTGACGTTTTAACGCGCGCGCCACTTGGCTTGGATATAGGCGGCGGTCATCAGATCCAGATGAGCGCCGCCACCGTTTTTGGCGATGGTGATCTCATCCTCTGATTGGCGGGCATAGCTGCCTTGGGCGATGTCATAAAAATCGCCCTGAATATCGGCTTCGCGCAGCGCGCCAGATTTCAGCGGCTCGATCAGCTCGCCGATATGGTGCAGCGTGGTTGCCCGACTGTCGACAAACACCCGCGCGCGCGCCATCGCGGCATCGTCAACTTCGCGCATGCGGGGGTTATAGGCGCCGATCAGATCCAGATGCTGTCCCGCGCGCAGCCATTCGCCCTTGATCAGCGGCTCCGAAGCCATGGTGGCGGTGCAGATCACATCTGCGGCCTGCACGGCGCTTTGCAGATCATCGGCCACGGGCAGACCCATCGCCTCTGCGGTGGCGCGGCTCCGGCTCCAGACCGTGAACTGCGCGTCAGGCCAAAGCGCTGAATAGGCCTGCTGCATCGAACGCGCGACAGTGCCTGCGCCGACCAAAAGAAACCTCTTGGCATCTTTGCGCGCCAATTTGCTGGCCGAGAGCAGGCTATCGCCCGCGGTTTTCCATTTGGTGACAAGATGAAAATCAACCAAAGCCTCGAGCAGGCCAGTCTGATCGTTGAACAGATTGACCACGCCATTCACATTCGGCAAACCGCGCGCCTTATTGCCCGGCACCACGGTCGCGACCTTGACCAGCGCGCCCAAGCCCTCGATCCAAGCGGCACGATCCAGCAAGACATCGGGCCCACGATACAAAAACAGATCATTGATCTCGGCGCGCGGCAGGCTGTGGCCTGCCTCAAGCGCCGCAATCAGCCCTGGCCAATCCAGCAGCGCTTCGGCCTCTGGTCCGATCATTTCAACAGTCATAATCCCTCATATATCTCCGCTGGGGGCCGCGACATCGACCTGCTTTTTGTGCACCGTCTCGCGCCACAGCGTATAAAGCCCCGCACCGCAGATCAGCGCGATGCCCACCCAAGCATGATGATCCGGCCAAGTGCCAAACACAACCACGCCCCAGAAAATTGCCATCGGCATGCCGATATATTCAAAGGGCGCGACCAAGGCGGCTTCGGTGGTGCGGTAGGCTTGGCTCATCATCAGCCCGCCAACCCCCACCGCCCCACCCGTGGCGGCAAAGGCCCACCAATCTTGCAGCGGCGGCAGCACCCAAGGCCGGAACAAAAACACCAAGACCCCATCGCTTTGCGCCAAATGGCCATCGCCGACCCAAAGCCCCATCGCAGAGCTGACCACAATGAACCCGACCTGCACATAAAAGCTGAGCGTTGCAGCCGATTCGGTGTCGCGCATCTGCCGCGTCATCAGATTGCTGCTGGCATAGCAAAACGCCGAAATCAGCACCAAAATCGCCGCCGGCTGAATAACCCCCGACCCCGGCCGCACCATGACCAGCACGCCCAGCATCCCCACCGCCACCGCAGCCCAGCGCCGTGGCCCGACATATTCGCGCAACACCAGCGCCGACATCATGGTGATCAGCAAGGGCGAGATAAAGGCCGTCGCCACCGCATCCGCCAAGGGCAGCGCCGAAAGCCCCAGAAAATAGGTCACATTCGACACCATAACGATGCCCACCCGCAGCAAATGCTCGCGCCAGCGTCCGGTGCGGATCTGCGCAAAGCCGCGCCGCGAATAGGCCATCAGCGACAGCACAATCGCCATGCCAACAAAGGCGCGGATCAAGATCACCTGATGCAGCGCATAGTCGCCCGACAACGCCTTGATCGCCAGATCATTGACCGACAGGATCACCCCACCGCCCAAAGCAAACAGAATTCCGGCAGCAGGCGGCGTCGGCGGCGACAGCGAGGGGGGGATGTGGATCTGAACCATGGCGTCAGAAAGCCCCGATCGCCGCCACAGGTCTAGCCTGCTTGCGACATCAGCGCAGCGCTTGACGCACCAAACGATCCAACCCTTCGGAAAACCGCGAGCGGTCGGTCTTGCTGAACGGCTTGCCACCACCTTGGCGAAACGGATCAGCCGAGCGCAGATCGGCCATCAAATCTCGGGTCGCCAGCACATTGCCGATATTGCGGTCGTTCAGCTCTTCGCCATTGTGCTTGATCACCCGCGCCCCCGCGGCCACGCATTTCGCCGCCAAGGGAATATCGCCGGTCACCACCACATCGCCCGGACCGCAAGCCTCGGCGATCCATTTGTCGGCCTCATCTGGCCCCGCCGCGACATAGACACTTTCCACCAGCGGATTTTCCGAAGGCCTGATGCCACCGTTCGAGACCAAGATCATCCGCACCGAAAGCCGCGTCGCCACCCGCTCGGCCTCAAGCTTGACCGGGCAGGCATCGGCATCAATGAAAATCCGCGTGCTTGCACCCGCCTCAGCCATGCAGCGCGCCGACGTGAAAGGCGACATGCTCTTCGATAAAGGTCGAGACGAAGAAATAGCTGTGGTCATAGCCCTTTTGCATCCGAAACGCCCCGCTTTGCCGCGTCTCAGCCATCGCTTGCGCCAAGGCTTCGGGTTTAAGCAGATCAAGGAACTGATCGCTGCTGCCCTGATCAATCAGCATCGGCCCATCAAAGCCGCGCTTTTTCATCAAAAGCGTCGCGTCATGGCCGGCCCAAGCCGCCTCATCCGCGCCCAGATAGGCGGTGAACTGCTTGCGCCCCCAGGCACTGGCGCTGGGATGGCAGATCGGCGCAAAGGCCGAAACCGAGCGGAACCGCCCCGGAAAGCTCATCGCGATGGTCAAGGCACCATGGCCGCCCATCGAATGGCCGGTGATGGCCTGCGCCGCCTCGGCCAAAGGAAAGGCACTGAACAACAGCCGCGGCAACTCCTCGGTGACATAATCCCACATCCGAAAATGCGGCGCCCAAGGCGTTTGCGTGGCATTGACATAAAACCCCGCCCCCTGCCCCAAATCATAGGCGGCATCGTCAAACACGCCGTCGCCGCGCGGGCTGGTGTCAGGGAAAACCACCGCAATCCCCGCCTCGGCCGCCCAGCGCTGCACACCTGATTTCACCATCGCATTTTCATGCGTGCAGGTCAGACCCGACAGATACCACAGCACCGGCACCGGCCCGTCTTCGGCCTCGGCTGGCAGAAACAAACCAAAGGTCATCTCGGTGCCTGTCGCCGCAGAAGCATGGCTGTAAACCCCCTGCACGCCGCCAAAGGCCCGATTTTCACTTACAGTTTTCATTCTACCCCCTTAATGCGTGACCAAAGCGATCACCGCCGTCACCGTCAGCACCGAAAGCGCCGTCGAAATCAAAATCGCGGTCGAAACCCGCTGCGGTGCCACGCCGTAGTGCTGCGCCAGGATAAACACATTCCCCGCCACCGGCAGCGAGGCCGCCGCCACCATCACCCCCGCAGCATAGCGCTCGACCGGAAACACCACAAAGGCGGCAAAAGCCACCGCCGCCGGATGCAAAAACAGCTTCGAGATCGACAGCCAGCCCGCCACCGGCCAACGCTCTGCCGACCGCCCCGCCAGCGATCCGCCAATCGCAAACAGCGCACAAGGCGTCGCCGCCGCCCCCAAAAGCGTCATGAACTCATTCACCGGCACCGGCAGCTTCCATCCGGTCGCCCCCCAAGCCAAACCAAGGCTCACCGAAACGATCATCGGGTTCTTCAGCAATCCAACCGCCAGAATGCGAAAAATGCCCAAGCTCATCCGACCCTCACGCACGCCCGTGATCACGATGGTCAGCACCGAGGAAAACACGATCAAATCCACCGCCAGCACCAAAAGCACCGGCCCCACCGCCGCCTTGCCCAGCAAAAGCGTCAACATCGGAATGCCCAAAAACCCGACATTGCCGATCACCCCGGTATGGGCTTCAAACACCGCCTCCTCTGGCCCGGCGCCGCGCAACAAGGCCACTGCCGCCACCAAGGCCCAAACCAGGCTCGAGGCCAGAAAATACGCCCAAACAAAAGCCCAGGAAAACACCGCCGACAGATCAAGGTTCGCCGCAAAGCCAAACAGCATCGCCGACAGCGCGAAATAAAACACAAATTTGGTCAGATAAACCGTCGCCTCAGCCGTGAAAAACCGCATCCGCCCAGCCGCAAAGCCAAGACCGATGACAGCAAAGAAGGGAAGCGTTTTCAGGAATATCGCAAGCATAACGGCAAACTCTCACGCCCCCAAATCAAGCGCAACCCCGCGCCCTTCATCTGTCTGAAAATATCCCGGGGGACGCGCGCAGCGCGCGGGGGCTGGCCCCCGCCTTGGCCTTATTCAAAAACCGACATCACCTGATCTGCGGGCTTTTTGCGCTTGGCCACCGCAGGCACGGTCGCCGCCGCATCTGGATAGCCGACTGGCAAGATCATCACCGGCTTTTCCTGCGCGGGCCGGCCGCAAAGCTCGGCCAGAAACTTCATCGGATTGGGCGTATGCTCCAAACAGACCAAGCCCGCCTGATGCAGCGCGGTGATCAGCATGCCGGTGGCGATGCCCACGCTTTCAGGCACATAGTAATTCTTATAGCGGGTGCCATCCTCGGTCAGCCCATAGCGCTGCGCAAAGACCACAATCAGCCAAGGCGCTTGGGTCAAATGCGGCTTCTCGACGCCAGTGCCAATCGGCTCAAGCGCTGCCAACCACTCATCGCCCGCCCCGCCGGAATAAAATGCGCGCTCTTCCTCTTCGGCTGCAGCGCGGATCTGCGCTTTCATCGCTGGGTTGCTGATGGCGACAAAATGCCAAGGCTGATGGTTCGCGCCCGAAGGCGCTGTGCAGGCGGCCTCGATACAGGCGGTGATCACCGCTTGCGGCACCGCGCGGTTGGAATATTGCCGCACCGAATGGCGTTTTCGCATGTAATCGCGAAAGCCTTCAGCGGCGCGCAAGGCCTGATCGTCAGGCAATTGCACCCGATCCGGCAGCGCCAGCGCCTCGTATTTCACCTCGCCTTTGCGATACATTCAACCGCCTCCGATCAGAACCCCTGCGGCAAAGACCAAAACACCGCCCAGCACAACCTGCAAGGCCGCACGTAAAAACGGCGTCTCCATATAGCGGTTCTGAATCCAGGCAATCGCCCAAAGTTCGACAAAAACCACCACCATGGCGATCGTCGTCGCGGTCCAGAAATCGGGGATCAGATAGGGCAGCGCATGGCCCAAACCGCCCAGCATGGTCATGATGCCCGAGGCAAAGCCGCGCTTGATCGGGCTGCCACGGCCCGACAGCACGCCGTCATCATGCGCCGCTTCGGTAAAGCCCATCGAGATGCCAGCACCCACGCTGGCCGCAAGCCCAACCAAAAACGTCGTCCAGGTGTTCTGCGTCGCAAAAGCCGTGGCAAAAATCGGCGCAAGCGTGGAAACAGAGCCATCCATCAGCCCCGCAAGACCGGGCTGCACCCATGTCAGAATAAACTGGCGATGCGCGGCCTTGTCTTCATCATCGCGGGCATCATCGCCCAGATGCTGGGCTTCAAGGCCGATGGCGTGTTGCTCGTGGCCCTGTTCAGCGGCCGCCAGATCGCCCAGCAGCTTGCGGGTCGCGGCATCCGAGGTATTGGCCGCCGCACGCAGATAGAAATCCGCCGCCTGATGCTCCATCGCGCGGGCCTCTTCACGAATCCGCTCGAGCTTTAGGTTTTCGGTCAGCCATACCGGCCGGCGCGCATAAAACCCTGCCACATGCTCGCGCCGGATCAGCGGGATTACATCGCCAAAGCGCGCGACATGCAGATCAATCAAGCGCTTGCGATGGCTGTCTTCTTCGACCGCCATGCCGTCAAACACCGCCGCCGAGGCCGGAAAATCACCGCGCAGGCTTTGGGCATAGCTGCGGTAAATCCGGGCATCGTCTTCCTCAGAGGAAATCGCAAGCGCAAGGATTTCCTGCTCACTCAGATCAGAAAAACGACGACGGTTTGAAAATCCGGGGATCATGGCGGCCTCTTTTTGGAATGATTCTAAATAAGCTGATTTGGCAGCCAAGGGAAAGTAAAAAATCGCCCCCACCGCTGGAAAACCCTGCCGCGGCATCCGCTTTCCTTGCCCAGCGCTTTGCGCTACCACTTGCAGCGAAACCAAAGGGGACGACAGATGAGCTTTATGGCCCGCGCGACCGCACTTGTTGGCGCAACGATGGTGCTGCTGCGCAGCTTTAACGCACCGAAAATCCAAGCAGTGGGCACGGCCCCTGCCATTCCTTTGGCGAAAAAGCAGGGCATTATGACCCTGAAAATGCCAACAGCGCGCGGTTGGGCCGAAGGCGAGCTGCCGATTGCCGCCGCAGGTCTGAAGGTGAACGCCTTTGCCAGCAACCTGCTGCACCCACGCTGGATCGAAGTTTTGCCAAATGGCGATGTGCTGGTGGCCGAGGCGTTGCAACAGGCCGATCCGCCAAAAACCCTGATGGACCGCGCCGTGCAGGCCACGATGCGCCGCGCCCATGCCTTGGGTGTCAGCGCCAACCGCATCACCCTGTGGCGCGACGCCGATGGCGACGGCGTCGCCGAACAGCGCGAGGTGTTTTTGGAACATCAGAACCAACCCTTTGGCATGGCCTTGGTCAATGGCACCTTTTACGTCGGCAATACCGACGGCATTTCGGCCTTTCCCTATCAGGACGGCGCGCTTGCTTTGCAGGGCGCGGGCACCAAGCTGTGTGATTTCAAACCCGGTGGCCATTGGACGCGCAGCCTGATCGCCTCGGTTGATGGAAGCAAGATTTATGCAGGCGTAGGCTCGCTTTCCAACATTGGCGACAATGGGATGCAGGCCGAAGAAGGCCGCGCCTGCATCTGGGAATATGACATTGCCAGCGGTCAGGCGCGGATCTTTGCCAGCGGTCTGCGCAATGCGGTCGGCACCGCTTGGGAGCCGGTCACCGGCGCTTTGTGGACGGTGGTCAACGAGCGTGACGGTCTGGGCGACGAGACCCCGCCCGATTACCTGACCTCGGTTCAAGACGGCGGCTTTTATGGCTGGCCCTATTGCTATTGGGGCAAAACCGTTGACGACCGCGTGCCGCAAGACGCAGCTTTGGTCGCCCGTGCGATCACGCCTGATTATGCTTTGGGCGGGCACACCGCGTCTTTGGGCCTGTGCTGGATGCCCGATGGCACCCTGCCCGGTTTTGGCGAGGGTATGGTGATCGGGCAGCACGGATCGTGGAACCGCTCGACCCTTAGCGGCTATAAGCTGGTGTTTGTGCCGTTCAAAGACGGCAAGCCATCTGGAAAGCCGCGTGATATTCTGTCGGGCTTTTTGTCCGAAGATGAAAAATTCTCGCGCGGGCGTCCGGTTGGGGTCAAAGTTGGGCCAGACAAGCGGTCTTTGCTGATGGCCGATGACGTTGGCAACGTAATCTGGCGGGTTTCTGCGGCCTGAACCGGCGAAAAACTGGCGAAAACCGCTGATATTCGCGGTTTTCGCTGGCAGTTTTCGGGCCCAAGCGGCATGTGTCTTCGCATAAATCCGGCAAGAGGCCAAAAATGACGTTTGGGCAGCTGAACGACCAAGAAACCCCACAAAGCTCGGCGCCTGATGTGACGGGTCTGGTTTCGGGTGCGCTGGATGCTGCCAACTTTCTAAAGGCCTTGGGCAACGAAGGCCGTCTGACCATTCTGTGCTATCTGACCTCGGGGCCAAAAAGCGTGACTGCGCTGGAAAAGCTGCTCGACTCGCGGCAAGCCGCTGTCAGCCAGCATCTGGCGCGGCTGCGGCTGGAAGGGCTGGTCGAGGCGCGGCGCGAAGGCCAAGCGATTTTCTATTCAATCCGCGACCCCAAGGTCACCGCCGCAATCAAATGTCTGGCGGCCCTTTACGGCGTGGCGGAAACCAGCGCAGACTGAAACGGCTGATCCACGGGAGGGGAGCATGGCAGATCTACCATTTGGCTTGCTTGCGGCGCTTGTTGGGCTGATCGGCGGTCTGGCCTTGGGGCTTGCCGCGCGGTTGGGGCAGTTTTGCACGCTGGGCGCGATTGAAACCGCGGTTTACGGCGACGATCAGCGGCGGCTGCGGCTCTGGGGCATTGTTGTCGGCGTGGCGATTTTTGGCACGCAACTGGCGGCAAGGCAGGGGCTGATCGACTTGCCGCAGACGATGTATCATCAGTTTGCCTGGAACCCGCTGGCCAGCATCTTTGGCGGGCTGCTGTTTGGCTATGGCATGGCGATGGCGGGGAACTGCGGCTTTGGCGCGCTGGTGCGCTTTGGCGGCGGAGATTTGCGGTCTTTGGTCGTGGTGGTGGTGATGGGGCTTTTCGGCTTTATCGCGCTGTCGGGCCCCTTGGCCGAGCTGCGGATCGCGCTGTTTCCGCAGCGCTTGGCCGCCGGACCACAGGGGATCACCGAAACCGCGCAGCGCCTGATTGGCCTGTCGCCAATGCTGACGGCAAGCCTGATCGGTTTGGCGGCGGTGATCTGGGCGCTGGCCTATGCACCCTTGCGCCAGTCACCCCGCATGCTGTTTTGGGGTGCTGTGGCGGGGCTGTCGGTGGTCTGGGCCTTTGTTGGCACCACTTGGCTGAACATCAACAGTTTTGGCGAGGTTGGTGTCGAAGGCCCCTCCTTTACCGCACCGATTGGCCGGACGCTGATCTATCTGATGACCTCGACCGCCGGCGGGCTGACGTTTTCGGTCGGCTCGGTTGCGGGGGTTCTGCTGGGTGCGCTGGCAGGATCAACCCTGCGCGGGCTGTTTCGCTGGGAGGCCTGTGAAGACCCGCGCGAATTGGGCCGCCAAGTTGGCGGCGCCGCGCTGATGGGTATCGGCGGCGTGATCGCCATGGGATGCTCGGTTGGCCAAGGCGTAACGGCGATCGCGGCGCTGGCCTGGTCTGGGCCTGTGACGCTTGCCGCAATCGGGGTCGGCGCGGTGATTGGCCTGCGGCGGCTGATCGCCGGATTTCAGCCAGAATAGCACAAGGACGTTTATGACCGATTTCGCTGACGCCGCCCGACAATCGACCAAACGCCTGCGCGAGTTGTTTCCGCGCACGCCTTTGCAGCGCAACGATTATCTGTCGCGCCGATATGGCGCCGAAATCTGGTTGAAACGCGAAGATCTGTCACCGGTGCGCAGCTATAAACTGCGCGGTGCCTTTACCGCGATGCGCAAAGTGCGCGCGGCCAAGCCCGAGCAGACCGAATTTGTCTGCGCCAGCGCGGGCAATCATGCGCAGGGCGTTGCCTTTGCCTGCAAACATTTTGGTGTTACCGGCACGATTTTTATGCCGGTGACAACGCCGCAGCAAAAGATCGACAAAACCCGTGCCTTTGGCGGAGATTGGGTGCGGATTGTGCTGACGGGTGATTATTTCGACAAGACTCTTGGCGCAGCACAGGCGTTTTGTACCGAAAAAGGCGCGCATTTTTTGTCACCCTTTGACGACGAGGATGTGATCGAAGGCCAAGCCTCGGTCGCGGTGGAAATGCTAGATCAGCTTGGCCAAGCGCCCGATTTGGTGATCTTGCCCGTGGGCGGCGGCGGGCTTGCCTCTGGCGTAACCCGATATCTGCGCAGCGAGGCGCCGCAGACAGAGTTTCGCTTTGTAGAGCCTTTGGGCGGCGCCAGCCTGACCGCAGCGCTTGCGGGGCAAGGCCCCGTAACGCTGAAAAAGGTAAACAGCTTTGTCGATGGCGCCGCCGTGGCCCGCCTGGGTGCGCGCACCTTCGAGGCGCTGAAGATGGTGCAGGCAGATGAGGTCTTGCTGGCCCCCGAAGACCGCATCTGCGTCACCATGCTGGAAATGCTGAACATCGAAGGCATCGTGCTGGAACCTGCGGGTGCGCTGTCGATTGATGTCTTGCCAGAGCTTGCCGATCTGATTGCCGGCAAAACCGTGATCTGCGTTACATCGGGCGGGAATTTCGATTTTGAACGGCTGCCCGAAGTGAAAGAACGCGCCCAGCGCTATTCGGGGGTGAAAAAATACTTCATATTGCGGATGCCACAGCGCCCCGGCGCCCTGCGCGAGTTTCTGTCAATGCTGGGCCCCGATGACGATATTGCCCGCTTTGAATATCTGAAGAAATCGGCGCGCAACTTTGGCTCGGTCTTGATCGGAATTGAGACCAGCCGGGCAGAGAACTTTAAACTTTTGTTCGATCAATTGGACGAAGCGGCCTTCAGCTATCGCGACATCACCAATGACGATATTTTGTCCGAGTTTCTGATCTAGCCCCCCTCTTCTGGCGCGACACCCTTTAGCAGGATCGATTTCGACTGCTGATAACAGTCGATCACCGTCGCAAGCTCGATATCGCAACTGCCTGTCGCCGCACGTTTTTCCCCCTCCTGACAGAGGGCAGCGAAACGGCGAAATCCCAAATTCAGGGCAGCTCCTTTTAAGAAATGCATATCCGCTTCCAGCGCTGTGGCACCCGCGCTGACAGAAATGCGGGCAATCACCTCATCTGCTTCCAACAAGAAAAGCTCGACCACTTCGGCAAAATCACCATCCCCGATTTCTGAACGCAATTCGTTCAGCCGATCCCAATCAATCATCGCGCGGTCTGCCTTTCGATGTTTCTCTGACAATTCTGGCGGTCGAGGCTTAAGAAATCGTAACGGAGAAAACCCAGAAAACGCGCAGTTTTAGGCTTCATCTAGCGTTAATCTTCCGAGGTCAAAACAGCGGCAGACAAAGGAGACTGCCGTGACGATCAGCACCCCCCCCGCCACCTTCAAGGATACGCGCAGCGGCTTGCCACCGCGTCCGGTGCTGGTTGTCGACGACAGCAAAGCCCAGCGCCGCATCTTGCAAATGCAGTTAACGCGCTGGGGCTATGATGTCACCGAAGCTGGCTCTGGCGAAGAGGCTTTGGCGCTGTGTCAGACCAAACATTTTGATATCATCCTGTCAGATTGGATGATGACAGGCATGTCAGGGCTGGAATTTTGCAAGGCCTTTCGCGCACTTCCGCGTGAAGCCTATGGGTATTTCGTGCTGCTGACCTCGAAATCTGAAAAGGCGGAAATCGCCGATGGGCTGGAACATGGCGCCGATGATTTTG
Source organism: uncultured Pseudorhodobacter sp. (assembly GCA_913062925.1). Taxonomy (GTDB): domain Bacteria; phylum Pseudomonadota; class Alphaproteobacteria; order Rhodobacterales; family Rhodobacteraceae; genus Cypionkella. Next base: position 22,654 of record CAJXWJ010000013.1, on the reverse strand, counting down.
TCTCGAAACCGGTTAACGCAGACGAGTTGCGCGCCCGCCTGCGCTCGGGCACGCGCATTCTCGGCATGCAGGATGAACTGGTCGAAAAGAACCGGCTGATCAGCAGCACCTTGGGGAAACTGCAAGCGATGTATGATTCGCTTGACCGCGATCTGATCGAGGCGCGCAAGTTGCAACAAACCTTGGTGCGCGAGCGGTTTCGTGATTTTGGCGCGGGAACGGCGGCGCTGATGCTGCGCCCCTCGGGTCATGTCGGCGGAGATCTGGTGGGCAGCTTTGTGATCGATGACGACAGGGTTGTGATTTATGCGGTGGATGTCTCGGGCCATGGCGTGGCTTCGGCGATGATGACGGCACGGTTGGCAGGTTTACTTTCTGGCGGCTCGGCCGATCAGAATATCGCGCTCCGAACCGGTCCGGATGGCCGCAAAGACGCTTGGCGGCCGGCCGAGGTGGCGGAACGGCTGAACCGAATGATGCTGGAAGACATTCAGGTGGATCAGTATTTTACCCTCGCCTATGCCGAGATCAACCTGCGAACTGGCGCGACCTGCCTTGTTCAGGCTGGCCATCCACATCCGATTTTATTGCATAAAAATGGCCGGATCGAAGAATTGGGCAACGGCGGCATGCCGATTGGCTTGATCACCGATGCGACCTTTCAACAGACCGAATTTACGCTGCGGCCAGGGGATCGGTTGTTTCTGGTCTCAGACGGCGTGACCGAATGCCCTAGCCCCGCAGGGGATGAATTGGGCGCGCAGGGCATGATCAGCCTGCTGCGGCAAAACTTGCCACTGAACAGCCCGCAATTGCTCGAGGCGCTGCTGTGGGATCTAAACAGCTTTGCCGGTGGGCAAGACTTTCCCGATGATGTTTCGGGCCTGATCTTTGACTATCGCGGCGATCCCTGACGCAAAGCCCGCGCCAACATGGCACGGTCGCCCTCATTGCCCAAAAGCTGCAAGGCGTCTTTCGGATCAAGCCAAACCGCCTGATGCCCGGCCTCGGTCGGCGCGCTGATTCGCAGCGTTGGCCGCGCAAGGTAAACCGTGCACAGCTTTTCCGCCCAAAGCTCGTATTCCGGCATGAAGGTAAAGCGGCGAAACGCCCCCAAACGCCGCAGTCCCGCGATATGCCAGCCGGTTTCTTCCATCACCTCGCGGTGCAGGGCGGCAATGGGATGCTCACCGGGGTCTATCCCCCCACCGGGCAACTGAAATTCGGGCGTGGGCGCTGCCTGATGCGTGACCAAAAGCCCGTCCCTATCCAGCAAAACCGCATAGACCCCCGGCCGTCGGGTATAGCGGCGGCCCATCTGCGGCGCGGTTCCATAGCGTTTGATCATGCCGACCCCTTGGCCCTGCGGTTGCTCTGACTATATAGGCGCTGTATGCCAAGTCTGGCACGTTTAGGAAACCCCATGACCCTTGGAACGCAAATCGCTTGGGATGACACTGTCCTCCCCTTTCAACTTGATCTTTCGGACATCCGCGGCCGCGTTGCGCGGCTGGACGGGGTGCTGGACAATGTCTTGCGCCAACACAGCTATCCCCCCGTGATCGAAGCCTTGGTTGCCGAGGCTGCGGTGCTGACCGCGCTGATCGGGCAATCGGTGAAACTGCGCTGGAAGCTAAGCTTGCAGATCCGGGGCAATGGGCCGGCGCGTCTGATTGCAACCGACTATTACGGCCCCAGCGAAGACGGCGAACCCGCGCGCATCCGCGCTTGGGCCAGCTATGACGCAGATCGGCTGGATCACGCGGCAACGCCCTTTAGCCAGATCGGCGAAGGCTATTTCGCGATCATGATTGATCAGGGCCAAGATATGCAGCCCTATCAGGGGCTTACGCCAATCTCTGGCAATTCCTTGGCCGATTGCGCCCAGACCTATTTTGCGCAATCCGAGCAGATTCCGACGCGGTTTTCCCTGACCTATGGCAAAAGCCAACGTCCGGGCGAGGCCGCGCATTGGCGGGCCGGCGGCGTGATGCTGCAGCATATGCCAAGCATGGGCGGGGTTGCGGCGGGCGAAGGGTCGGGCGAGGGCGGCTTGCTTGATCACACCGACATTCTGGCGGGGGCCGAGGCCGAAAACTGGAACCGCGCCAATATGCTGCTGGACACGGTCGAAGAGCTCGAGATGATCGGCCCCACCGTTGCGCCGACCGATCTTTTGGTGCGCCTGTTCCACGAAGAAGGCCCGCGCGTCTATGACGCCACGCCGGTCAAATTCGGCTGTTCGTGCAGCGAGGACAAAGTGCGGCAAGCGATGTCGATCTATTCGGCGAAAGACATCAAAACGATGACCACCGACGAAGGCCTTGTCACCGCCGATTGCCAGTTCTGCGGCGCGCATTATGAAATGGACCCCACCACCTTGGGGATCGAGGCAGAAAAGGCAAAGGGCAATGCAGGCTGAGGTAGATCGCCTGATCGCGGCGCTGGGTCGCGCGGCGGGCGCTTCGTCTGATTTTGATCTGAACCCAAACGCCGCCCCCTCTGCGGGCGGCGTTTTGCGTCCGGCGGCTGTCTTGGTGCCGATCTGGCTGCATCAGGGCCAAGCGCGGCTGATCCTGACCAAACGCGCCTCGCATCTGAAACATCACCCGGGGCAGATCGCCTTTCCGGGCGGCAAGGTCGATGACAGTGACGAAAGCCCCGAAGCCGCCGCCCTGCGCGAGGCTTGGGAAGAGATCGGTCTGCCGCCGGATCGGGTGCAGATCTTGGGGCGGCTGGGCACGCATGAAACCGTCACCAGCTATAGCATAATCCCGATTTTAAGCCTTGTTCGAGACGCTTTTACCCCCACGCCCGAGCGTGGAGAGGTAGAGGAAGTCTTCTCGGTGCCGTTGGCGCATGTGCTGGATCGGGGGCGCTATATCGTCGAAGGGCGGATCTGGAAGGGGCAGCCAAGGCAGTATTATGCTGTGCCCTATGGCCCCTATTACATCTGGGGTGCCACGGCGCGGATTTTGCGCGGTTTGGCAGAAAGGGCGGCACAGTGAAGATCAGCGGCGATTGGATCAGCCAGGCCGGCACGCAGGCGCTTTGCGCGGCGCTGACGGCGGCGGGCTATCGCGCGCTGTTTGTTGGCGGCTGCGTGCGCAATGCGCTGATGGCGCGGGCTGTGGCTGATATTGATATCGCCACCGATGCTTTGCCCGAAATCGTCACCAATATAGCGGAAACCGCGGGGTTTCGGGTTGTTCCGACCGGGATCGAACATGGCACTGTCACGGTGATCGCCCAAGGCGTGGCGCATGAGGTCACAACCTTTCGCCGCGACATCGCCACCGATGGCCGCCACGCCACCGTGGCTTTTGCCACCGATATCGCCCAAGACGCCGCGCGGCGCGATTTCACCATGAACGCGCTTTATGCGCAGGCTGATGGCAGCGTCATCGACCCGCTGGGCGGCTTGGCCGATCTGCAAGCGCGGCATCTGCGCTTTGTCGGCGAGGCTTCGGCCCGCATCCGCGAGGATTATCTGCGCATTCTGCGCTTTTTCCGCTTTTACGCGATTTATGGCGACCCAAGTCAGGGCATCGACGCCGAAGGTCTGGCGGCCTGCGCGGAAAATCTTGAAGGGCTGGCGGATTTATCGCGTGAAAGAGTGGGTGCGGAAATGCGCAAACTTTTGGCCGCCGCAGACCCCGCCCCCGCCATCGCCAGCATGGCGCAGGCCGGCGTTCTGGCGCAGATCTTACCGGGCGCCAGCCCCCGCGCGCTTGCGCCACTTGTGCATCTAGAGGCAGGTCTGCCGCCTGACTGGCAAGCGCGGCTGGCGGTGATCGGTGGCGAGACTCTGACCGAGACGCTGCGGCTGTCAAAGGCAGAAACAGTCACTATTATGCGGATTAGAGACGAAATTGGCAGCACCGCGACCCCCGCCGCCCTTGGTTGGAAGTTTGGCGCGCAGGTGGCGCAGGCGGTGGTTTTGGCTCGTGCTGCGGTGCTTGAAGCGCCACTGCCCATCGGCTGGCAAAGCGAGATCGCGCGCGGGGCAGGTGCGGCCCTGCCAGTGACCGCGGCCGATCTGATGCCCGCCCTGCAAGGCCCCGACTTGGGCAAGCGTCTGCGCGAAATCGAAGCGCGCTGGCTTGCCTCTGACCTCTATCTCGGCAAAGCTGCACTGCTGGCCTAGATCTTCTGGGCCCCGAGCTTTGGCTCTGGTTTTGCAAGAGATACCCATGTTCAAGTTCTTTGAAGGTCTGGTCGACCCCTACGCCCCCTATGCCGAAACCGATACGCCGCCGCGCAAGCTGTGGCCGTTTTTGCGTGACTATATCCGCCCGTTTCGCAAGGTCTTTGCGATCACGGCCGTGGTCTCGACGCTGAACTCGGTGTTTGACGTTGGGCTGATTTGGTATCTGGGGCGGATGGTCGATCTGCTGGCCAATGGCGAACCCGCACAGGTTTGGGCCAGCCATGGCACCGAGATCATTCTGGTGGCGCTTGCCGTGCTGATCCTGCGGCCCTTGGTGGGCGGCACCGGGGTGGCGCTGCTGCACAACACCATTTTGCCGAACTTTGGCACGATGATGCGCTGGCGCGCGCATCGGCATGTGCTGCGCCAACCGGTCGGCTGGTTTGAAAGCGATTTCGCGGGGCGGATTGCCAATCGCATCATGCAGGCGCCTCCGGCGGCGGGCGAGGCGGTGTTTCAAACCTTTGACGCGGTTGCTTTTGCCTCGACCACCTTGGTGGGGGCGGCAATCATGCTGGCGGGGGCGGATCCACGGCTGCTGTTGCCGCTGGTGATCTGGTTTGCGGGCTATATCGCGCTGATGCGCTGGACGGTGCGGCGCGCGGGGCCCGCGGCTACGGCCAGCTCGGAGGCGCGTTCGGCGGTGACGGGGCGGGTGGTGGATGCCTATTCCAACATCCATTCGGTTAAGCTTTTTGCGCATCACGATCTAGAGCTGACCTATGGGCGCGAGGCCATCGACAAGGCGCGCACCACCTTTATGACCGAGATGCGGGTGGTGACCAAGATGGACATCATTCTGACGGTGCTGAACGGGCTTTTGATCACCTCGGTCACCGCTTGGGCGCTGTGGATGTGGTATCACGGCACGGCTTCGGTCGGCACGGTGGCGGCGGCGGTGACGCTGGTGCTGCGGCTGAACAACATGACCTATTGGATCATGTGGGCGACGACGAATCTGGTGCAGAACCTTGGCACCGTGCAAGAGGGGATGGAAACCATCACCCAGCCGATTTCGCTGACCGATCATCCGCAGGCGAAACCGCTTAACTTTACCGCAGGCGCGATCCGGCTTGAGGGGGTTTCGCATCACTACGGCCGCGGTTCGGGTGGGTTGCAAGCGATCAGCCTAGCGGTGAAACCGGGCGAGCGGATCGGGGTGATTGGCCGCTCGGGGGCTGGAAAATCGACGCTGGTGAAGCTGCTGTTGCGGTTCTATGACGCCGAAGAGGGTCGCATTTTGATCGACGGGCAGGATATTGCCACGGTGACCCAAGACAGTCTGCGGCTGCGCATTGGCATGGTGCAACAAGACAGCAGCCTGCTGCACCGATCTGTCCGCGAGAATATCCTCTATGGACGTCCAGATGCAGGCGAGGCCGCGATGATCACGGCGGCCAAGCAGGCCGATGCGCATGATTTCATTCAAACCCTGCAAGACCCCGAAGGCCGGCGCGGCTATGACGCCCATGTCGGCGAACGCGGCGTCAAGCTGTCGGGCGGGCAGCGGCAGCGGGTGGCGCTGGCGCGGGTTATCCTGAAAGACGCGCCGGTGCTTATTCTGGATGAGGCGACAAGCGCGCTGGACAGCGAGGCCGAGGCCGCCATTCAAGACGCGCTGTTTGGGGTGATGCAGGGCAAAACCGTGATTGCGATTGCCCATAGGCTGTCGACGATTGCCGCGATGGACCGGATTATCGTGCTGGAAGACGGCAAAATCGCCGAAGAGGGCAGCCATGCTGCGCTTTTGGCAGCAAACGGGCTATATGCTCGGTTCTGGGCGCGTCAATCTGGCGGCTTTATCGGTTTGGAGGAAGACGCATGAAATTTGGCCCAAGGATAGAGCCGTTTCGCGCTGCCACAGACGTGCCGCCGCGCAGCACTTGGGCGTTTTTCCGTTGGGCCTTGGAGGGCGCTTGGCCCGGCTTGCTTTGGGCCGGGTTTTGGTCAGCGCTTGGCGGCTCGCTAGAGGCGATTTCGGCGACGATTCTGGGCGATGTGATTGATGCCGCAAACACGGCCAACCCGGCGACGGTTTGGGTCGATCATATCGCCCTGTTTGCGTTTTTTGTCGGCTTTTATCTGATCGTGCGGCCCTTGGTCTTTGGCATCAGCACTGCGGCAAGCGCGATTGTGGTGGAACCGAACCTATTTCCGCTGATCTTGTCACGCATGCACCGCTGGACCTTGGGTCAGGCAGTGACGTTTTTTGACAATGATTTTGCCGGACGAATCGCGCAAAAACAAATGCAGGTGGCGCGGGCGGCGACCGATGTGGCAACCGGCACGATTGAAACCGTGGCCTTTGCCTTGGCCAGCGTGCTGGGGTCTTTCACCCTTCTGGCCACGATTGACGCGCGGATTTCGGTGCTGCTGCTGTTCTGGATTGCGGCCTATATCCTGTTCATCAAGGGCTTTTTAAAGCAGGTGCGCGGGGCCTCTGGCGCCCGGGCGGCGGCGCGCGCGATGGTAACAGGGCAGATCGTCGACACCGTGACCAATATGAAAACCGTCAAGCTGTTCGCGCATTCCAAGCATGAGGATTCGGTTGCGCTTGAGGCGATGGGCGCGTTTCGCAGCAAGGCGATTGAATATGGCGTGATCTCAAGCTGGTTCCGGCTCAGTCTGATGGGGGTGGCGGGCGTGCTGCCGGTGCTATTGGTGGGCGCGACGGTCTGGCTTTGGTCGCATGGCGCGGCCACCTCGGGCGATATTGCGGCGGCGGGGGCGATTTCGTTTCGACTGGCGCAGATGACGGGCTGGGTGTCCTTCAGTCTGATGGGGATCTTTGGCAATCTGGGCGAGGTGGAAGACGGCGTTAAAACCCTGACGCCGCCCTATACTTTGAAAGATTCCGACACCGCGATCGAGATGCCGCGCGCAAAGGGCGAGGTGGTGATGCGCGGGGTTTCCTTTGCCTATGGCCGCAAAAAGGGCGGGCTTGATACGGTTGATCTGATCATCAAACCCGGCGAAAAGATCGGGCTTGTCGGGGCGTCGGGGGCGGGGAAAACCACCTTGGTGTCTTTGCTTTTGCGGCTTTATGACGCCGAAAAAGGCGCTGTTTTGGTCGATGGCCATGATGTGCGCGATGTCACGCAGGAATCTTTGCGCCGCCAGATCGGCATGGTCACGCAGGAAACCGCGATGTTCAACCGCACCGCGCGCGAGAATATTCTCTATGGCAACCCGGATGCGAGTGACGAGCAGGTCTTTGCCGCCGCCCGCCAAGCCGAGGCGCATGAGTTCATTCTGGGGCTGAAGGATTTTGCCGGCCGCACTGGCTATGACGCCTTTCTGGGCGAGCGCGGGGTCAAGCTTTCGGGCGGGCAGCGCCAGCGGATCGCCTTGGCGCGGGCGTTTTTGAAAGATGCGCCGATTCTGGTGCTGGATGAGGCGACAAGCGCGCTGGATTCCGAGGTCGAGGCCAGCATCCAAGACGCGCTTGCCAAGGTGATGCAGGGCAAAACCGTGCTGGCGATTGCGCACCGGCTGTCCACGATTGCGGAGATGGACCGCATTGTCGTGCTTGACGCGGGCCAGATTGTAGAACAGGGCAGCCATGCGGAACTTTTGGCCGCGAATGGGCTTTATGCCCGCTATTGGAACCGCCAGTCGGGCGGCTTCATCGGCACCGAAGAAAAGGAAGCGGCAGAGTGAAAGTTACCATCGATCGGCTTGGGCATTTGGGCGACGGCGTGGCGCAGGGGCCAAACGGGACGATCTTTGTGCCCGGCATGCTGCCTGGCGAAGAGGTCGAAGGCGATCTGCAGGGCGACCAGCTTGCCGATTTTCGCATTCTGACGCCTTCGGTCAATCGGGTCAAACCGCCCTGTTCGCATGCCAAGACCTGTGGCGGCTGTCTGATGCAGCATGCCTCGGATGCTTTTGTCGCCGATTGGAAGCTGGGCATCGTCAAGGGCGCGCTGGCGGGTCAGGGGCTAGAGGCCGAGTTTCGCCCGATCCTGACCTCGCCGCCAAAATCGCGGCGGCGTGCCACCATCGCGGCACGGCGCACCAAGAACGGCGCGCTGATGGGCTTTCACGCGCGGGCCTCTGACATGGTCGTCAATGTGCCGAATTGCCAATTGCTGCACCCTGATCTGATCGCCACCTTTCCGGGGCTTGAAGCGCTGGTCAAGCTGGGCGGGTCGCGCTCGGGCGAGGTATCTTTGACGGTGACGCGCTCGCTTGCGGGGGCAGATGTCATGGTGGTTGGCGGCAAAGAGCTGGATTCGGGCCTGCTGCTGGAATTGGCGCGGGTGACGGAAAGCTTTGGCTTTGCGCGGCTGACCTGGAACGGCGAAACGGTGGCGCTGCGCACGGCGCCGATGCAACGCTTTGGCAAGGCGCTGGTCTCGCCGCCACCCGGTGCCTTCTTGCAGGCCACAGCCGAGGGCGAGCAGGCGCTGCTGCGCTCGGTCGCCTTGGCGATTGGGCCTGCGCGCAAGATCGTTGATCTTTTTGCAGGCGTCGGCACCTTTGCCCTGCCCTTGGCCGAACGCGCCGAGGTGCATGCCGTGGAAGGCGATGCGCCGATGATGGCAGCGCTGGAAAAGGGCGCCAACAACGCCCAAGGCCTAAAGCGCGTCACGGTGGAAACCCGCGATCTGTTCCGCCGCCCGCTGGAACCTGACGAGTTCAAAGGCGTCGAGGCCGTGGTGATCGATCCGCCGCGCGCCGGTGCAGAGGCGCAGATGGCGACCTTGGCGCGCTCTGGTGTGCCGGTGATTGCCTCGGTGTCGTGCAACCCGATCAGCTTTGCCCGCGATGCGAAAACTTTGATCGCGGGTGGCTATCATCTGGACTGGGTGCAGGTTGTCGATCAGTTCCGCTGGTCGGCGCATGTGGAATTGGTGGCACGGTTTTCGCGCAGCTAGGGCTTGGATCGCAGGGGTTTGCGCCGAAAGACGGCCTCTAGGCAGGCTGTCTGCTTTGCGTTAAAACGCCTCAAACACAAAAAACGCGGGCAGATCATGCATATTTTTCGTATCCTCTTGGTTGTGCTTGCTGGGCTGGTGCTGACCGCCTGCGACTCCAAGTTCCAAACCTATAACGGCCCCGCCGTAAATATGATCGAGGTGCATAAATCCGAACGCAAGATGTATATGCTGCACGACGGTCAGGTGGTGAAAACCTATGACATCAATCTGGGAGGCAACCCGATTGGGCATAAACAATTTGAAGGCGATATGAAGACACCAGAAGGCGTCTATTACATCAGCACCAAGAATCCAAAATCCAGCTTTCATTTGTCTTTGCAGATCAGCTATCCAAATGCGGCCGATCGCGCCTATGCTGCGGCTCAGGGCAAGCAACCGGGAGGCGATATCTTTATCCACGGCGGCCCGCGAACCAAAACACCGCAGCCCAAGCGGCGATTCTGGCAGACTGCCAAGGAAAAACCCTCGGATTGGACCGCCGGTTGCATTGCTGTGACAGATCGTGAGATCGAAGAGATCTATGCCATGATCAGCACCCGCACCCCGATCCGCATTCTGCCCTGAAAAAGGGGCCTCTGCGGCCCCCTTTCTGATCATAAGGCCGCAAGGTTTCAGCCGCCTGTAAGCAGCGTCCACCAGATCTTGCCCGAGGTTTCTTGATACCAGGCAAAGCCAAGCTCGCGCGCACGCGGATCAAGAATGATGGCGCGGGTGTCGGGGTCTTTCATCCAAGCCGAAAGCGTCTCCAGTTCGGTCTGGAAGGTCTCGGAAATCACTTCACCAAGGAAGGTGCCGGTGTAATTCACCCGCTGCACCCGCAACAGCGGCGAAGAACCGTCAGAACCGAAATGCCACGGCCGGTTTTGCACCGCCATATCGCGCGAATGGGTCAGGCAGGCCGCATTCAGAGCCGCATTAAAGCTGACCGGCTGCACGCCGCGCGCCGCGCGCAGGCTGTTCACCGCATCCAGCAAGCGAAACGGAATCTCAGAGGCCGTCGCAGCATTGATCCGATAGACCTGCGGCAACGCATTGCCGCTCGAATCGACCGCAGGCGCAGAGGTTACGCAGCCTGCCAAAAGAAGTGTCGCGCCACCTGCGATTAAGGCCGTTCGTCTGTTCATATTTATACCCTAGCAAGCCATTTTGGCTTTTTGATTGCCCGTACTTATCGAAATTACGCGCCATATTCAAACTCTAGTCGGCAAAAACACCGCAAGGCCAGCGTCTCCTTGCCGAATGACGTTCCTTTGATTTGCGGCTTTGGACGCGAAAGCGTAAACAGCCAAAAAGAGCAGCTATAAAAGGGAGATCTGCGGATGACCGCCGAAACTCGCGAAACAGTGAATCGTCGTATGTTCATGGGGGGCGCCGCAACCGCGCTGACCGCCGCCGCAGTACCGGCATTTTCCCAAACTATCGGCAGCACCGAGGCCGATACGCCCCTGCTTGGCCCTGTGCGCAACAATCTTTCCGGTTTTCGGATGCTGAATTGGCAGGATTATTTCGACAACACCCGCAATGGTGTGATCCTTGCCGATCTGACCTCGCGCGCGGTGCATTTCTGGTCGGAAGATCAAACGATTTACAAGCTTTACCCTTCGTCGGTGCCGATCAGCGAAGAATTGACCCGCCGTGGCATGACCGAGGTGATCAAAAAAGTGGTCAATCCGACTTGGACACCGACGACAGATCAGCGTCGGCGGCATCCAGATTGGCCGGACCAAGTTCCTGGCGGATCGCCCGATAACCCATTGGGCGTGCGCGCACTTTATCTTGGCTGGCCCGCCTATCGCATCCACGGCACCCATGACACCCGCAAAATCGGGCGTCGGTCTTCGGGCGGCTGCGTCGGGCTTTATAATGAACATATCATCGAACTTTTTGGGCTGGCCAAAGTTGGCACCCAAGTTCGGCTGCTCTGAAAAACATCTGTACAAACGGATAAGCTGCGCGAAAGAAGCCCTATTCTTTTGCAGTGTGCCTTGCTCTTCACAGGGGTAGGCCAGCACTTTTTCACACCCAAGCGGTAAATGGCAGAAAAGTGTTGCTAAATTGACGAAATCACGGCGTCCTGTTGCGCGTTCGATTTTGTCGGAGTTGCTTTTCCCCAATGTGACAAGGTAGATGTGCGTTACGAGGAATATTCTTGGGTGCAGGCCGTCGCCTCTGCGAATTCGGCGGTTTGCTAAAACTGGAGAACACAAATGAAAAAGATCGCTCTTGCTGCCGCTCTGACGGTTGCTGCTTCCACCGCTTTCGCTGGCGGCATGGTTGAACCTACTATGGAACCAGAAGTTGTTGCACAGGCAACCTCCTCTTCGGCAAGCGGCATTGTTGTGCCTTTGCTGCTGTTGGTTGTTCTGGCAGCTGCAGTTTCGTCCAACTAATCGTTGGTCAGAACTTGGAAAGGGCGGCAGGGCAACCTGCCGTCCTTTTCTTTTGCGCATCCCTCTTTTGCGCCGCCGGCCAGCTGGATTAAATCCAGCCCGCCAGATTCTCTTCGATCACCTGTGTCAGGGCTGCAATATGCGCGGCCTCGTCGTTCAGGCAGGGAATATAGGTAAAGACCTCACCGCCCGCATGTTCAAAGGATTCGCGGATCTCGCCGTTGATTTCCTCTAGCGTTTCAATGCAATCGGCGGAAAACGCCGGCGCCATCACTGCGATGCGCTTTTTGCCCTGCTTGGCCAATTCGGCGACATGGTTCACCGTATAGGGCTTCAGCCATTCTTCGCGACCAAAGACTGACTGAAAGGTGACGTCAATCGCGCCCTTGTCCCAGCCCAGCCGTTCGCGCAGCAGTCGCGAGGTTTTTGCGCATTGGCAATGATAGGGGTCGCCCTCCATCAAATAGCGGATCGGCATGCCGTGATACGAGGTCACCAGCACATCGGGGCGGTGGTCAAGCCCGGCATAGGCGCGCTCGACCGATTGCGCCAAAGCCTCGATATAGGCGGGATGGTCAAAGTATTCTTTCACCGTGCGTGCCGCGGGCTGGCGCTTTTCGCGCATCAACGCCGCGAAGAAAGCGTCATTGGCGGTGGCCGAAGTCGCCCCGGCGTAATGCGGATAAAGTGGGAAGAACAAGATCTTTTCGCAGCCAGCCGCCACCATGGCCTGCACCTTGGACTGCGTCGACGGATTGCCGTAACGCATTGCAAAGTCTACCATAATCTCGTCACCATGCTTGGCCTTGATCGCGGCGGCAATGGCTGCGGTTTGGTCTTTGGTGATGGTCAGCAGCGGGCTTTCGTTTTTCTCGTGGTTCCAGATCAGCTTGTAATTCGCGCCCGAGGTGAAGGGGCGCTTGGTCAAGATGATCAGCTGCAACAGCGGCTGCCAGATCCAATCCGAGATATCGACGACGCGCTTGTCAGACAGAAATTCGTTCAGATAGCGCCGCATCGACCAATAGTCATAGCCGTCTGGCGTGCCAAGATTGGCCAGCAGAACGCCGATCTTCGGCGCTTTCACCGTTGGGTGATCAGCGGGGGCATGGGCAAGGCGGCCCGTGCCTGCGGGAATATCGGTCATAGCAACTCCTCTTGTTCCCCCCCAGATAACGCAGCTTTGGCTTGGGTCAACTGGGTTTCGTTGCGACCTTTAGCGCATCTTCCAGCCGCGAGATCGCAGATCCCGGTCGCAGCGGCTTTTGCTGGGTCTCATGCGGGGCCCAGCCGGTCAGGGTGATGATCTCGAATGTCGCGGGGATCAGGCCTTCGGCGGTGGCGAAACTTTGCGCATAGATCTGGGCGGCGCGGTCAAAGACGGCGCGGCTTGTCGGGCGGCGCAGACGCGCGTGCAGCGCATTGCCTTCGCCCATCGCGCGCAGATCGCGCATCAGATGCGCGGCATCGCGGTAAAGCACGGTCTTGGCAAAGCTGTCGGCCACCGGCAGCGCAAAGCCTGCGCGTTGCAGCAAACCTCCCAGATCGCGGATCTCGGCCATGGGCAGCACGCGAGGCGACAGCCCGCCGGTGACCTCGGCTTCGGCCTGCGCAAGGGCGGCGCGCAGCTCGTGCAGGGTTTGGCCGCCAAACAGCAGCCCCAGGAACAGCCCATCCGGCCGCAGCGCGCGGCGACATTGCACCAATTGCCCCACGGGGTCATTGGCCCAATGCAAGGCCATGGCATGCACCACCAGATCAAGCGATTCGGGCTGTAGATCCAAGGTCTCGGCATCGGGAATTGTCTGGTATGGCTGCCAAACCTGCGGAAATCCGGTGACGATCCGCGCATCCGTAAAGGTTTTGTTAACCTCACTCAGGCGATCCTGCACTTCGAACACCGCCTCTTCTTGCAAAAACAGCGCCGTCGCGCGGGCGCGGTGCAGGATCAAGGCGGTGCGGTCGGTCAAAAGTGGCGTCATGGCGCGGACCATAGGAGTGTGGCATGGGAATGCAAGATCTGCTGCATATGATCTATCCGCCGCAGTGCCTGACCTGCGATGCGCGGGTGACCACCGATTTCGGGCTTTGTGGCCCCTGCTGGGCGCAAACGCCGTTTATCGCCGGACTGGTTTGCGACCAATGCGGCACGCCATTGCAGGGCGACGCCGAAGAGCAGCAGGCGCTTTGCGATGATTGTCTGACCATCGCGCGGCCTTGGTCGCAGGGGCGGGCGGCCTTGCTTTACAAAGACAATGCGCGGCGGATGGTTCTGGCGTTCAAGCATGGCGACAGGCTTGATCTGGCGCGACCTGCGGCGGCTTGGTTGCTGCGCGCGGCACAGCCCTTGTTGCGGCCCAATATGCTGGTGGCGCCGATTCCGCTGCATTGGACGCGGCTTTTGAAGCGCCGCTATAACCAAGCCGCGATGCTGTCGCGGGGTTTGGCGCGGGCAGCAGGCTTTGAACATTGCCCCGATCTGCTGATTCGTCGCCGCAACACCCAGAGCCAAGAGGGGCGCGGCCGCGACGACCGCTTTGCCAATATGGCCGAGGCTTTGGCCGCCCATCCGCAGCGCGCAAAGCGGATCGAGGGGCGGCATATCTTGCTGATTGACGATGTGATGACCTCTGGCGCCACCTTTGCCGCTGCGGCAGAGGCCTGCATTGCACAGGGCGCAATTGGGATATCTGTTCTTGCACTGGCGCGCGTTGCTAAGGATGCCTAAATCCCTATAGTCACCTCTGACCATAAGGATGCTGCGATGAAAGCTGTCGAGATTTACACCACCCGCACCTGCCCCTATTGCGTCGCGGCCAAAGGCTTGCTGACCAAAAAGGGCGTGGCCTTTACCGATATTGACGTCGGCGGCGACCCCGCCTTGCGCGCCAAGATGACCCAACGCGCCGGCCGCACCTCGGTGCCGCAGATTTTCATCGCGGGCAGCCATATCGGCGGCTGTGATGATCTGCATGCGCTCGAGCGGTCGGGCAAGCTTGATGCGATGTTGGCCTGATGCGCGTCGGCTTGGTGCAATTGACGGTTGGCGATGATCCTGCCGCCAACCTGACCCAGACCTTGCAGCACCTGCGTGCGGCAGCGGCGGGGGGGGCTGGCTTTGTGCTGACGCCCGAATGCACCAATATGCTGTCGTCAGACCGCGCGCATCAGCGCAGCCATCTGCGGCACGAGGCCGAGGATGAAACCTTGGCCACCCTGCGGGCCGAGGCGCAGGCCTTGGGGGTTTGGCTATTGATCGGCTCGCTTGGGCTTTTGACCCAGGATGCCGATGGGCGCTTTGCCAATCGGTCATTCCTGATCGCGCCTTCGGGCAAGATTGCGGCGCGCTATGACAAGATTCATATGTTTGACGTCGATGTCTCAGAAACCGAGGTTTACCGCGAATCGGCGGGTTACAGGCCCGGTTCTGCGGCGGTTTTGGCCGAGACGCCCTTTGCCAAAATTGGGCTTTCGGTCTGCTATGATCTGCGCTTTGCGCAGCTGTTTCGCAGGTTGGCGCAGGCGGGGGCGCAGATTTTGACCGTGCCCGCCGCCTTTAACCACATCACGGGGGCGGCGCATTGGCATGTCTTGCTGCGCGCGCGGGCGATTGAAACCGGCTGCTTTGTGCTGGCACCGGCGCAGACCGGCTTTCACCCCGAAACCGATGGCAAGGGCCGCAACACCTATGGCCATTCGCTTGTGGTTGCACCTTGGGGCGAGGTTTTGGCCGATGGCGGCACCGAGACCGGCGTGACCTTTGCCGATCTTGACCTGACGCAGGTTGCCAAAGCGCGGGGCCGTGTGCCCAGCCTACGCCATGACCGCGAGTTCACCGGGCCATGACAGATAAGACCGACGATCTGGCAATCACTTTGTTTGGCGAGCTGTTCATGGCCGATCAGCTGGCGCGCAACCGAATCTCGAAGGCGCTGCCAAAGGGCATGGAGCTGTCGCATTTCTCGGTCCTGAACCACCTTGCGCGGTTGAATGATGAACGCACGCCAGCCCAGCTTGCCCGCGCCTTTCATGTCACCCGCGGCGCGATGACCAATACGCTTGCGAAACTGGAATGGGCGGGCCATGTGCATGTGCGCCCCGATTGGGATGATGCGCGGCAAAAGTTTGTGGCGCTGTCGCCCTCGGGCCGTCAAGCGCGCGATGCCGCCGTCGCCTCGGTTGCGCCGCTGATTGGCGAGGTGGTCAAGGCCTTGGGCCAAGAGCGCGTGCGCGCGGTGCTGCCGGTGCTGCGCGAAATGCGGCTGCGGCTGGAACGGGACGACAGCTAGGGATGTGGCAGCTGCTTCCCCTGCGCCTGCGCCACGCCTTACTGGGCTACTACCGCCGGATCGAGCAGGCCGAGATCGACCTGATCGCCGCAGGCGTGGCGTTTTACGCCTTTCTGGCGATTTTCCCTGCGGCAGCGGCGATCATCGCCATCTGGGGATTCGTCTCTGATCCTGCGGTTATTCAACAAGAAGTCGCGCTGCTGAAAGGGTTTTTGCCGCCCGAGGCCTTTAGCCTGATTTCCGATCAGATCACCGCTTTGCTTGCGGTGAACAGCGGCAATCTGGGGCTGACGACGCTGGCCTCGACCGCGCTGGCGCTGTGGTCGGCGCGCGCAGGGGTGGCGGCGCTGATGCGCGGGCTGAATGCCATTCACCATTTGCCGAACCGTTCGGGGCATTTGCACCAGCTGCGCGCCTTGGTACTGACCTTTGTTTTGGTGGGCATGGTGCTGTCGGCGATGACGATTGCGGTGATTTTGCCGCTGATCGTGGCCTATCTGCCCGATATCGCCCAGCGCTTTGCCTTGGCGGAAACCAATCTGGCCTTGGGCATTGTCGCGGGGGTGCTGGCGGTGGGTCTGGCCTATCGGCTGGGGCCAAATTACACCACCAGCCGCACGCCGCTTTTGTCTTGGGGGCTCTTGGTGGCCGTGGTGTTGTGGTTTTTCGCCACCCGCAGCTTTATGCTCTATCTGGCGAATTTCCCGTCCTATAACCGGGTTTACGGCTCTATCGGGGCGGTGGTGGTGCTGCTGATCTGGCTTTATGTCAGCGCCTATGCCGTGCTTTTGGGCGCGGCAGTCGATGCCGAGTTGAACGGCGAGCCGGATCAGTAATCTTTTTGCAACAGCACCCCAAGCCCGGTGCTGCCTGTTGACCCTGCCTTGGCCTGTAGCTTGATGGATTTGCTGATATCAAGGTTCAGGTTGATCTGGCTTTGGCCCTGCTGATCGACGGAGACTTCGGAATAGACCTTTTCGCTGATGTATTTGCCCGCCGTCACTTGGGTCGACCCATCGGCACCGGTTTTCACATCCAGATTGTCCAGCCCCACGCCCTTGCGCAGCTTTGCGATCACGCCATCGCCGCCGCGCCCCGCCAAAGTGGCCACGGCGCTGGCAAGTTGCAGTGCTTGAAACGGTGACAGCGTTTGCAAGCCACGGCCAAACAGCAGTTGCGCCACCACTTCCTCTTCGGGCAGCTCTGGCACCGAGGTAAAACTGACCACGGGGTCAGAGGCCGGACCGATGATGCTGACGCCCGAGGTGATGCCATCGTTTTGCGTCGTCGCGGCGATCTGGACATAGGGCGTCAGCGTGCCCTGCATCTGCAAAAGCGCCTCGGTCAGATCCAGCCGCTTGCCCAAAATATCCAGACGGCCGCGAATGAGGCTAAAGGCACCAATCGGCACCACGGCATTGGTGTTGCCGGTCAGACGCAGCTCGCCACCCACTTCGGCATCAAGCCCGCGCCCGCGCACAAACAGCCGGCTTGGAGCCGAAAGCACCACATCCAGCCCAAAGCCCGCGCCGCCCCCGCTGCTGGGTTTCGCCTGCGCAATCAGCCCTGCCCGCGCACGGGTGGCATAAACCGCGACAGGCTCGTTGATATGGCGCAGATCAGCCAAGCCCGAGGCGCCGCTTACGCCGGTTGAAGGCACGCGCAACTCGGTCTCATTCAACGCAATGCGGCCCACAATCTGCGCGCCGCCCGTCAGCGGGCCGGTCACGCGCAGCTGACCATTCAGCCGCGCCTCGTAAAGATCAGGGTCGCGCAGGATGACGCTTTGCAGATCAACCGTCAGATCGCCCGCATAGGGCGCGCGCAGTTCGGCGGTGCCCTGAACCGCAATCCGCCCCCCCGAGGAAACATCCAAGCTAGAGACCACAACCGCCCGCCCCGCCTGCAAGCCAAGCTGCGCCGAGATATTGCGCAGCGAGAATTTCAGCGCCGGATCAGCAAGCTGGCCTTGGCTAAGCGTCACCGGCCCCGACAGCGAGGTCAGCTGCAACGGCCCCCTCAGCCGCAGATCAAAGCCAAGCTGGCCCGACACACTGCGCGGCGCGATAAAGGCATTGGCCAAAGCCGCCCGCGCTTGGCCTTTGATCGTCAGATCGGCGGTGTCAAAGCCCTTGGCAAGGCTGCCCTTAACGCTTGCGTCAATCTGGCCCGGCCCCTTTGCGGTCAGATCCAAGGTGGTGCCCTTGGCATCTTGCGCCGCGGTGCCTGTCACCGTCAGCGGCCCCGGAAATTCGGGCAGCAACAGCGCCAGATTGGCGAGCCTTGCATCCAGCTTTACGCGCTGCAAGCTGCCATCCAGCGCGCCGCTGGCTGTCACGCGCAGCTGCGGATTGCTAAGATCGGCGCGGTTAATCTGCACCTGACCCGCGTTCAGCGCCAGCTCAAGTGCCAGCTGCGACGGCCCTGCAAGCAGGCTGTCGATCTGCGCCTGCCCCAGCCGCAGAGATTGGCCGGTGGCCGTCAGCGTCATCTGCGCCTGTGCCTGCGTGCCGGTCAGATGCGCCTTGCCCGACAGGCTGCCGCGATAGCCCGCGCCAAGGCTTTGCAGATCGGTAAAGTTCAGCGTCGCGGTCACATCGCTGCCCGCCGAGGCAAGCTGCCCCTGCGCGCTTGCGGTCAGGCTTTGCGCCTGCAACGTCAACGCGCGCAAAGCAACGCCCGTGGTGTCGCGCAAAACCGAGGCGCGCAGCAGCGCAGAGCCGCGCAGCACCGAATCAAGCGGCGCAATCCCAGCGCGCATGTCCTGCCCCTTGGCGGTGGCTTGCAGATCAAAAGCCCCGGTGATCGGGCTGCCGCTGCCGGTCAGGCTGACATCCGCCGCCCCGCCCAAACCGCGCCCCGCCAGACCCGAAAGCCGCGACAGGTCTTGCATTTCGGCGCTGGCTTGGCCGCTGATGGCAAAAGCGCCCGCAAGCCCCGTGATCTGACCCGAGGCTTTGGCGGCATAGTCCTCGCCCTGCAGCCTCATGCGCCCAAGCGTCAGATTGCCCGCGCCCTCGCGCCAAAAGCCCAGCGCATCGCCCCAGATCACCGACCCCAAGGCCCGCGCCAAGGCCTGATCGCGCGGATCAAGCCCTTCGGCGCTGTAGCGGAAACTGCCGCCAACCTGCCGCTTGCCCGCCACCCGCGCAATCCGGCCCGAGCCATCAAGCGACAGGGTGCTTGCGCGGAAATCGTCTCTGACAAGGCCAGAAATGGCGATCCTGCCCGCCCAGCCTTCGCCCTGCGCCGCATTATATGAAAGCTTCAAATCGGCACTGCCCACCCGAACCTGCTGCGCTGTGGTCAGCGGCAACAGCACCGCACCCCCCGCAGGATCGGCAATGCGGCCCGTCAGCGCAAAGCTTTGCGGCAGCCCATCAGATTTGACCAAAAGCGCGCCATCCAACTGTAGGGCCTTCGCGCTCAGATGAAACTGCGGCAGGTTCAGCCCACCATCCGCCGCCCGCGTGCCTGCAAGCTGCAAGGTGACTCGATTGCCGAAAAACGCGGCATAGTCGGGCAGAAACAGCGGCGCCATATCGCCCGACAGATCGGCCGCAAAGCCCTGCCCGCCGCCTTCCGCGCCGGTCAGCACCACCTTGCCGCGCAGGCGATCGGTCTGATCGGTTTGCAGGCCGATATCGGCGGTAAAATCCGTCAAAGGCCCGTCGCCCTTGATGCTTAACGACAGCGAGGGCGCCTCGGGCAGACCCAGTTTCACCGCCGCAAGCCCGCCTGCACCCTCTTCGGCCAGCAGATCAACCTTTAGCCGCTGATCCCGATTGGCATAGCTGACCGTCAGCGCAATCTTGCCCTGCGGCCCCGCGCCCGATCGTTGCAGCAACAGGCTGGCCGCCCCCTCGCCGCCGCCAAGTTGCATCGAGGCTTGCAGCTGCGCCTCCACCGCTTGGCCCAGCACCGTCGGCCCAAGGCTGATGTGGTCGGCCATGATCTTACCGATGCTGATCGAGACCGGCAGGTCTGGCAGGGAAAACTGGCCCGCCTCGGGCTTGGCCGCAGCCGAGGGGGTTGGCAGGCGCGCAAGCTCGATGTCCTTGGCGGTCAGCGCCGTCACCACCACGGCGCCGCGCAGCAAAGACGACCGGCTCCAATCCAGATTAACGCCGCGCAGCGTCAGCCAAACGCCCTGATCATCGGCAATCGTCAGGCTCTCAAGACTGGCGGTAGACGACAGCGCGCCCTGAAATCCGGTGACCGTTACCTTGCGCCCCGCCCCGGACAGCGACTCCTCTAGAAAAGCGGTCAGATAATCGCGGCCATCAGTTTGGGCTGTCGCAAAAAGCGGCACTAAGATGGCAAAAATGGCAATTATAATCCGCTTCAAAACGCTTGCCCCAAACCAACATAGACCTGCGCCCCGGCCCCCGTGCTGCCGCCCACCGGCAGCGCCACATCCAGCCGGATCGGCCCAACGGGCGTGGCATAGCGCAGGCCCAGCCCCGCGCCTGAATGCCAATCGCCCGCCTTAAAGAACTGGCGCGCATCCACCCGCCCGATGTCGAAAAACCCCACAAGGCCCAAAGACTCTGTCACTTTTGCCCGCGCCTCGAACGCCCCGCCCACAAAGGCCTGACCCCCCGTGGTAAATGTTGCACCCGCGCTGTTGCGCAACACATCGACACCCAAGGACTGATAGGGCTGGCCCCGCACCGTGCCCGGCCCGCCCGAATAAAACAGATAATCGCGCGGCGTTCCGGCAAGGCTCGCGCCAAAAACCGCCCCCGCTTGCAGCCTTGCGGCCAGCACAAAGCGACGGCCGGCATCAAGGTTCTTATATCCGCGCAGATCCAAGCTGGCCCGCGCACCGCTGTCGGTAACGCCGTAGCCCAGAAACGGTTTCAGCTCTGCCGCGGCGTAAATATTGCCGGTCGGATCGGTCTTGCTGTCGCGCAGATCCCAAACCAAACCCAGCGGCAATGACAAAGCGCGATACAGGGTCTTGCCGCCGCTATCGGTCACACGGGAATAATCAAAGGCCAACGCCGCTGTGCCGGTCAGCTTGGGCGAAAAGATATGCTCCAGTCCAAGGCTGGCGGTGAGGTAATTGGAATCGTAATCCACCTCTTGCAGCCGGCCAAAGCCTGCGCCCACGGTCAGCGTCGTATCGGCGTCAAAGGTGGCAGGGCGCGCAAGGCTGCTGCCAAAGCTATAGTCGACGCCGCCGCTTTTGGTGCCGATATTCTTGATTGCGCCATCAAAGGTCAGCCGCTCTGCACCACCAAACAGATTGCGGTGCAGCCATTGTCCGGTCAGCGACAGGCCCTCAGCGCTGGCAATCTCGGCGCCAAAGCTATAGCGCCGCCGCTTTTCCTCGACCAATTTGGCGGTAATGCCCAGCAGATCCGGCGCGGTGATGGCGTCATCTTCAACCAGCGTCACCGATTTGAACACACCCGTGCGCCGCAAGCGCTGCGCCGCGGTATCCAAATCACGCGGGCGAAACAGCTGCCCCTCTGGCAGGCCCGCAATCGCGCGCAGACGGGCCGGCTTCATCCGCTCGGCGCCCTCGATCTGCAAAGCGCCAAACCGCAGCTTTGGCCCCGGGTTAAGGCTGATATCTGCCGCCAAGCTGCTGCCCTGATGATCGGCAATCAGGCTCTGTTTCGCCACTTTCGCCTTGGCATAGCCCAGCGTCCGCCAAGCCGTCACACCCGCCGTCACCGCCTGTATCACGACGCCGCTTTCAGCAGGCTGGCACAATGCAAAGCCTTCCGGCAAAACCGTTGCCGCAGCCAAAGGCGCCAGATCAGCGCTTGAAAAGCCAAAGACCGGCCCGGCTTCCACCGCCACCCTAACCACCGAAATCGACTTCGGCGCGTTTAAAGGCGCAATCGAGGCCGCCTCGATGCCATCAAGATAAACGTGGATCACCGCCGAATAATGCCCACCCGCATAAAGCCGGTTCAGCAAACTGCCATATTCCGCCCGCGCATCAGCAAAAATCTCTTGTGCCGAGACCTTCCCCGCCTTTTGCGAGGCCAGCAAAACCGAGGCCGCTCGCAATTCGCTTTCAAGCGCCGAGGGCGCAGCCGTCACCGCAAAATCCAAACGCTCCAGCGCCGAAGCCGCCCCCGAAGCCAAAAGCCCCGCAACCGCCCATCCCGCCGCGATTGCCCTGCCCCTGACACGCCTCATGGTCTCTCCATCTTGGTTGCGCGCAGTATGACCTCTTGCCCCACAAAGCACAACGCAAGCAAAGATCACAACTGATTGCACGACTTGCTCTGGCGCATTTCCGCTATAGGTTCAAACAATAACGCGACGCGCCCCAGCTTGCCAAAACAGTCTTGGGACAACAGCCAAAGGATCCGCCGATGTATACCGCCGCCGAAACCCGCTACGACCGCATGATCTACCGCCATTGCGGCGCCTCAGGGTTGAAACTGCCCGCCATCTCGCTTGGGCTCTGGCACAACTTTGGCGAAGACACCCCCCATGCCACCAAGCGCGCAATCTGCCAAACCGCCTTTGATCACGGCATCACCCATTTCGATCTGGCCAATAACTACGGCCCACCCCCCGGCTCTGCCGAAACCGCCTTTGGCGAGATTTTGCGCAAGGATTTCCGCAGCCATCGTGACGAGCTGATCATCTCCTCCAAAGCCGGCTACGATATGTGGAGCGGGCCTTACGGCGCATGGGGCAGCCGCAAATCCCTGCTGGCCTCTTGCGATCAATCGCTGCAACGCATGGGCCTCGACTATGTCGATATCTTCTACTCGCACCGCTTCGATCCCAATACCCCGCTTGAAGAAACCATGGGCGCGCTGGATCAAATCGTGCGTTCGGGCCGCGCGC
>CAJXWJ010000012.1 GCA_913062925.1 uncultured Pseudorhodobacter sp. | reverse complement strand
GAGGGCTATGCCCGCTCGACCGGCAAGGTGGGCGTGGCGCTGGTGACCTCGGGGGCCGGTGCGACCAATGCGGTGACCGGTCTGACCGATGCGCTTTTGGACAGCATTCCGATCGTGGTGCTGTCGGGCCAGGTGCCGACCTTTATGATTGGCACCGATGCCTTCCAAGAGGCCGATACCGTTGGCATCACCCGCCCCTGCACCAAGCACAATTGGCTGGTGAAGGACACCGACAAGCTGGCCGAAACCCTGCACCAAGCCTTCCATGTCTCGCGCTCGGGTCGTCCGGGGCCTGTGCTGATCGACATCCCAAAGGATGTGCAATTTGCCACCGGTGAATATCAAGCGCCCGCACAGGCCAAGGTCAGCCATTACCAGCCGCAGATCAAAGGCGACAGCGACGCGATTGCGGCGATGGTCGAGATGATGGAAACCGCCGAGCGGCCGGTGTTCTACACCGGCGGCGGCGTGATCAACTCTGGCCCCAAGGCCAGCGATTTGCTGCGCGAATTTGTCGCCGCAACCGGCTTTCCGATCACCTCGACGCTGATGGGGCTTGGCGCTTATCCGGCAAGTGGCAGCTCTTGGCTGGGCATGCTGGGCATGCACGGGCTTTATGAGGCCAATCTGGCGATGCATGGCTGCGATCTGATGATCAATATCGGTGCGCGCTTTGATGACCGTATCACTGGACGTATCGCCGATTTCAGCCCGAATTCGCGCAAAGTGCATGTCGATATCGATCCTTCGTCGATCAATAAGGTGATCCGGGTTGATGTCGGCATCATTGGCGATATTGCCACCGTGCTTGAAGAGGCGCTTGCGCTGTGGAAGGCGCGCGGCAGCAAGGTCAATAAGGACGGTCTGGCAAAGTGGTGGGCGCAGATCGCGCAGTGGCGGGCGGTGAAATGCCTGAGCTACAAGAATTCGACCGCCGTGATCAAACCGCAATATGCGCTTGAGCGGCTGGAAGCGCTGACCAAGGGCTATGATCGCTATATCACCACCGAGGTTGGCCAGCACCAGATGTGGGCGGCGCAATACCTTGGTTTTGAAGGGCCAAACCGCTGGATGACCTCGGGCGGATTGGGGACGATGGGCTACGGCCTGCCTGCCTCGATTGGCGTGCAGGTGGCGCATCCCGATGCGCTGGTGATCAACGTCGCGGGCGAGGCCTCTTGGCTGATGAACATGCAAGAGATGGGCACGGCGATGCAGTTCCGCGCGCCGGTCAAACAGTTCATCTTGAACAACGAACGCCTTGGCATGGTGCGGCAATGGCAAGAGCTGCTGCACGGCGAGCGCTATTCGCAAAGCTGGTCGGAATCGCTGCCCGATTTTGTCAAGCTGGCGGAAGCCTTTGGCTGCAAAGGCATTTTGGTGACTGACCCCGCCGATCTGGACGAGGCGATCCTGGAGATGCTGCGCTATGACGGGCCGGTGATCTTTGATTGCCGTGTCGAGAAGCATGAGAATTGCTTCCCGATGATCCCCTCGGGCAAGCCGCATAACGAGATGCTTTTGGGCGATGCTGATACGCAAGGTGTGATCAAGGCCGCAGGCGCGGTGCTGGTGTAACGTTGCAAGCCGGGGGCCAGCCCCCGGACCCCCGGGATATTTTCAGACAGATGAAAGGGACAGAGCATGTCTCCGCTAAACATCAAGACAGGATCGACCAGCCATTCGGCCTATGATTTGCGCGACCCGAATGCGCCGGTGATCGAGACCCATACTTTGGCCGTGGTGGTGGACAACGAGAGTGGCGTTTTGGCGCGGGTGATCGGGTTGTTTTCAGGCCGGGGCTATAACATCGAAAGCCTGACGGTGGCCGAGGTGGATCACGCCAGCCATCAAAGCCGGATCACGGTTGTGACCACCGGCACGCCGCAGGTGATCGAGCAGATCAAGAAGCAGTTGGCGCGGATGGTGCCAGTGCATGAGGTGCATGATCTGACGGTCGAGGGGCCGGCGGTGCAGCGCGAATTGGCGCTGTTCAAGGTCGCAGGCAAGGGCGAGGCGCGCATCGAGGCGCTGCGCTTGGCCGAGATTTTCCGCGCCAATGTGGTTGATAGCACCTTGGAAAGCTTTGTCTTTGAGATGACCGGCACGCCGGAAAAGATTGATGCTTTTGCCGATCTGATGCGACCTTTGGGCCTGCGTGAGATTGCGCGCACCGGTGTAGCCGCCCTGTCGCGCGGCGCTTAAGGATCACGCCTGCGCGACACGGCAGCGCAGGCTATTTCCGCGCGGGCTTTTCTGGCCTATAACGGGGCAACAGGA
This sequence comes from uncultured Pseudorhodobacter sp., assembly GCA_913062925.1. GTDB lineage: Bacteria > Pseudomonadota > Alphaproteobacteria > Rhodobacterales > Rhodobacteraceae > Cypionkella. The sequence goes on along the minus strand of CAJXWJ010000012.1, from coordinate 57,726 downwards.
GGCCGGACATGATTGTAGAGCTTGGACATTTCACCTTGGTGCTGGCCTTTATGGTGGCGCTGGTGCAGATGAGTTTACCACTTTGGGGGGCTTATCGGCGTGATGCACGGCTGATGGCGGTGGCGGATCCCGCGGCGGTGATCCAGTTTTTGCTGATCGCTGTGTCTTTTGCGGCGCTGACCTATGCCTTTGTAACTTCAGACTTTTCGGTCAAGCTGGTGGTGGATAATTCGCATACCGCCAAGCCGATGCTTTACAAGGTGGCCGGCGTCTGGGGCAATCACGAAGGGTCTTTGCTGCTGTGGGTTTTGATCCTGTCGGGCTTTGGCGCCTGTGCGGTTTGGTTTGGTGGCAATTTGCCAGCGACGCTGAAGGCGCGGGTTTTGGCGGTGCAGGGCTCTATCGGGGTGGCCTTTATGGCCTTTATGCTACTAACCTCGAACCCGTTTTTGCGGCTGGAGCTGCCGCCGCTGAATGGCACGGATTTGAACCCCTTGCTGCAAGATCCCGGCCTCGCCTTTCACCCGCCGTTTTTGTATTTGGGCTATGTCGGTCTGTCGATGAGCTTTTCCTTTGCGGTGGCCGCCCTGTTGGAGGGGCGGGTTGATGCGGCTTGGGGGCGTTGGGTGCGGCCTTGGACGCTGGCCGCTTGGATTTTCCTGACCATTGGCATCGCTTTGGGGTCGTGGTGGGCCTATTACGAGCTGGGCTGGGGTGGGTTTTGGTTCTGGGATCCGGTTGAAAACGCAAGCTTTATGCCCTGGCTGATTGCCGCCGCCCTGCTGCATTCTGCGATTGTGGTGGAAAAGCGCGAAAGCCTGAAGGCTTGGACGATTTTGCTGGCGATCTTGGCCTTTGGCTTTTCGCTGACCGGCACCTTTATCGTGCGCTCGGGCGTGATCACCTCGGTGCATGCTTTTGCCAATGATCCGGCGCGCGGCGTGTTTATTCTGATGATCTTGGGCGTGTTCATGGGCGGGTCGCTGACCTTGTTTGCGTTTCGCGCCAATGTCTTGGAGGCCAAGGGCATGTTTTCGGTGGTCAGCCGCGAGACGGCGCTGATCGCCAATAACCTGCTGTTGGCGGTCTCGGCCTTTGTGGTCTTTGTCGGCACGATCTGGCCTTTGGTGGCCGAGCTGTTGTTTGCGCGCAAGCTTTCGGTTGGGGTGCCGTTTTTCAACGCGGCCTTCACGCCCTTTATGGTGCTGATCGCGATTGTGCTGCCGATTGGCGCGATGCTGCCGTGGAAACGCGCCGAGATTGGCCGCGTGGTGCGGTCGTTGCGCGGGGCTTTGGCTTTGGCGGTGGCGGTGATGCTGCTGATCTATGCGCTGCAAACCGGCCGCTCGACGCTGGGGCCGATTGGCGCGGGCTTGGGGGCTTGGGTGGTGCTGGGGGCGCTGACGGATCTGTGGCAGCGCGGCGGGCGTGGCGATTTTGGCGCGCGCCTGTCCCGGTTGGGCCGCTTGCCGCGCGCCGATTGGGGCAAGGTTTTGGCGCATTCGGGCTTGGGCGTGACGATCTTTGCGGTGGCTGCGATCACCGCTTGGGCCACGGAAGACATTCGTGTGGTCAAGATCGGCGAGACCTTCCCCTTGGGCGCTTATGAGATCACCTTGCAGGCAGTCAATAAGGTCGAGGGGCCGAATTACCATTCGACCATGGCCGATATGCTGGTGACCAAAGACGGCGCAGAGGTGGCTTTTCTGCACCCTGAAAAACGCTTCTATCCGGTTGCTGGCATGCCCACCACCGAGGCCGCAATACATCAGGGCGCGTTTCGCGATCTTTATCTGGTGATCGGCGATCCGCAGGATGCGGGCGGCTATGCGGTGCGCACCTATATCAAACCCTTTGCCGATTGGATCTGGGGCGGGGCTTTGTTGATGGCGATTGGCGGCATGTTCAGCCTGTCTGACCGCCGCTTCCGGGTGGCGGCTGGCGCGCGCCCTGCCCCACAAGTCACCGTGGCGGCGGAATAGCGATGCGCAAGCTGCTGCTGGCCCTCTTGCTGATCGGCTCGCCCGCCTTTGCGGTGCAGCCTGATGAGGTGCTGCCCGACGCAGGCCTAGAGGCGCGGGCACGCGCGATCTCGGCCAATCTGCGCTGCCCTGTCTGTCAGGGCGAGACGATTGACGATTCTAACGCGCCGATCAGCCGCGATCTGCGGCTTGCGGTGCGCCAGCGCTTGCTGGCCGGGGATGATGACACCGAGGTGGTGGATTATATCGTTAACCGCTACGGCGAATTTGTGCTGTTCATGCCGCGCGCCCAAGGCTCTAGCCTGATCCTTTGGCTGGCGGGGCCTGCGATGTTGCTGATGGGGGCGGGTGTTGCCTATGCCACCACCCGCAAACGCGCAACCGCAGCCGAGCCTGAAACCCTGACCGAAACCGATAAGACCCGCTTGGCCGATCTGCTGAAAAAGTGACGCGAGGTTCGTCTGGCCGTGGGCGCAATCGCTGTTAATCTGGTGCCTTCTAGGGAGGCGCTTATGACGTTTGACACCATCCGCTATGATCTGGCCGAAGACATCGCCGTCATCACCCTGCACCGCCCCGAGGTGATGAACGCGCTGACGCGGGCTTTGCGGGCCGAGATGCTGCAAGCCGTGCAGATGGCCGCCAAAGAAGCGCGGGTCTTGGTGATCACCGGCGCCGGGCGTGCGTTTTGTTCCGGCCAAGATCTGCAAGACGCCGCAGCGCAGGGCCAGCTTGATCTGGAAAAGACCCTGAACGAGGAATATGTGCCGCTGCTGAAGGCCATTACCGATTGCCCGATCCCGACGATTGCGGCGGTCAATGGTGCTGCGGCGGGTGCGGGTGCCAATCTGGCGCTTGCCGCCGATGTGGTAATCGCGGCTGAAAGTGCCAGCTTTATTCAGGCCTTTACCCGCATTGGCTTGGTGCCCGATGCCGGCGGCAGCTATTGGTTGCCGCGCCAGATCGGGCTTGCGCGCGCGATGGGGGCGGTGCTTTTTGCCGATAAGATCAGCGCGCGTCAGGCCGCTGATTGGGGCATGATCTATGAGGCGGTGCCGGATCTGGGTTTCGCCGCCCATTGGCAGGCGCGGGCGGCGCATTTGGCCAAGGGCCCAACGGCGGCATACCGCGGCGTGAAACAGGCGCTGCGGCAGTCGTTTGACAATGACCTTGACGGCCAATTGGCGCTTGAAGCCCGGTTGCAAGGCCAATGTGGGCAGACCGAGGATTTTCACGAAGGCGTCAGCGCCTTTTTGCAAAAGCGCAGTGCGATGTTCACCGGCCGCTAGCTATTTCCGCCCCGCCTTACGGGTGGACAACAGTAGATTGGTTTCTGACGTCATCACACCTTCCAGATTGCGGATGCGGTGGATCACCTCATCCAGCTCTAGCAGGGTTTGGGTGGCAAGCTCGGCAATCAGATCCCATTTGCCATTGGTCGAATGCACCGCCAAAACCGCTGGAATCCCCGCCAGCCGCGCCATCACCTTCTCGCCGCCCCGCCCTTCGATGCCGATCATCATCAACCCGCGCACCGGGGCGTCGGCGACATCGCTGCGGGTCAGCACGGTAAAGCCCGCAATCTCGCCCTTGGCCGCAAGCCGCTCCATCCGTGCGCGCACCGTGGCGCGCGACAGCGCCAGCCTTTCAGCCAAATCCGAAAACGAGGCGCGCCCATCGCGGCGCAGCTCGGCGATCAGGCGTTGATCCATTTCATCCAACATGCGCAAATTTCCTGCCGTTATGGTAAATACCTTGCGCATAATGCTATAAATTGGGCTAGTCTTTACCGCAAGCTGGAAAGACACTGTGTCAAAAGGAGATCGCCATGCACAACACCATCCTGATCGGAGCCCCGATAGACGAAGGCCAGCGCCGCGCCGGCTGCGTGATGGGGCCGACGGCCTACCGCGTTGCAGGGCTTGCAGCGGCGATCAGCGACTGTGGCCACGGCGTGAATGATTGGGGCGATGTCGCCCTGCCCGCCCTGCCCGAGGCGAGCTGCGCCAACCCTGCCGTGCATGATCTGCGCGCGGTTCTGGGCTGGCAGCAGGTGCTGGCCGCCAAGGTGGAAGAGGCGCTGGATCTGGGCGGCATGCCAATCATTCTGGGCGGGGATCACAGCCTTGCGCTGGGGTCGGTGGCGGGGGCTGCGGCGCATGCGGCCAAGCAAAACCGACCGCTGTTTTTGTTGTGGCTGGATGCGCATTCGGATTTTCACACCCCGATGACCACCACCAGCGGCAATCTGCACGGCACGCCCGTGGCCTATATCGCAGGGCGCGACGGCTTTGACGCCTTTCCGGCCTTTCCCAAGCCGATCCCCGCGCCGCAGATCTGTCTTTACGGCATCCGCTCGGTTGATCCGGCGGAACATGCAGCGCTTTTGCACCACGACATTGCCATCAACGACATGCGGGTGCTGGATGAACGCGGCGTCGTCGCCCCCCTGCGCGAGTTTCTGGCCGAGGTGCGCGCCGCCAATGGGCTTTTGCATGTCAGCCTTGATGTCGATTTCCTTGACCCCTCGATCGCCCCCGCGGTTGGCACCACGGTTCCGGGCGGTGCGACCTTTCGCGAGGCGCATCTGGTGATGGAATTGCTGCACGAATCCACGCTTGTAAGCTCGCTTGATCTGGTCGAGTTGAACCCGTTTCTGGACGAGCGTGGCCGCACCGCCAAGCTGATGGTCGATCTGGTAGGCTCGCTTATGGGCCGCAAGGTTTTTGACCGCCCCACCCGCAGCTTTTAACCCTAAGGATCTGATATGATTGCCCCTTCGCATCACGCCTATGTGCCCTTTGTCTCGGTGGAAAACATGCTACGGCTGGTGGTGCGGCTGGGGGTTGAACGCGTGCTGGCCGATCTTGCCGCCGAGATCGAAGCCGATTTTCTGCGCTGGCCGCTGTTTGACAAAACCCCGCGCGTGGCCAGCCATTCCGAGATCGGCGTGATCGAGTTGATGCCAACCTCGGACGGCGAAAGCTATGGCTTCAAATATGTAAATGGACATCCGTCCAACACCAAAGCCGGGCTGCAAACCGTCACCGCCTTTGGGCTTTTGGCCGATGTGGCGACTGGCTATCCGGTGCTGTTGTCCGAGATGACGATCCTGACCGCCCTGCGCACCGCAGCCACCAGTGCGATGGCGGCCAAATGGTTGGCCCCCAAGGGCGCCACAGTGATGGCCTTGATCGGCAACGGCGCGCAGGCCGAATTCCAAGCGCTTGGGTTCAAAGCGATTTGCGGCATCACCGAGGTGCGGCTTTACGACATCGACGCCCAAGCCACCGCCAAATGTGCGCGCAATCTGGAAGGCCAAGGCCTAAACGTGGTGGCCTGCAAAACCCCGGAAGAGGCGATCTTGGGCGCGCAGATCATCACCACCTGCACCGCCGATAAGCAATATGCCACCATTCTGACCGACAATATGGTTGGCGCGGGCGTGCATTTGAACGCGGTGGGCGGCGATTGTCCGGGCAAGACCGAATTGCACAAAGACATCTTGTTGCGCGCCAAGGTTTTTGTCGAATATCCCGAACAGACAAGGATCGAGGGCGAAATTCAGCAGATGCCCGCCGATTTCGCGGTAACCGAGCTTTGGCAGGTGATTGCGGGTCAGACCGCGGGGCGCGTTGATCCGCGCGAGATCACGCTGTTTGACAGCGTTGGCTTTGCCATCGAAGATTTCGCGGCATTGCGCTATATCCGCTCGAAACTGGCCGAAACCGGGCTGTTTGCGCAGCTGGATATGATCGCCGACCCCGATGATCCGCGCGATCTGTTTGGGATGATTTTGCGCGCAGGCTGAGCCAGCCGCAGGCCTTTGCCCACGCGCGGCAAAGGCCAAGCGGAGGCATTTTCACCCCGCTTTGGACGACTTTTGCCAAAGCGGCTGAAAACGAGGGAAAACCCCGCTACTGACTGCATATTAATTGCTATACTTGCCAATAGCTTAGCACAGAATCCTGTGGGAATTTCCGCCTGCCCGCCCTGCCGCCTTGCACCCCAAATGCGCGATGGTGTAAGATAAAGGCAACAACATATAGTCCTAAAACAGGAAGGCGCGGCCCCAGTGACCGACACTCCGGAAACCCCAGACGCAACCGACGATAAACCCGTTCGCATGGCCCATGATGGCCCGCAGATCGACATCTCCTCCGAGATGAAGACGGCCTATCTGGATTACGCGATGAGCGTGATCGTCAGCCGCGCCATTCCCGATCTGCGCGATGGGCTTAAGCCCGTGCACCGCCGGATTTTGTTCGCGATGCACGAATCTGGCAACGGCCACGACAAACCCTACCGCAAATCTGCGCGCCCGGTTGGCGACACCATGGGCAAGTATCACCCGCATGGCGACAGTGCCATTTATGACGCGCTTGTGCGGATGGCGCAGCCGTTTTCGATGAGCCTGAAGCTGTTGGATGGGCAAGGCAACTTTGGCTCGATGGATGGCGATACCGCCGCTGCGATGCGCTATACCGAAGTGCGGATGGACAAGCCCGCCGCCTTTCTGCTGGCCGACATCGACAAAGAAACCGTTGATTTCCAAGACAATTACGACGGCAAAGACCGCGAACCCACGGTTCTGCCAGCGCGCTTTCCCAATATGTTGGTCAATGGCGCCGGCGGTATTGCTGTTGGCATGGCCACCAATATTCCGCCGCATAACCTCGGCGAGGTCATCGACGGCACGCTTGCGATGATTGAAAACCCCGACATCAGCATCGAACAGCTGATGGAGATCATCCCTGCCCCCGATTTCCCGACCGGTGCGACGATTTTGGGCCGCTCTGGCGCGCGCAAAGCCTATCTTGAGGGCCGCGGCTCGGTGGTGATCCGCGCCAAAACTCGGGTCGAGGAAATTCGCAAGGACCGCTTTGCGATCATCATCGACGAAGTGCCCTATCAGGTGAACAAATCGCGGATGATCGAGATCATCGCCGAGGCCGTGCGCGACAAGCGCATCGAAGGCATCGCGCATGTGCAAGACGAATCCGACCGCATCGGTGTGCGCGTGGTGATCGAGCTGAAGCGCGATGCCACGGCGGATGTGGTGCTGAACCAGCTTTACCGCTTTACGCCGATGCAGACCTCGTTTGGCTGCAACATGCTGGCGCTGAATGGTGGGCGGCCCGAACAGCTGACACTTGCCGATTTCCTGCGCCATTTCATCACCTTCCGCGAAGAAGTTGTTGCACGCCGCACCGCGTTCGAGCTGCGCAAAGCCCGCGAACGCAGCCATATTCTGTGTGGTTTGGCGGTTGCGGTGTCGAACGTCGATGAGGTTGTGGCCACCATTCGGTCTTCGGCAGACCCTGCCGAAGCGCGTGAGAGGCTGATGACACGGCGCTGGCCTGCGGGCGAAATTATCCCTTATATCAAGCTGATAGACGACCCTTCTCATCCAGTGAATGAAGATGGCACCTATAACCTGTCTGAAATTCAGGCCCGCGCGATCCTTGATCTGCGCCTGCAACGTCTGACGGCTTTGGGGGTCAAGGAAGTCACCGACGAGCTGCAAGAGCTTGCGGCAAAGATCAAAGATTACCTTGCGATTTTGGGCTCGCGCGACCGCATCATGGCGATCATCTCGGACGAATTGCGCGAGGTGAAAGCCGCTTTTGCCGTGCCTCGTCGCACCGAAATCGTCGATTGGGCCGGCGATATGGACGACGAAGACCTGATCGAGCGCGAAGATATGGTGGTCACCATCACCTCGGGCGGCTATATCAAGCGCACCAATCTGGCCGAATTCCGCAGCCAAAATCGCGGCGGCAAGGGCCTGTCCTCGATGGCTACGAAAGAAGACGACGTGGTCACCACGCTGTTTGTCGCCAATACCCATACCAACCTGCTGTTCTTCACCACCGATGGCATGGTTTACAAGATGAAAACCTGGCGCCTGCCGCTGGCGGGTCGCACCGCCAAGGGCAAGGCGATGGTCAATATTCTGCCGATCGCACAAGGGGTTAGCATTGCAGCCCTGATGCCCGTGGATGCACCGGAAGCCGAATGGGACAATCTGCAAATCGTCTTTGCCACCTCTGACGGCGATGTGCGTCAAAACGATCTGTCTGATTTCGTTAACGTCAAACGCAACGGTAAAATCGCGATGAACCTGCCCGAAGGCGTGTTCTTGGTGAACGCGGCGATTGCCGATGAAAACGACGATGTGATGCTGGTGACGGCAGGCGGGCGGGCGATCCGCTTTTCGACGCAAGACATTCGCGTGTTCAAATCGCGTGGCTCGACGGGCGTGCGCGGTATTCGCTTGGGCGCCGAAGATAAGGTCGTCTCGATGTCGATCATTCGGCATTTCGAGGCCGATCCCGACGAGCGCGCGCTTTATCTTAAGCAGCGCCGTCTGATGGCGGGCGTGGTCGAGGAAGAGTCTGATGACGAAGACGAAGGCACCGCCACCGGCCAGCTGTCGCCAGACCGCTATGCCGAGATGTCTGCGGCCGAAGATCTGATCTTGACCATCACCACCTCGGGGTCTGGGAAACTGTCCTCCAGCCACGATTATCCGGTGCGCGGGCGCGGCGGCATGGGGGTGAAGGCGATGGATGGCGCGATGCGCGGCGGGCCGCTGGTCGCATCCTTCCCAGTTGATCTGACCGATCAGATCATGCTTGCCACCTCGACCGGCCAATCCATTCGCGTGCCGGTCGAGCAAATCTCGTTCCGCTCGCGTTCGGCGGGTGGGGTCAAGGTGTTCAACACCGGCAAGGGCGAAGAGGTTGTCTCGGTCGCGCGGGTCGCGGAACAAGGCGAAGATGAATAGGCTGATTGCGCGGCTGGCAGAGCTGGCCGCGCAACGCCAAACCATCAGCTACGGCGCTTTGGCGGCCGAGCTGTCGATTGCACCGCCGGGATCGATTGCGAAACTGACAGCAATGTTGGAAGCGCTGATGGAAGAAGACGCCGCCCTTGGCCTGCCTTTTCGGGCAGCCCTCTGTGAAGCTAGGCTGGCCCAAGGCCAGCCAGCTGCGGGTTTTTTCTTGAAAGCTCAAGCCCTTGGCCGCTTTGATGGTGCAGATTCCGCTAAGTTTTGTGCCGATGAACGTCGCGCCCTTTTTCAAAAATAGCCCAGATTACTTAACCCAATCGCAAGATATTTGTAGTCAACTGTGCCAAATCGCAGGAGCCCGCATGAATATCTACCATTGTATGATCGAGCTGAAAGACGACGCCCGCGCGCTTGGCTTTGCGGCGGCGGTTGATGGCTGGATGAGCTATCTGCAAGCGCAGGGACTGATCCGCGACTGGCGGCTGATGCGGCGCAAATTGGGGCTGGCCTCTTCAGCCTATAGCGATTTCTTGCTGGAAATTTCGGTTGTCAGCCTGTCAGATCTGGATGCAACCTTTTCGGCCTTGGCGCATGAAGACCCCGAGGCCGAGAAACGCTACGACCGCATGCATACGATGATCGCCCGCGTCGAAACCGGCCTGTTTCGACCCTACCCCGATCCGACACAACGTGAACGCATCGCCTTGATCTAAGCCGCGCGCAGGGCTACATCCCTTGCATGAAAAACCAATTGCACATCATCGGCGGCGGAATGGCCGGATCAGAGGCCGCATGGCAAGCCGCAGAAATGGGCGTGCCAGTGGTCATCCACGAAATGCGACCCAGCGTCGGCACCTTTGCCCATCGCACTGGCAATTTTGCCGAGATGGTCTGTTCAAATTCCTTCCGCTCGGATGATGATGAACAAAACGCCGTCGGCCTGCTGCATTGGGAAATGCGCGCAGCCAAGGGGCTGATCATGGAGATGGCTCAGGCGCACCGCTTGCCCGCAGGCGGGGCTTTGGCGGTTGACCGCGATCCCTTTGCCGAGGCGGTGACGGCTCGGTTGAATGCGCATCCGCTGATTTCCTCCAGCTTTGAAGAGGTGACAGAGCTGCCAAGCGAAGGCCATTGGATCATCGCCACTGGCCCGCTGACTTCGGGTGCGCTGGCCGAAAGCATTCGCGCCACCACCGGCGCCGAGGCTTTGGCGTTTTTTGATGCCATAGCGCCGATTGTCTACGCCGAAAGTGTTGATATGTCAGTGGCTTGGATGCAGTCGCGCTATGATAAGGGCGAGACCGAGGAAGAGCAGACCGCCTATATGAATTGCCCGATGACGAAAGACGAATACGAGGCCTTTATCGACGCGATGTTGGCGGCCGAGAAGACCGAGTTTCACGAGGGCGAGACCGCTGGCTATTTCGACGGCTGCTTGCCGATCGAAGTGATGGCAGAGCGCGGCCGCGAGACGCTGCGCTTTGGCCCGATGAAGCCGGTGGGGCTGACCAATCCGCACAACCCGATGAAACCCTATGCCGTGGTGCAGCTGCGCCGTGACAACAAGCTGGGCACGCTTTACAATATCGTCGGCTTTCAAACCAAGATGAAGTACGGCGCGCAAACCGCTGTTTTCAAAATGATTCCTGGCTTGCAGGATGCGAATTTTGCCCGCCTTGGCGGCATTCACCGCAACACCTTTATCAACTCGCCCACCCTGCTTGATGATCAGATGCGGCTGAAATCGCGGCCCAATCTGCGCTTTGCGGGCCAGATCACCGGGGTCGAGGGCTATGTTGAATCCTCGGCCATGGGGCTTTTGGCGGGGCGGATGGCTGCGGCGGAAATCTTGGGCAAGACCCTGCCACCGCCGCCGCCCGAAACCGCAATGGGCGCGCTGATCACCCATATCACTGGTGGGGCCGAGGCAAAAACCTTCCAGCCGATGAATGTGAACTTTGGCCTGTTCCCGCCGATTGATGCGCGCGGTGGTCGCAAGGGGCGCAAGGACCGCTACAAGGCCTATACCGACCGCGCCAAAGAAATGTTCACCGCATGGCTGGACGCGTAACCCGCTTTGCGCCCTCGCCCACCGGGCCGCTGCACCTTGGCCACGCCTTTGCCGCTTTGACTGCGGCAGAGCGCGGCGACCGGTTTTTGCTGCGGATCGAAGATATCGACACCGCGCGCTGCAAACCCATCTGGGAGACCGCGATCTATGAGGATCTGCTTTGGCTGGGGCTTGCTTGGCCTGAGCCGGTGATGCGACAATCGCAGCGGCGTGAGGCCTATGCCAAGGCGCTGACTTTGTTGGAAAATCTTGGCCTGACCTATGCTTGCAACTGCACGCGCGGCGATATTCTTGCGGCACTCTCTGCACCGCAAGAGGGCGCCATCGGCCCCGACGGGCCGATCTATCCGGGCACCTGCCGCGGGCGTCAGGGCGCGGGGGCTGTCCGGTTGGATATGGCAAAAGCAATGGCGCGGCTGGGCGAGATTGGCTTTACCGAAACCGGACCTGCCGCCGGTGCCTATGCCTTTGACGCCACAAATCTTTGCGAAACCGTGGGCGATATCGTGCTGGCGCGGCGCGATATTGGCAGCTCTTATCACCTTGCCGTGGTCGTCGATGATGCCGCCCAAGGCATAACCGAGGTCACGCGCGGCGCAGATCTGTTCGAGGCCACCAAAATTCATGTGGTTTTACAAGGCCTTCTTGGGCTACCGACGCCCAAGTATCACCACCACCGCCTGATCCGCGATGATCAGGGCAAGCGGCTGGCAAAACGCGATGACGCCCGCGCAGTCTCGAAATATCGCGCCGAGGGGGCCAGCCCTGCCGATATTCGCCGCTTGATCGGGCTATAGCGGCTGCGAAATCACCACCTCTTGGCCATCTTGCACGGATGTATAAAAACAGCTGCGCCGGTTGGTATGGCAGGCCGGCCCCTCTTGGGTGACCAAAGCCAACAGACAATCACGATCACAGTCCAAGCGCAGCTCGACCAAGCGCTGCACATGCCCCGAGGTCTCGCCCTTGGCCCAAAACGCCGCCCGCGAGCGCGACCAATAGGTCATGGCCCCAGTTTGCAGCGTGCGCTCTAGGCTTGCGGCATTCATCCAAGCCATCATCAGCACCTCGCCCGTCGCGTGATCCTGCGCAATGCAGGGGATCAGGCCGGCGGCATCATACTTTAGTGTGCTTGCGTCGAATTTCATCCGGTTCTCCTTGGACTTGCCTCGTCTCCGGCTTATCTTGACCACAAGAGAAGGAAAAGCCATGAGCGATAGCGATCTTGTCAAACTCTACTCCGGCCGTATCCTTGCACTGGCCGCCGATATTCCGCATCTGGGCCGCCTGCCCGAACCAATGGGAAGCGCGCGCAAACGCTCGCCGCTGTGCGGATCGACGGTGACGGTCGATCTGCGGGTTGAGAATGGCCGGATCAGCGCATTTGCCCAAGATGTGAAGGCCTGTGCCTTAGGTCAGGCCGCGGCAGCCGTGGTGGGGGGCGCCATTCTGGGCCGCAGCCTTGCCGAGGTGGAAGCAGGCCGCGATGCGCTTCGCGCCATGTTGAAAGACAACGGTCCGGTGCCAGCCGCACCTTTCGACGGCTTGGAAGTGCTGATCCCTGCACGCGACTATAAGAACCGTCACGCCTCGATCTTGCTGACACTTGAGGCAACGGCCGAGGCGCTGACCGGGCTTTAGAAAAAAAACGCCGCACATCTTGGCAGATGGCGGCGCAAAGGGGCGTTCTTACCCGAAGAGGCGGCAGCAAAGCCGCGCCGCACCCCGTTGGGGACAGGTGCGACAGTTCGGGTCAACAAGACCGCAGGCAGTTCTCAAAGCGTGCCAGACATTCCCAATCCGGCGAAAAGCAGAACAAATAGGGACACCACCCCGACAGAATCAACCAATATGGCCTTGCGCGAGCGGTGCAGGATTTCGGTAATCTCGGTAATCATGGCGACCTCCATTTGCTGTGTTGCCCTATTGTTCTCATATGATTCGAAGTCTGTAAAGAACTTTATGAGAACATATGAGAACAAAATGGGATTCAGCCCACCGCAATCAGTTTGATCGCGCGGTCTTGATCCAACAACCACAGCAGAACCCGCGCCGCCTTTCCACGCGGGCTGCTGAGATCAGGGTCGTCATGCAACAGCCGACGCGCATCGCTTTGCGCCACCGCCATCAGTCCCGCCTGACGCTCCATGTCGGCCACGCGAAACCGTGGCAGGCCCGATTGCGCGGTGCCGATCAGATCGCCGACGCCGCGCATCAGCATATCTTCTTCCGAGATTTTGAAGCCGTCTTCGCTGTCGCGGATCACCTTGAGCCGCCGCTCGCCACTTTCCGACAGCGGCGCTTGATAGAGCAGCAGACAGGTCGAATCCGCCTCGCCGCGCCCGACCCTGCCGCGCAGCTGATGCAATTGCGCCAGACCAAAAATCTCGGCACGCTCAATCACCATAATGCTGGCATTGGGCACATTGACCCCCACTTCGATCACCGTGGTGGCGACCAAAACCTTGGTCACACCGGCAACAAATCGCGCCATCGCGGCGTCTTTTTCGGCATTGGGCATCTGGCCATGCACAAGCCCCACGACATCGCCCAAAGCCGCGCGCAGACCGGCAAAGCGCGCCTCGGCGCTGGCGTAATCCAGCACCTCAGACTCCTCGACCAAGGGGCAGACCCAATAGGCCTGCCGCCCCTCGGCCACGGCGCGCGCCAGATGCGCCACCACCTCATCCAGCCGCGCGGTCGAGATCATCGCCGTCTTGATCGGTTTGCGGCCTTTGGGTTTTTCGTCCAGCACCGAGATATCCATATCGCCATAGCTGACCAAAGCCAGACTGCGCGGGATCGGCGTTGCCGTCATCACCAGCACATCGGCATTGGCGCCCTTGGCCCCCAGCTCCATCCGTTGCGAGACGCCAAAGCGGTGCTGCTCGTCAATCACCGCAAGCCTAAGATCATGAAAGAAGACATCTTTTTGAAACACAGCATGGGTGCCCACCAAAATGCCAATGCGCCCATCGGCCAAGGCGGCAAGCTTGGCCGCGCGTTCCGACCCCTTGTCGCGGCCGGTCAGAATCTCAAGCCGGACCCCGGCGGCGGCGGCCAAGGGAGCCAGGCCTTCGTGATGCTGGCGCGCCAGAATTTCGGTAGGCGCCATCAAAACGCCCTGCCCGCCCGCCTCGACCGCGATCAGCAGCGCCATAAAGGCGACCAAGGTTTTGCCTGCCCCAACATCGCCTTGCAACAGACGATTCATCCGCAAAGGCAGTGCCATATCGGCGGCTATCTCGGCAATCGCACGGGTCTGCGCGCCGGTCGGCTGATAGGGCAAGGCGGCCAAAACCGCAGCTTGAAGCGTGCCAGTGCCAGCACTGACCTGCCCCGCCGTTCGGCGTAAAGATGCCCGCGCCAGCGAGAGCGTCAGCTGATGCGCAAACAGCTCGTCATAGGACAATCTCTGCCGCGCGGGGGCTGTGAAGGCAAGATCGGCGGAGTCAGTCGGCTGATGCACGGCCCTGATCGCGGCCAGCCAATCGGGCCAAGCCTCGCGCGTCTTCAGGCTTGGGTCGATCCATTCCGGCAGATCGGGGGTGCGAGCCAAAGCACTCGCCACGCCCTTGGCGACGATTTTTTGCGTCACCCCCGCAACCAGAGGATAGACTGGCTCGAAAAGCGGCAATTCGCCCGCCTCTTCGCAGCGCAAAACATGGTCAGGATGCACCATTTGCGCAATGCCATCAAACAGCTCGACCCGCCCTGAAACCAGCCGCCGCTGTCCCGTTGGCAGCAGTTTTTGCAGATACTCGCCACGCGCATGGAAGAACACCAGCTGAAACTCCAGCGCCTCGTCGCGCACCATCACCCGATAGGGCCGCCCCTTTTGGCGCGGCGCAAAATGGCCGCCAACCTCGACCTCGACGGTAACGGTACAGGGCGGCACCACATCGCGGACAGAGGCTTTGCGAGCGCGATCCACCGCAGAATGCGGCAGCACAAACAGCAGGTCTTTTGGCTTTTCAACACCTAACCCACTGAGAGAAATCGCAGTTTTCGGCCCGACCCCTTCCAGAGTATCCAGCCCCGCAAACAGCGGAAACAGGATCTCTGGACGGGTCATGCCTGACCTATCAGCGCAAGCCAGCCATCCTCATCGATCACCTCGACGCCAAATTTCTCGGCATCTTTGGCCTTTGATCCCGCCCCCGGCCCTGCGATCACCAGATCGGTTTTGGCGGAAACCGAGCCTGACACTTTGGCCCCCAAAGCCTCGGCACGGGCCTTGGCCTCGGCGCGGCTCATCTTTTCCAAAGTGCCGGTGAACACCAGCGTCTTGCCGGCCACCGGACTGTCAACTGGCGTGATCGCAATGACTGGCACCACATCAAGCTCGGCCACCAGCGCATCAATCGCGGCGCGTTCGGTGTCATTTTGCAGCGCGGCCACCAAAGATTCGGCCATAACCTTGCCGACGCCGTCAATCGCAAGCAGCTCATTCCACGCCGAATTGCCCTCTTGCGCCTGCGTCAGGGCCGCCTCCAGCGCGCCCCAAGTTGCGTAATGGCGCGCCAAGAGCCCCGAGGCCGCATCGCCGACATGGCGAATACCAAGGCCAAAAATCAGCCGGTCCAGTGGTATCTGACGCTTGGCGTTGATCGCGGCGAAAAGCTTTTTCACCGAAGTCTCGCCAAATCCCTCACGGTTTTTCAACTTTTTCAGCGGGTTGGTTGCGTCGCGCCGCTCAAGCGTGAAGATGTCAGCGGGGGCTTTGACCGGTAATTCACTATCGGTAAAAAACATCTCAATCTGTTTTGCCCCCAGCCCCTCGATGTCAAAAGCCCCGCGCGAGACGAAATGTTTCAACCGCTCCACCGCTTGTGCCGGGCAAATCAGCCCGCCGGTGCAGCGGCGCACCGCATCGCCCTCTTCGCGATGCGCAACCGAGCCGCACTCGGGGCAAACCGTTGGAAACACAAAAGCCACCGCAGAGGACGGACGCTTTTCAAGGTCAATATCGTTAATTTTCGGGATCACATCGCCCGCGCGGTAGACCTGCACCCAGTCACCGATGCGAATATCACGACCTTCGCGAATCGCAGCTCCCTTCGCGCCGCGCCCCGCGATATAATCCTCATTGTGCAACGTCGCGTTCGAGACCACCACGCCGCCGACGGTCACCGGCGTCAGCCGCGCCACCGGCGACAGCGCCCCTGTCCGGCCGACCTGAATATCAATCGCATCAAGCCGCGTCCAAGCCAGTTCGGCCGGAAACTTATGCGCAATCGCCCATCGTGGCGTGGTCGAGCGCAGACCCAAGCGCGCCTGCAAGGCGAGATCGTTAACCTTGTAGACCACGCCATCAATATCGTAGCCCAGCGTCGCGCGCTGCGCCTCGATCAGGTGATAATGGCTTAACATCGCCTCGGGACCAGCGCAAAGCGAGGTGAGCGGATTGGTTTTAAACCCAAGGCTCGCCAGCCGCTCGATCGCCTCGAATTGCGTGCGCGCCAGAGGCTCCGAAAGCTGGCCCCAGGCATAGGCAAAGAACTTCAGCGGCCGCGATTGGGTGATTTTTGCATCCAACTGTCGCAAAGACCCAGCGGCGGCGTTGCGCGGATTTGCGAAGGGCTTATCGCCCGCCTCGATCTGGCGCGCGTTCAGGGCCGCAAAATCGGCGTGGCTCATATAAACTTCGCCGCGCACCTCCAGAACCGGCGGCGCATTCTTTAGCTTTTTCGGAATGTCGCTGATGGTCAGCGCATTTTCCGTGACATTTTCACCCACCGCACCATCGCCGCGGGTGGCTGCATGCACCAATTTGCCGCCCATATAGCGCAAAGACAGCGAGAGCCCGTCGATCTTGGGCTCTGCGGTATAGAAAAGCGAACTTTCGTGGCCCAGAAACTTGCGAACACGCTCATCAAAATCGGCCACATCGCTGTCTTCAAAAGCATTTTCCAGCGACAGCATCGGCAAGCTATGGCTGACTTTGGTAAAACCTTCAGAGGCAGGCGCCCCCACCAACAAGGCAGGACTGTCAGCGCGACGCAGCTTTGGAAACGCAGCTTCAAGCGCTGCATTGCGCTTTTTAAGCGCATCAAAGGCCGCATCGGTGATCTGCGGTGCATCTTCACTATGATAGGCGCGATTGGCTGCTGCGATCAATTTCGACAGGCGCGCCAATTCATCGCGCGCCTCATCGCTGCTTAGATCCGCAATCGGCTTGTCTTGCTGCATCGCTGCCGCCTCCTCTGACTTGCGCCAAAGTTATGCTGCGCGCGCAAAATGGGCAAGGTCCGCCCGCGCGGTTAAGCGCTTGCGGCTAAAAGAGTTGCCCCTGCGACCGGCTGCGGATCGCGCAACACATAGCCGCGCCCCCAAACGGTTTCGATATAGTTTTGCCCGCCGGTTGCTTCGGCAAGCTTTTTGCGCAACTTGCAGATGAAGACGTCGATGATCTTCAGTTCTGGCTCATCCATGCCGCCGTAAAGGTGGTTCAGGAACATTTCCTTGGTCAGCGTCGTGCCCTTGCGCAGGCTCAAAAGCTCGAGCATTTGATATTCTTTGCCCGTCAAATGCACCGAGGCCCCCATCACATCGACGGTCTTGGCATCAAGATTGACATTGACCTGACCCGTGCGAATGACCGATTGGCTATGGCCTTTCGAGCGGCGAATAATTGCATGGATGCGCGCGACCAGTTCTTCGCGGTGGAAGGGTTTGGTCATATAGTCATCTGCGCCAAAGCCGAAGCCCTTGATCTTGTTTTCGGTGTCATCAGCGCCGGAAAGAATCAAAATCGGTGTCTCGATTCGCGCCATACGCAATTGCCGCAACACCTCATGTCCCGACATATCCGGCAGGTTCAGGTCAAGCAGGATCAAATCATAGTCGTAAAGCTTGGCCAAATCGACGCCGTCTTCGCCCAGATCAGTGCAATACACATTTAAATTCGCATGGGTCAGCATCAATTCAATGCTGCGCGAGGTGGTTGGATCATCTTCAACTAATAAAATTCGCATCAGTCCGCGCTCCGGCTTCAGTTTTTGTTCATTAACGACTTTGACGATCAATGGTTAACCAACCGTTATCTGAACGAAAAAAAACGCAAAAACAACTCAAAGTTGCCGATATTTTTGTAAAGAGGTGACGCGCAAGCCCTTTTCGCCATGTTTTTCAACCGCTTCGCGCCAGAGTTTAAACTCTTCTTCCGAGAGGGCGTAACGTTCAAGCGCTTCAGCCTCGCTCAGAATGCCGTGAAGCACCGCTTTGACCACCACAGCCTTACGGCTTGCCACCCAGCGCCGCGTGGTTGCAGGGGGCAAATCGGCGCGGCTTAAGATGCTGCCATCGGGCAGCGTGACCTGACGCAGACCTTCGACTTTCTTCAAAAACATGGGCGGTTCCTTTTTCATATCTGCGGAAGATGTCGGAACACGCTTAATCAAGGGTAAAGCGGGGGGTTGAGAGTATCGCAAATTTTCCTATATTACGTCGCAATGCGCTTCCGCAGTTCCCCGGATAAAAATATGCTTGACCAGCCCTTGAATTCGCTTGGCTTTGCCAAGGCTCCTGCTGACACCCGTGTGGTGGTGGCGATGTCCGGCGGGGTTGATTCCTCGGTTGTGGCGGCGCAATTGGCGGAAGAGGGCTATGATGTCGTGGGCGTTACCCTGCAACTTTATGACCATGGTGCTGCGCTGGCAAAAAAGGGTGCCTGCTGTGCTGGACGCGATATTCACGATGCCGCCCGGGTGGCCGAGACCATGGGCTTTCCGCACTATGTTCTTGATTATGAAAACACTTTCCGCGAAGCCGTGATCGAGGAATTTGCCGACGCCTATTTGTCGGGCGCAACCCCCGTGCCCTGCATTCGCTGCAACGAGCGGGTGAAGTTCAAGGATCTTTTGGCCACGGCCAAGGATCTGAACGCCGATTGCATGGCCACTGGGCATTATATTCAGCGCAAAATGGGCACTGGGCCCGAATTGCACATGGCAAGCGACGCCAATCGTGACCAAAGCTACTTTCTGTTTTCCACCACCGCAGAGCAGCTGTCCTATTTGCGCTTTCCCTTGGGCCATCTGGCCTCTAAGGCCGAGACGCGGGCGCTGGCCTCGAAATACGGGCTGTCGGTGGCTGATAAGCCCGACAGTCAGGACATCTGTTTTGTGCCCAATGGCAATTATGCAGCCGTGATCGAAAAGCTGCGGCCGGGGTCAGCAGAGCCGGGTGATATCATTGATATGGCAGGAAATATTCTTGGCCAGCACCGCGGCGTCATCCATTACACCATTGGCCAGCGCAAGGGTTTGGGCATTGGCGGCTTGGGCGATCCTTTGTATGTGGTGCGCCTTGACCCCGAGCAGCGCCATGTCATCGTCGGCCCCCGCGAGGCGCTTTCGACCCGCACAATTCCGCTGCGCGAGATCAATTGGCTGGGCGACGAGCCCTTTACCTCGCGCAGCGAATGGCATCTGAGCGTCAAGGTCCGCTCGACCCGCCCGCCGCGCCCTGCGGTGATCCGGCCGATTTCGGCAACTGAAGCCACGGTCGAGTTGTTGGACCCCGAAGATGGCGTCTCGGCGGGTCAAGCTTGCGTGTTTTACGCCGCCGAAGGCAGCCGCGTTTTTGGCGGCGGCTGGATCTGGAAGGGGCGCTGAGGCGCTTTTTCGCTCAGATTTTCAGAAAATCCAGCACAGATTGTGCCGCCCGCAGGCCGGGCGGCGTGCCGTCCTGCCCCAGCCGCTGCATCGTCAGCGCCATCGCCGCCTGCTGATCCCCCGCCCCCTGCAACAGCGCCAAGACCGCAGGGGCAATCAGATCAGCCCGGCAATTGGCGCCGATAAATTCGGGCACCACGCGGGTATCCGAGACCAGATTGACCAGCGTGACGGTATCAATCAAAGCCGCGCGCCGCATCAGCCAGAGCGTGAGCGGGTGCATGTCATAGGCGATCACCATCGGGCAGCCATTGGCCGCAAGTTCCAGCGAAACCGTGCCAGAGGCCGCAATCGCCACATCTGCCGCCGCAAAGGCTGCGCGTTTCAGCGCGGGGTCTTGGATGATCTGCGGCACAATCGGCCAGTCGCGCGACAGATCGGTCACCAGATCGGCCACGCCACGCACTGTCGGCAAGGCCACCCGTGCCGCAGGGTAAACCACCTTTATCTGCGCCAGAACCTCCGCGATGACAGGCGCCAGCCGCGTAACCTCGCCGCGCCGCGATCCGGGCAGCGCCAAGATCAAAGGCGCCTCGCCCGCCATAAGCGCCCGCTCTTCCGGCGTTGCCAAGGCTTCGGCCACCACCGGATGGCCGACAAAATCGCAACTCATCCCCGCCGCGCGCATCAAGGGCGGCTCGAAGGGCAAAAGCGCCAGCACATGGTCGATCACCCGCGCCATCTTGCCCGCGCGTTTGGGCCGCCACGCCCAGACCGAGGGGGCGACATAATGCACCGTCGGCAGATCAGGGCGCTGCGCCTTGACGCGCTTGGCCACACGCAGGCAGAAATCGGGGCTGTCGATGCTGATCATCACGCTTGGGCTTGCGGCCAGCGCCGCCTCAGCGGTCTGGGCAATACGGCGTTTGAGCTGGCGATATTTCGGTAGCACCTCGGCGATGCCCATCACCGACAGCTCTTCCATCGGAAACAGGCTGTGCAGCCCCTGCGCCTGCATCAAGGCGCCGCCGACCCCGCTGAACACCACATCGGCATGCAAAGCCCGCAGGCCCGCCATCAGGGCCGCGCCCAAACGGTCGCCCGAAGGCTCGCCCGCGATTAAAAAGACCCTTAGCGCGCCCATAACAGCAGGCCGTGCTGAACTGCGCGCGCCTGCATTTCGGGCAGATCAAGGCAGATCACCGAGCCCGCCTGAAAGCAAAGCCCCGAAAGACCAGCGGCGGCCACCGCGTCAACCGTCGCAGGGCCAAGCGTCGGCAGATCGATCCGGCGGTCTTGCGCGGGCTTGGCGGCCTTGTAAAACAGCCCGCCCTTTGGCCGCAACGCCTGCGGCAGGCCTGCCACAGCGGCCAGCATCGCATCGGTGCCGCCCAGCGTCTCGACGCCCAAACAGAGGCCCTGCGCCACCACAGCGCCTTGGCCGACATCCACCGCCCCCAAGGCCGCAACAATGCTTGCCGCGCGCGCAGCATCGGCCTCGTCTTGCGCGGTGATCTGCCCCGCCAGCACCGCAGCACTTGGCAAAAGATCGCGGGCTATGGTTTCAACACCCACCACGGCAAAGCCGAAATCCTCAAAAATCGCAATCACTTCGCGCAATGTGGCGTCATCACCCGCCGCCATCGCTGCCATCAGCCGCGGCACCATCTGTGCGGTTTGCGGGTCAAACAGCGCAGGGTCCAGACGCGGGCGCTGCACGGCACCGGCAAAGATCACCTCTGTCACGCCAAGATCTTCCAGCTTGCGCAAAAACAGCGCCAGCCTTTCGACCCGAAACACCAGATCCACCGCCAGACCTTCTGGTGCAAAGCCGTCAAGCGCGCAAATCACCGGAGCCTGCGGCAGCGCCGCGACCAAGGCCGCCGGCAAAGCGCCACGCCCCGCGATGATGGCAAGCCGGCTCATTTCGGCGTCAGGAACGAACGGTCCGAGGCAGAGAGCACAAAATCAGTCATCTCGCGCACATAGTCGCTCTCAGTTTCTTCGGAAAGCTTGCGGGCGCGGTCCAGAAAAGACCCCTCGCCCTGCGCCAGCATCTGAAAGGCCGCGCGCATCGCGGTGATATCGCTCCGATCAACGCCGCGACGTTTCAGCCCGACAAGGTTCAGCCCGTCCAACACCCCGCGCGGGCCCTGCACCAGCCCAAAGGGCAGCACATCATTGGTCACCATCGTCACCGCGCCAATGATGGCGCCGCGCCCAATGCGGACAAATTGGTGAATTCCCGACAGCCCGCCAATAATGACATCATCGCCAATCTGGCAATGCCCCGCAATCGCGACCTGATTGGCCAAGATCACCCGATCGCCCAAGATCGCATCATGGCCGACATGCGCGCCAGTCATCAGCAGACAATCATCGCCCACCCGAGTGACACCACCACCGCCAGCCGTGCCAGTGTTCAGCGTCGCCCCTTCGCGGATGCGGCAGCGCGCGCCCACGATCAGCCGCGTGCGCTCGCCAGCATATTTCAGATCTTGCGGCACCTCGCCCACACAGGCGAAGGGGAAAATCACCGTGCCCGCACCGATCTCGGTCCAGCCGGTGACAACCGCATGCGATTTCACCTCGACCCCCTCGGCCAAGCGAACCTCGGGGCCGATCAGCACAAAAGGGCCAATCTGGCAGCCAGCGCCAATCACAGCGCCTGGCTCGACCACGGCCGAAGGATGGATCCGTGCCTGCACCGAAATGCTCATGCTCAGGCCTTCGGAACGTCAAACATGGCCATGAACTCGGCCTCGCAGGCCAATTCGCCATCAACCAGCGCGCGACCAGCAAATTTCCAAACCCGACCGCCACCGCGCAGCGCGGTGACATGCAGCTCCATCACATCGCCCGGCACGACTTTGCGGCGAAACTTCACCGCATCAACGCCCATAAAGAAAACATTGGCTTGCTTGTCGACCAAGTCCATCGACAGCCCGACCAAAATCCCCGAGGTCTGCGCCATCGCCTCGATGATCATCACCCCCGGAAACACTGGCATGCCGGGAAAATGGCCCTGAAACTGCGGCTCGTTAAAGGTGACATTCTTGATACCAACGCAGGACTTATTGATATGAATGTCACGCACCTTGTCCACCAACAAGAACGGATAGCGATGCGGGATGATCCGTTGGATCAGCGAGATATCTGCCTCGAGCGGCGGTGCAAGCGTGTCAGTCATGAAGTCTCCGGTCGATAAGGCTTTATAGTCAGTAAGCCTAGCTAACGAAAAGTCGCGACCAAAACAAGCCGCTGACCGCTCAGGGTTTAACCGCCTCGGGGCCTTGGCCAAGCTGGCTGTCAATGCGCGCGATCACCGCTTGTGTGATGTCGATCGAGCCCAGCGATACGATGATACTGGCCTTATCCAGTACCGCCACAGCGCCACGTTCGACCATGTAATCGCCAATGATCGGCCCGATTGAGCGGAAAAACACCTGCCGCCGCGCGTCGCGGGCCTGCGAGACCGCTTGCGATTTGGCCTCTTGCGCTTTGCGTAGCCCATTGGCCTTTTCGTCAAAGGCCTCTGCCAGCGGGCGGAAGGTCTCGGGGCTCATGGTGGCGCGCTGATCGGTCAAAGCCCGCTCTTCTGCCTCTAGGGCGGCATCAATCTTGCGATTCTCGGCCAGCAAAGCCGCAGCTTCGGCGTCAAACTGCGCTTGCACGGCTTGGCCGTAGAGCGTGCCGGCAAACAGCTGCTCTTGATCCAGCGTCACAATCGCCACCGGCGGCACCGAAGCCGCCTCGGGCGTCTGGGCCGCCAAAATCAGCGGCAAAGCCGAAAGCCCCAAGGCCAGCGCAATGCCCGCCAGCCTGCGCATCAGAACGAGGTCTGGATGGTAAGGTCGAACTTTTGCTCTTTGTCGTAGGTTTCTTTCTTGATCGCCTTGGTAAAGTTAAACCGCAACGGCCCAACCGGCGTATCCCAAAGCAACGATGCCCCAACGACCGAGCGCAGATGCGCAGAATCTGTCGCCCCTGCAGCGCCATTGCCTGAACCCCAGACCGAGCCCATGTCAAAGAAAGCGCCGCCCTTCATGCCGTATTCTTCGGGCAGACCCAGCGGGAAATCGGCCTCAAGCCGCACCACCGCAAATTTGTTCCCCCCCAAAGCATCCAGATTGCTCGAGCCAAGATCCCTTGGCCCAAAGCCATTGCCCTCAAAACCGCGGATCTTACCCGCGCCAAAGAACCGGTCGGTCACCCGCGTTGTCGAATTGCCATAGCTGTTGATCATGCCGCCTTCAAAAATCGCGCGCACCGCAAGCTCTTCTTTGAAGATCTTGGTCTCGGCCACAGCCAAAGCATTGGTTTCAACGTATTTCACATCGCCACCAAACCCAAGGAAATCTTGGCCGAAACGCAGCAACGTATAGCTGGTTGGGCTGATGCCGCTTAGACGGCTGTCAAAGCTAAAGGTATAGCCCAAGCCGCTGCCCAATTTGCCGCCCTGCTCAGCACTTAATGCCGTCGAGCCCGGATTTATATTGCTGATCGTGTCTTGAAACAGCTTGTAGCGCAGCTCAAGCCGCGAGCGCTCGGCCACCGGAAACTCGAGAGCAGGGATGAACGAGATCTTCTGAGTGTCGTAATAAGCGTTGTCGTTGTTGGTGGTGTTATAGCCTGCGTTCAGCTTGAACTTCAGATCGCGGCCCAAAAGCGCGGGCTCGACAAAGGAGATGCTGGAATCCACCGTGCTGGTGCCGCTTGAGATATTCAGCGCAAGACCTTGGCCACGGCCCAGGAAATTGCTTTCAGAAAAGCCAAAGTTCAGACCCACGCCCGAGCTGGTGCCATAGCTTACGCCAAAGCTGATCGAGCCTGTCGGCTTTTCGATCACATCGACATTCACGATCACCTGATCGGCATTCGAGCCAGGCTTGGTTTCAACCGCTGCATCCTCAAAGAAGCCCAGATTACGGATCCGCTCGGCCGCCTGTTTGATTTCGCGCGGGTTAAAGGCATCGCCTTCCGAGGTGCGGAACTGGCGCCGCACAACCTGATCCAAAGTTGTGGTATTGCCTTCGATATCAATACGTTCAACAAAAACCTTATCGGCACGCAGGATCACATATTCCACATCCAGCGTCTGATCGCGGTCATTGCGCACCAGGCGCGGCTCGATGCGGACAAAATTCAGACCCTTGCGCACCGCAAGGTTTTCCATCCGCGTGATGTTATTATCGATAATCACTGGCGAATAGATCGCCCCAGTACGGCCCCGCTGCACGGCGGCAAAATCGGCAGCATCCACGCCTTCAATTGCCGAAACCGTGCTAATCTTGCCAATGCTAAAGACTTTCCCTTCGCGCAGCGTATAGGTGACGAAGGTCGCATCGCGCTCGCGCGAAAGTTGGCCCTGCGCATCCAGAACCTGCACATCAATATAGCCGCGCGACAGGTAGAAATCGCGCAGCGTTTGCTTATCTGCCTCCAGCCGCTCGGGAATGAATGTGTCAGATTTGATCAACTGGCGCAAAAAGCCCGCCTGTTTGGTCTGCAACACTTGCCGCAAGCGCCGATCACTAAAGGCGCGATTGCCAACGATCGAGATCTTCTCGTTTTCAACCACCTTGCCTTCGGTGATATTGAACACCAGATCGACGCGGTTGTTCGAGCGGCGGATGATTTTCGGATCCACCGAGGCCGCCAAACGGCCCTGCACGCGGTAGGCTTCGGCGATCGAGGCCGCATCGGTTTCGGCTTGGGCGGGCGAATAGACCAGCCGCTCTTTCGATTTGATGATCTCGGTCAGCTTATCGTCTTTGATCCGCTTGTTGCCCTGAAAATCGACGATATTGATCGTCGGATATTCGACAACTTTAATCACTAAAGTGCCACCACTGGGCTGCAATTCGACGCTCTCAAACAGACCCGAGGCCACAATGCGCTGATAAGCGTCATTCAAATCGCCCGCAGAGATGCTCGCGCCGCGCGTGATTCCCGCATAAGACAGGATGGTTGCGGCATCAACAAAGCTATTGCCTTCGATTTTCACCGCAGCAAAACTGTAGCTTTGCGCCACCGCCTGCGTCAAGAACGGCGCCGAAACCATTGCAGATGAAAGAAGAACAGCCACCAAGGCCGGTCTGACGCGCCGAAAGGATGTGGCAAGACCAGTTGTCTTTGCGCCTGACGTTGCCAGCATGATGAGCCCCCGATTGCACTATATTATGTGCATCTGGTTAACCGCAGACGCAAGCAATGTCAAAAGGCTGGCAAAATCTTTGCGGCCTTTCCTACACGCTTTGGCCATGTCACCCGTTAGGGCGCAAGCAGGCCCTGCCCCAGAAAGGCGCCCGCCAAAAGCCCCAAGGCCACGGTGCCAATCGCCATAAGCCGATCAGAATTCAACCAGACCAACAATGACAGCCCCCGATAGCCGTTCGCGCCCCGCTGCATAGCCCTGCTCCTTAAGCAATCTCGCCCCAACCAAGCGGAAATTAGCCAAGGATTACGGCAGCACTATGGCCAAATCTCAGCCGCACAGAATGTCATTGGACAG
Organism: uncultured Pseudorhodobacter sp.; assembly: GCA_913062925.1. Classification (GTDB taxonomy): domain Bacteria; phylum Pseudomonadota; class Alphaproteobacteria; order Rhodobacterales; family Rhodobacteraceae; genus Cypionkella. The sequence goes on along the minus strand of CAJXWJ010000012.1, from coordinate 31,745 downwards.
CGCAAACACCATAAAGCTTAGAACAATCGCCAGCCCCGCCGTCATCAGCACCCGCAAAAACCGCTCCGAGGGCGGCTTTCCCGTCACCGCTTCAAAGGCATAGAACATCAAATGCCCACCATCCAAAACCGGAATGGGGAACAAGTTCAACAGACCAATGCCCAGCGACAGGCCCGCGACCATCATCATAAAGGTCTCGATCCCGGATTTTGCCGCATCGCCCGCAATTTTCGCCATGCCAATCGCACCCGACAAGCCGCAAGAGCTGATCTTGCCCACCGCCATGCTGTAAAGCGAAACGCCGGTCATCTTGACGCCATACCAAGCCTGATTGATCGCCGTCGTCAGCGGCTCAAACCCGTGCAGCGACCGCATTTGCGGCTCGAACAGCAGCCCGTTTGACAGGCCAATCACATAGCGTGTCTCAAAGCTCAAATCACTTTTGGGAAGATCCTGCAGCTTGGGCGTCAGCTGAAAATCCATAACCGTGCCATCTCGCCAAAGCTTGATATCCACAGGCGCCCCGCCCTTGCCCGAGATCAGCGGGATCATATCGTTAAAGCGGTAGACCTGCGTACCATCAACCGAAAGCACCACATCGCCCGGCCGAATATCGGCATCAAAGGCAGGCGAGCGCAGCGAGACGCCACCCACAAGCGCTGGCAGCGGATGCGGGCCCTGAACATCCATCTCGGCCCCTTCGCGGCGAATGTGATAGGTCACGGCAGGGGCTGCCGCAATCGCATCGGCCACAGCCCCATAGGCAGCGAAATCGGGCGTTGCCGCCCCATTGATCGCCAGAATCTCGTCGCCAACCTGAAGGCTTGGCCCGTCAAAGGGAAAGGGGCGCAGCGCGCCGACCACGGGCTTGTCTTCCGGCACGCCCGAAGCCATCGCCATAACCGCATAAACCGCAATCGCCAGAATAAAGTTGAAAATCGGCCCCGCCGCAACCGTGGCCGTGCGCGCCCAAAGCGGCGCGCCATACATGGTGCGCCTGCGTTGGTCTTGGCTTAGACTGCCCAAAGCCGCGCTGTCAGGCGCCGAGGCCGCGTCCTTATCGCCCAGAAACTTCACATAGCCGCCCAGTGGGATCGCCGCGATTTGCCAGCGGGTGCCGCGCTTATCGATGCGCGCATAGATCACCGGCCCAAAGCCAAGGCTGAACACTTCGGCATGGATACCCGACCAGCGGCCGACGATGTAATGGCCGTATTCATGGATCGCCACGATCACACTTAGGGCAATCAGAAAAAACACGGTCGCCCAAACAGCGTTGCCGGTGCTGGCGATCAAGGCATTCATATCCACGCGGCTATTTCCTTAGGGTTGCGGCGGCTTCGGCCGCCCTTATCCGTGCCAAATGGTCAGCCGCCAGCACATCGTCAAGCGTTGATGCCGCAGATGTCAGCGCAATTTCGCCCGCCAGCCGCGATAATGTCGTCTCGACCACTGCTGCCATCTGCATAAAGCCCAAAGATCCTGCGATAAAATGATCCAGCGCCACCTCTTTGGCGGCGTTGAACACCGCCCCCGACAGACCGCGCAGCGCCATCACCTCGCGCGCCAGCCGCAAGGCCGGAAAGCGGTTCAGATCGGGCGCACGAAAGGTCAAAGCGCCCAAAGCCGCCAGATCCAGCCGCGCCACCGGCAGGGATTGGCGCTGCGGCCAGTTCAACGCATAGCCGATCGGATGGCGCATATCCGGCGCGCCCAAATGCGCCATCACCGCGCCATCGCGAAAGCCCACCATCGAATGGATGATCGATTCGGGGTGAATGATCACCTCGATCTTGTCAGGCTCAATCTCGAAAAACTCGCGTGTTTCAATGACTTCCAACGCCTTGTTGAACATCGAGGCCGAATCAATCGTGATCCGTGCCCCCATCGACCAATTCGGATGCGCCAAAGCCTCGGCCATGGTGGCACTGGCCAAACGTTCCAGCGGCCAATCGCGCAGCGCCCCGCCCGAGGCCGTCAGGATAATACGCTCGACCGCCGCCATATCCTCGCCCACCAGCGCTTGAAAGATCGCCGAATGTTCGCTGTCGACCGGCAGGATCGTCGCCTCGCAGCGCGCGGCCTCGGCCATCAGCAATTGGCCTGCGGTGACAAGGGTTTCCTTATTGGCAAGCGCCAGCTTGCCGCCATGGCGCAGAGCGCGAAACCCCGGCGTCAGGCCAGCCGCGCCCACAATCGCGCTCATCACCCAATCGGCGGGTCGGTCGGCAGCCTCGGCAATCGCGGTGGTGCCTGCGGCGCATTCGATGCCGGTGCCCGCAAGCGCTTCGCGCAGCGCGGGCAAGCGCGCCTCATCAGCCGTCACCGCCACCTCGGCCCGCAGCGCCTGCGCCATCTCGGCCAGACGCGCTACATTCTGCCCGCCAGTCAGCGCCACACAGCGATAGGCCTCTGGCCCACCATCGCGCATCAACAGATCAAAAGTGCTTTCACCAATCGACCCTGTTGCCCCAAACACCGAAACCGAGCGCATGGTCAGACCCCAACCGGCAAAGCGGAAAGATATTGCAAAATCAGAACGATAACCATCGCAGCCGTCAGCGCATCAAACCGGTCCATCAAGCCGCCATGACCGGGAATAAGCTGCGAGCTGTCCTTGACCCCAGTGCGCCGCTTGATCCAGCTTTCGCCCACATCGCCCATCTGCCCCGCAAAAGCAATCAGCGGCGAAAGCAGCACCAAAGGCCAAGTGCCATGCCCCATCAGCACAAAGCCCAAGCCCACCAAAGCCGCACCGATCCAGCCCGCAACAGTGCCAGACCAAGTCTTTTTCGGGCTGATCGCAGGCCAAAACTTTGGCCCCCCCAGAATGCGCCCGGCAAAATAGCCCATCACATCAGATGCAATCACCACGCCCAACAACCACAATATCGCCGGCGTGCCCGCCTCGTCGCGCAGCACAAACAGCCCATGCCCCGAGATCATGATCGCGGCTGCAATCGCGGCAGATGGCAGCGCATAAAGTCTTGGGGTGACAGCAACCGCCAAAATCACCCAAGGAAACAGCAAAAACGCCGACATCGACGGCCAGCCCTCATCCGCAATCAAGCTCAGCGCCGCTAGAACCGCGATTGCAAGCGAGATTTTCGGGCTTTTGGGGGCTGTGATCGTGGTCAATTCCCAGATCATCAGCGCAGTGGCCAAAGTCACCAACAGCAGAAATGAGAGACCACCAAGCCAGATTTCCACCGCGCCAAGCGCCACCATCGCAATGGCTGAAAGCACCCTTGGGCGCAGATCGGCCCAGCGGTCTGATGGTGTTGTCATGCCGTTATTACCCCGCCAAATCGCCGTTCTCGGTTGCCAAATCGTGACAGGATTTCATCCAGCTCGGCTGGGGTAAAATCGGGCCAAAGTGTTTGGGTGAATTCATATTCTGCATAGGCCGCCTGCCACGGCAAAAAGTTCGAGGTCCGCGTCTCGCCACTGGTGCGTATCACCAGATCGGGGTCGGGCAGATCATGCGTGTCAAGCCTTGCCGAAAGCATTGCCTCGTCGATCGCGTCCGCGGCAATCTTGCCTGCGGTGACATCTTGCGCAATCTGCTTCAGCGCGCGCAAAATCTCATCGCGGCCGCCATAGTTGATCGCAACAGTCAGATTAAGGCGGGTAAAGCCAGCAGTGCGCGCCTCTATTCCGGCCATCAACCGTTGCAGCTTTGGGTCCAAGCGGCTGCGGTCACCAATAAAGCGCATGCGCACGCCCTCGGCCGCCAACCGATCGGCCTCGCGTTCGATATAGCGCGCAAAGATCCGCATCAGCCCCAGCACTTCCTCGGTAGATCGTTTCCAGTTTTCGGTGGAAAAGGCGTAGATCGTCAGCCATTTGATGCCAAGATCGGGTGCCGAGCGAACGATCTCCTTGACCCGCTCGGCCCCCTTGCGATGCCCGACAAGCCGCGGCCAGCCGCGATTGGTGGCCCAGCGGCCATTGCCATCCATGATGATGGCAACATGGTCAACCTGTCGCAGCGGCTTTGCTGCCGACGCCTTCTCTGAGCCCACGCTCTACCCCATCACCACGCCCAAAATGGGCACCCCCAATGACCAGCACATAAAATCCTTTCGAAAGGATTAAACCTGCATAATTTCGGCTTGCTTGACTTCAAGCGCCTTATCAACGGCGGCAATCGCCTTATCGGTCAGCTCTTGCACCTCGTCAGACCACATTTTCTGGTCGTCCTCGCCCATGCCGGCGGATTTGGCTTTTTTGATCTGATCCATGCCATCGCGGCGCACGTTGCGGATCGCGACTTTGGTGTTTTCGGCGTAGCCTGCGGCCACTTTGGTCAGCTGCTTGCGGCGCTCTTCGTTCAGCTCGGGGATCGGCAGGCGGATCAAGGGGCCATCGGTGACAGGATTGATGCCGATGCCGCTTTCGCGGATCGCCTTTTCAACCTTGCCGATCATCGCCTTATCCCAGACGTTGATCACCACCATGCGCGGCTCGGGCACGTTGACGGTGCCAAGCTGGTTGATCGGGGTCATGGTGCCATAAGCATCAACCTGAATAGGTTCCAAGATCGAGGCCGAAGCCCGCCCGGTGCGCAGGCTGCCAAATTCGGTTTTCAGCGCATTCATCGCACCATCCATCCGGCGTTGGATGGCATCAAGATCAATTTCAAGATCGTCGGACATGCAGTCTTCCTTACGTCTGGGCCGCAGATGAGGCGCGGCTTTTTTTAAATCTATATCAGCAAGCAGGCGGGCAGGTATAGCCCTTGTGGCACCAAGCCCTAGCCCTGAACGCGGGTGTAAGTGCCCTCTCCGGCCAAAATCCCGCGGAAACCACCCGGTTCATCCAAGCTGAACACGATGATCGGCAGATCATTGTCGCGCGCCAAAGCGATAGCGCTGGCATCCATAACACCCAGATGTTTTTGCAACACCTCGTCAAAGGTGACGATGTCATAGCGCTTGGCATCGGCGTGCTTTTTGGGGTCTTTGTCGTAGACACCGTCGACCTTGGTGCCTTTGAAGATCGCCTCGCAGGCCATTTCATTGGCGCGTAGGGTCGCTGCGGTGTCGGTGGTGAAATAGGGATTGCCGGTGCCGGCTGCAAAAATCACCACGCGCTTTTTTTCCAGATGCCGCACGGCGCGGCGGCGGATGTAGGGTTCGCAGACCTGATCCATCGGGATGGCGCTGATCACGCGGGTAAAGACACCAAGGGATTCGAGGGCGGCTTGCATCCCCAGCGCGTTCATCACCGTGGCAAGCATGCCCATATAATCTGCGGTGGTGCGCTCCATGCCTTGGGCAGCACCTGCAAGGCCGCGAAAGATATTGCCGCCGCCGATCACCATGCAGATCTCGACGCCCAAATCATGCACCGATTTCACTTCCTCGGCGATGCGCTGCACGGTTGGCGGATGCAGGCCATAGCCTTGGTCGCCCATCAGCGCCTCGCCCGAGATTTTCAGCATAACCCGCTTGTAGGTCACTTTTGCTTCGCCCGCATTGCGCATGGGTCTACCTTTGTGTTCGATGATGAATTGACTGCCGCGCAAAATGTCGCAAAACGGGGGCAGATTCAACGGCTAAGCGACCAAGGGCGCGGTTTTCCTGAAAGCGGGCTTGGGGGTTTCACACCCCCAACGCGCTTTGCCTAAGGCAAAGCGCTGCCCCCGTGGGATATTTGGGCCAAGATGAAAGAGGATCACATGTCAGCGATCACAGCAATTTCGCGCGAGGCGCCGGTGTTGATTGCCGGTCCCACCGCCAGTGGCAAATCAGCTTTGGCGATGGAGCTGGCTGCGCGCGATGGCCGGGTGGTGATCAATGCCGATGCTTTGCAGATCTATGGCTGTTGGCGGGTGTTGAGCGCGCGGCCTTCGCGGGCTGATGAGGCGGCGGTGCCGCATGCGCTTTATGGCCATGTCGGGCAAGATGAGCCCTATTCGGTGGGGCATTGGCTGCGCGAGGTGGCGGGATTTCTGGCACGGCCGGTGGTAATTGTGGGGGGGACGGGGCTGTATTTTTCAGCGCTGACCGAAGGTTTGGCCGAGATCCCCGCCACAGCCCCCGCTCTGCGGGCGCGGGCAGACGCGCGGCGAGCAGCAGAGGGGTTTGCCGCCCTTTTGGCGGAGCTTGATCCCGCGACGGCTGCGCGGATTGATCGCAACAATCCGGCACGGGTGCAGCGGGCTTGGGAGGTGCAGGCGGCAACCGGGCGGGGTTTGGCGTCTTGGCAGGATCAAACCGGCCCCGCGCTTTTGCCGCGCGCGCAGGTTGAGGCGATTGTTCTGCGGCCGGATGTGGCATGGCTGGATGCGCGCATCAAGCGCCGCTTTGCGCAGATGCTGGAGCAGGGTGCATTGGACGAGGTGCGCGCGGCCCTGCCCGACTGGGACGCCAGCCGTGCTTGGGCCAAGGCGATTGGTGCGCCGGAATTGGTGGCGCATCTGCGCGGCGAAATCGACTTGGAGACGGCCGTGGATGCGGCCACTTTGGCCAGCCGGCAATACGCCAAACGCCAGCGGACCTGGCTGCGCTCGCGGATGCGGGAGTGGCGGGAAATCGCCTGAGACCTTGCTCGAAAGAGAGTGCGGGTCATTCTTTTTGGGTCTTGGGGTTTTGGGCAACCGTGGAATATGGTTAATCAAACGGTGATAAAAAGGTCTACAATGTCTGTCATCCCGCCCAGCAAGATCCGCCTTGTCGCCATGTCGCGGCTGGCTGCGGCTGGGCGCTGGCGGGTGGAGGCGATGCGGACGCTGTCAGAGCCCTGTTTGTTGTGGTTCACCAAGGGTCAGGGTCGCATTACCGTGGCGGGGGTCACACGCGGCTATACCGCCCACAATGCGATCTTTATTCCCGCAGGGGTGATGCACGGCTTTGAGGTCGGGCAGCAAGTCTTTGGCACAGCAGTCTTTTTCGGAAAAGACACTGATATAACCTTGCCGCAAGAGCCGCTGCATCTGCGCATCAGAGAAGCCCATGCCCAGCAAGAGATCAACCTGACTTTGGATATGATCCAGCGCGAGATGGACAGCCTGAGCCCTGCGCATGAGCGGGCGGCGGGGCATCATCTGGGTCTGCTTGGGGTTTGGCTGGAGCGGCAAAGTGCCAAGGTTTCGCTTGAGACCCCGCGACCGGATGCGGCGCGTCGTTTGGTGGCGCGCTATACCGCGCTGATGGAGCTGAACTTTCGCCGCGGCATCTCGGTGGGAGAATTGGCCTGTGAATTGGGCATCACCGCCACGCATCTGACGCGCTGTTGCCAAGAAAGTTGTGGGCGCTCGGCGATCGAGTTGCTGCAAGACCGCCGCATCTTTGAGGCGCGCCAATTGCTGTCGGAAACCAACATGCCAGTGGGAAAAATTGGCGAGAGCTTGGGGTTTACCTCGGCGGCCTATTTCACCCGCGCCTTTCAGCATCGCACCGGCGTTTCGCCCTCGGCCTTTCGCCGCGGCCAATAACGGCCGATCTTGTTGCGATTCGCGGCAATCTATCCGCTCTAACGGAAAAAACGGGCGCAAAATGCTGCGTCTGAAAATTCTTCTGCCTGGCCGTTAAAGCCTTATCAGGCAGGCGCTGTCGCCGCCCAATGTCGCAAATGTTATGCTTTATGACGAATACAAGCGTTGACCTTCGGGTTTAAAAAGTGCCGAATGCGCTTTGTGAGGGTCGAATGTGTCGCACCCAAAGCCAAGAGGTTTTGCTTGCAAATCCAGCTTGGTTGCTGCGGCGCGGCGGGCTTGCACCCAAAAATCAAAGGCACAGCCTGACAGGGAGATACGAATGACTGATACCCGCATTACGGCGCATGACATTCATCCAGCGGCACGGATGCATGCTCAGGAAGTTCAGGATGGCAAACTCAGCCGTCGCGAATTCATGGCGCGCACCACCTCGCTTGGCGTTTCGGCAGCGGCGGCTTATGGCCTGCTGGGTCTGAAAGCCCCTGCGATGGCGCAAGAGGCCAAAGTTGGCGGCGTGATGCGCTGCGCAATGGAAGTCAAAGCGATGAAAGATCCGCGCACGGCGGATTGGCCACAGATTGCCAACGTCTATCGTGGCTGGCTGGAATATCTGGTGCAATATAACCCAGATGGCAGCTTTGAAGGCCGGCTTTTGGAAAGCTGGGACGTCAATGCTGACGCCACCGAATACACGCTGCATGTGCGCCCAGGCGTGACCTGGAACAACGGCGACGCCTTTACCGCAGACGACGTTGTGCGCATGTTCACCCGTTGGGGCGACGCTTCGGTTGAAGGCAATGCCATGGCATCGCGCTTCCCAGGCCTGACCGATGAGACCACCAAGGCAATGCGCGATGGCGCCGTTGTCAAAACCGACGATATGACCGTTGTGCTGAAGATGGCGATTTCGGATATCTCGGTGATCGCGTCGATCTCGGATTACCCGGCGGCTGTGGTCCATAGCTCTTATGTTGAAGGTTCTGATCCTGCCAGCAACCCAATCGGCACCGGCCCCTATGTGCCGCAAGAGATCATGGTTGGCCAAAAGGCCGTCTTGGTGCGCGCACCAAACCACAACTGGTGGGGCGGCACCTCGCCGCTGGACGAAATCCACTATATTGATTTCGGCACCGATCCATCGGCAATGATCAACCTTGCAGCTTCCGACGAGATCGACGTCAACTACGAGACCACCGGCGACTTTATCGGTCAGCTGGACGGTCTGGGTTGGAAGAAAATCGAAGCAGTGACGGCTGCGACCATCGTGATCCGGATGAACTCGGCCAATGGCGATCTTTACAAGGATAAGGCGGTTCGTCAGGCGATCCAAAAGGCCGTCGATCCAAAGGTGATCTTGGAGCTTGGCTATAACGGTCTGGGAACTACGGCAGAAAACCACCATGTCTGCCCGATCCATCCAGAATACGCGCAGATCCCTGCGCAAGCTGTTGACGCCGCTGGGCTTATGCCTGCGCTGACCGCCGCTGGTCTGGCTGATACCGAGTTTGAAATCATCTCGCTGGATGACGGCTTTGAAGCCGCCTCGACCGATGCCGTGGCAGCCCAGCTGCGCGACGCCGGTGCCAAGATCAAGCGCACGGTGATGCCGGGATCGACCTTCTGGAACGATTGGCAGAAATATCCCTTCTCCTCCACCACATGGAACCACCGCCCTCTGGCTGTGCAGAACATGAACTATGCCTATACTTCGACAGGCTCGTGGAACGAGACCGGCATGTCCAACCCAGAGTTCGACGCAGGCATGCTCAAAGCGCTGTCCTTGGCGGATGCCGATGCGCGCCGCGAAGTCATGGTCTCGCTGGAAACCATCCTGCAAGACGAAGGCTATCTGATCCAGCCTTACTGGCGCTCGCTGTTCCGCCACGCCAAAGAAGGTGTGACGGTCGATATGCACCCATCGTTTGAGCATCACCACTACAAGTGGTCGATGGCGTAAACCAAAGCTGCCACGGGCGGGCCTTGCCGCCTGCCCGTGGCAACCATCCGACTGCATATAAAAATAAGCCTGCAGCGGCAGCCAATCGCATTGGCACAGAGGGGAACCATCGATGTTAAAGTTTTTGATCAGGCGCATCAGCGTCATGATTTTCACGGCACTTGTTTTGACATTCGTGGTCTTTTTCCTGACCAACCTGCCGCCAAACCTTGAAAAACTGGCCCGCTCCGAAGGCTCGGTCCGCATGACAGATGATGCGGTCGCAAGCTGGATCGTCGAGAATGGCCACGGCGGCCCGCTGCTGGGGCGCTATGCCGAATGGCTGGGCCTTGCGCCTGGCTGGACGCTGACCGACGAAAAAGGCGTGACCCGTGGCCGCTGCATTGATGTCTATGCCGAGGCAGGCTCTGCGCCGACCTTCTGCGGCATTTTGCAGGGCAATTGGGGCATTTCGACCTTTGCCAAGGAACCTGTCGGCGATGTGCTGGGCCGCTCTTTGGGCGCCACGGGCTGGCTGATGTTTTGGGTGATGATGGTGATGGTGCCCGCATCTTTGGTGATCGGCATCCTGTCGGGGATGCGCGAAGGCGCGCGCACCGACCGCGTGCTTTCAGTGTTTTCCATCGCCAGCACCGCCACCCCTGAATATGTCTCGGGCGTGATCTTGCTGGCGGTCTTTGCTTCGGTCAACGCAGGGCTTTCGCCGCTGCTGCGCGATTGGGGCCTGCTGTCGGATCGCACCCTGTTTTATGGCACCGCGACTTCGGCGATGGATAAGATCACCTTTTGGAATTTCGCCCTGCCGGTGATGACCATCGCACTTTACGGCATTGGCTATATCTCGCGGATGACCCGTGCCTCGATGACCGAGGTGATGACCCAGCAATATATCCGCACCGCGCGGCTGAAAGGCGTGCGCTTTCGTGATGTGGTGCTGCGCCATGCCCTGCGCAACGCGCTGATCGCCCCCTTCACCGTGATCATGCTGCAATTCCCATGGCTGCTGAACGGCGTGGTGATCACCGAACTTCTGTTCAACTACAAAGGCTTCGGCTGGACCCTGGTGCAGGCCGCAGGCAATAATGACATTGATTTGCTGCTGGGCTGCTCGGTTGTTGCCGTCCTTGTCGTTCTGATCACCCAGCTGATTTCGGATATCGGCTATGTGTTCCTGAACCCCCGTATCCGGCTGGCATGAGGTAGATGATGCAAGACGCACTTTCCTGGGGCGGGATTATCCTGCGCATTCTGCAACAGTTCCTGCCGGTCTGGATCGCTCTGATCGCCACCTTCGCGCTGTCGCTGCGCTTCAAGCGCCACCTCGGGCTGTTTGGCAAATTGTTCGACAGCCCCGTCGGCATGATCGGGCTTGCGCTGGTGCTGTTTTGGGTCTTCACGGCGCTTTTCGCCAATATGATCATCACCATGGACCCGATCGGGCAATTTGGCCGCACCAAAAACCCGCTGCCCGGCCTGCCGCTGACAGGGGTCGAGAACCCGCCCTACCCCTATTTCCTGCTTGGCGGCGATCATTTGGCCCGCGATGTGTTCTCGCGCATGGTAATGGGCGCGCGCGAGGTGCTAAAAATCGCCCCCTTTGCCACCGCCTTCGCCTTCATGGTCGGCGTCACTCTGGGCCTGCCTGCCGGCTATTTCGGTGGCAAGCTGGACACAGCACTCTCCTTTCTGGCCAACCTGGTGCTGGCCTTCCCAGTGATCTTGCTGTTCTACCTGCTGGTCACCCCCGAAATCCGCGACACCGGCATTCCGGTCTATCTCGCAGCCGTGCTGTTCATCTTTCCAGTGATCTTCACCTGCACGGTGCTGAACTCGCGCTTTCACACCGACCCGCCCAAACGCAACCTGATGATCGGCGTCACTTTGGTGATCGGGCTTTGGGCCTATTCCGGCCTTGCCTTCAACCTCGACCCGCTGGGGATCTGGTCGATGGGGCCAAACCTGCTCAACGTCTTTGTCTCGGTGGTCTTTGTCAACGCGCCCACGGTGTTTCGCATCGTGCGCGGCCTGGTGCTCGATATCAAAGCCCGCGACTATGTCGCCGCCGGCCAAACCCGCGGCGAAAGCGCTTGGTATATCATGCTCTGGGAAATCCTGCCCAATGCCCGCGGCCCGCTGATCGTCGATTTCTGCCTGCGCATCGGCTATACCACCATCCTGCTTGGCACCCTTGGCTTCTTCGGCCTTGGCGTCACGCCAGAATCCCCCGACTGGGGCTCGACCATCAACGCTGGCCGCAAACTGCTGCTGCTCTACCCCCATGCCGCCATCGTGCCCGCCCTTGCCCTGATGAGCCTCGTGCTTGGCCTCAATCTTCTGGCAGATGGCCTGCGCGAAGAAAGCCTCAAAGACTGATGGCTTTCATCTTGGCCAAAATATCCTGGGGGTCCGGGGGCAAAGCCCTCGGTCCCGCCCCCTCAACCCGCGCGAGGCTACTATGACCGATACCCCTTGGGACCCGTCGATGCCGATCCTCGAGATCGACCAGCTCTCGATCTCCTTCTTCACCCGCATGCGCGAAATCCCGGCGGTGATGGATTTCTCTTGCAAGGTGATGCCGGGCGAGGCGATGGGGCTGGTCGGCGAATCCGGCTGCGGCAAATCCACCGTCGCGCTTGGGGTGATGCGCGATCTGGGCAAAAACGGCCGCATCACCGGCGGCAGCATCCGCTTTAAGGGCCGCGAGCTGACCACGATGACCGAAGAACAGCTGCGCCAGCTGCGCGGCTCTGAAATCGCGATGATCTACCAAGAGCCGATGGCCTCGCTGAACCCGGCGATGAAAATCGGCGCGCAGTTGATCGAAGTGCCGATGATCCACCAAGGCATGGGCCGCGCCGAGGCGATGGCGCTGGCGCGTCAAATCGTCGAAGATGTGCGCCTGCCCGACCCCGACCGCATTTTGCAGGCCTTCCCGCATCAGCTTTCGGGTGGCCAGCAACAGCGCATTGTCATCGCCATGGCGCTGATGTCAAAGCCTGCCCTGCTGATCTTGGATGAACCCACCACCGCGCTGGATGTCACCGTCGAGGCCGGCATCGTCGATCTGGTTAAGGATCTGGGCCGCAAATACGGCACCTCGATGCTGTTTATCAGCCATAACCTTGGCCTGATCTTGGATGTCTGCGACCGGCTTTGCGTGATGTATTCCGGCGAAGCGGTCGAGACCGGCAATGTCGCCCAAGTCTTTGACAAAATGCGCCACCCCTATACCCAAGCGCTGTTCCGCTCGATCCCACTGCCCACCGCGCATAAAACCTCGCGGCCCTTGGTGGCGATCCCCGGCAACTTCCCGCTGCCGCATGAACGGCCCAATGGCTGCAACTTTGGCCCGCGCTGCGATTACTTTGCCGAAGGCCGCTGCGATCAGGCCGATGTGCGCATGTCCGCCCTGCCCGAGGATGACCGCCACGCCAGCCGCTGCCTGCGCTGGTCCGAGATTGATTGGGACGCCCCCTTGGCCAAGGTGGTGACCAAGGAAAAAGCCGCCATCGGCGAGGTGGTGCTGAAGATGGAGGATCTGAAGAAATATTATTCCGTCTCCTCTGGCAGCTTTGGCGGAGGCGACGAAAAAGTCGTCAAAGCCAATGAAACCCTGACATTTGAAGCCCGCGCCGGCGAAACGCTGGCGATTGTTGGCGAATCTGGTTGCGGCAAATCCACCTTCGCCAAGGTGCTGATGGGGCTTGAAACCGCGACCTCGGGTTCGATCCGGCTGTTTGACGAAAACGTGCAATCCACCCCCATTCAGCAGCGCAACACCGATACGGTTTCCAGCGTGCAGATGGTGTTTCAAAACCCCTTTGACACCCTGAACCCTTCGATGACAGTGGGGCGCCAGATCATCCGCGCGCTTGAGATTTTCAAGCAAGGCAGCTCGGACGCAGAGCGTCATGCCCGCATGCTCGAGCTGATGGATCTGGTCAAACTGCCGCGCGCCTTTGCGGATCGAATGCCGCGCCAGCTTTCGGGCGGGCAAAAGCAGCGCGTCGGCATTGCCCGCGCCTTTGCTGGCGGCGCCAAGGTTGTGGTGGCCGACGAGCCGGTCTCGGCGCTTGACGTCTCGGTTCAGGCGGCGGTCACCGATCTTTTGATGGACATTCAGCGCGAGAACGGCACCACCTTGCTGTTCATCAGCCATGATCTGTCGATCGTGCGCTATCTCTCGGATCGGGTGATGGTGATGTATCTGGGCCATGTGGTTGAAATGGGCACCACCGATCAGGTGTTCCAGCCGCCCTATCACCCCTATACCGAGGCGCTTTTGTCGGCGGTGCCGATTGCCGATACCCGCGTGATCCGCAAACGCATCGTGCTGGAAGGCGACATCCCCTCGGCGATGAACCCGCCCCCCGGCTGCCCGTTCCAAACCCGCTGCCGCTGGAAAGATCAGGTGCCAAACGGGCTTTGCGACCGCGAAATGCCGCCCGTGCGCCAGCTGCAAGGCGCGCATCAGATCAAATGCCACCTCTCGGATGAGATTTTGGCCGGGATGGAGCCTGTGATCAAACTGGCGGGGGAATAATCCTGCCGCCAGCCCTTGTGGCTGGCGCAACTGGCGCGGGCCTTAGCCCAAAATGGCTTTGACATATTTGACGGTTTCGTCATAGGGCGGAATACCGCCATGTTTTTCAACCGCTTGCGGGCCAGCATTGTAGGCCGCAAGCGCCAGCCGCCAGCTGCCAAAGCGGTCATACATCATCCGCAAATAGCGCGCGCCGCCGTCCAGATTGTCTTCGGGATCATTGATATCGACGCCCAAATGCTGCGCGGTTTCGGGCATCAGCTGTGCGAGACCCTTGGCCCCCTTGGGCGAGAGGGCGGCTTGATTCCATCCGCTTTCCTGCTGGATCAGCCGCAAGAACGTATCCTCGGGCACGCCATTTTTGCGCGCAGCGCTGCGCGCTTTTTGCAGATAAGCACCGCGATAGGCGCCTGAAAACCGCAGCGGCACCGCCTCAAATGTCGAGGCGCGGTTCGAGGTCGGTTTCAGTCGCGCCGAATTGTCGTATTGCGTCGCAAGCTTGCCATCAAGCAAAGCCATCTGCGTCCGCATCAGCGCAGTTTTCGAGGTTTTACCGCCCGAAAGCCGCAAACCCTCTGCCGCCGCCAGATCCGGCCCCGCACAAACCAAAGCGATCAAAAGCGCCGCTGTCGTTTTACCGGCCAAATGTTGCATCCGTTCCCTGACACCCAAACCCCTTGCGCGGCAAAGCTAGCGGATTGCGCCGTGCAAAGCCAGCACCCTGCACCCCGCGCCTAGCCCGCTTCGGCCAAGCTCTGCCGATCCGGCAGGCTCTGGCCCGGCAAAGGCGCTGCAAACAGCTCTTCCACCAAAAGGCTGACCAATTGCGCCCGCCCCGAGACCCCCGCCTTGCGGTAGATCGCATTCAGATGGGTTTTCACCGTGCCTTCTGCCGATCCGCGCAGCTGCGCGACCTCGGTGATCGAAAAGCCTTTGATGGTAAAGGCCGCCACATCGCTTTCCGCCGGCGTCAGCTCCCAGTCACGGAAATAGCGCCGCATCAGGCTATCAATCGCGCCGGCGGCCACACTGAGCCCGCGCGCCATATCGGCTTGCTTGCGCCGCATCTGCAACACAAACCGCCCCTCGACCACCATGCCAAGGCAAAGGCCCAAGGTGGCAAGAAATTCGGGCAGCATTGCAAGGCTAAACAGCTGTCTGCCGCCGTCGCGGGTGGCCTCGTGAAGCACATCGATCACCAAAACCAAGGTACACAGAATCTGAAACCCGATCAAAGCCATCAACCGCCAGCCTGCATCACGCCCCAACTTGCGCAGCACCACCCCGAATCTCTGCATACTTTGCCCGTCGCTTGCACCCGTTACGGCCCAAGGCTAACCGCTTTCGTCCCGAGGAAAAAGCCACTGCCTGCCCCTGCGACCGCAAACCGCGCAAGCTGGCAGGCAGGTTGCGGGCGCAAAGCGGTCAGGCTATACGCTTCGGTAAGGGTTTTGTTAACCACACTCGGCAATGCTGCCGAACAGTCACGACATCAGACAAGCAATTACGGAGTGCGATATGGCAGGCGTCAACAAGGTGATCATCGTCGGCAATCTGGGCCGCGACCCAGAAGTGCGGTCCTTTCCAAATGGCGGCAAGGTGGTCAACCTGCGCATTGCCACCTCTGAAACCTGGCGCGACAAGGCCAGCGGCGAGCGTAAGGAACGCACCGAATGGCATTCGGTGGCGATTTTCAACGAGGCTTTGGGCAAGATTGCCGAACAATATCTGCGCAAAGGCTCGACGGTTTACATCGAAGGCCAGTTGGAAACCCGCAAATGGCAAGACCAATCGGGGGCTGATCGCTACACCACCGAAGTCGTGCTGCGCCAGTATCGCGGCGAGTTGACCCTGCTTGGCGGCCGTGACGGCGGCAATTCGGGCGGCGGCGGTGGCGGCGGCTATGAAGAGCGTGGCGGCTATGAAGAAATGGGCGGCGGCGGTGCGTCGTCGGGCGGTGCCTCAGGTGGCTACGGCGCGCGCAGCGGCGGGTCCTCGGGCAGCGGCGGCGGCGGTGGTGGCCGTTCGGATATGGACGACGAAATCCCGTTCTAAGCCAAAAACCCCAAGATTTACGCCGCCCGCCCGCAAGGCTGGCGGCGTTTTTCATGCAAGCACTAGACCTTGGCGGATAATTCCCTATATATTTGGTCAACAACTCAATTTCACCGACCAAATGAGCCGAATATGACCCAGTCGCAAAATCCGGTCGAGGGCGCGCCCCTGATCCGCCCATCGACCACCGAGCATCCGCTTTACGAGGCGGTGGTCGAGGCCTGTCGCACGGTCTATGATCCTGAAATTCCGGTGAATGTCTTTGATCTGGGGCTGGTCTATACCATCGACATCAGCGCCGAGAACGAGGTCGAAATCCTGATGACCCTGACCGCCCCCGGCTGCCCTGTTGCAGGCGAGATGCCGGGCTGGCTGCAAGATGCCGTTGAACCCGTGGCGGGGATCAAGCAGGTCAACGTCGGCATGACCTTTGACCCACCTTGGGGCATGGAGATGATGTCAGACGAGGCCCGGCTTGAAATGGGCTTTATGTAGGGCTTGAGCCTGCGCCCGCGCAGACCTATCTTAAGCGTAACGCGATAAGGATAAACACCATGTTCGGCATTCCCGGAAAAGCGGCCGTCACCCTCACCCCGATTGCAGCAAAGCAGATTGCGCAGCTGATGTCGAAACAGGGTGTGCAGGGCCTGCGCATCGGCGTGAAAAAGGGCGGCTGCGCGGGCATGGAATACACCATGGACTATGTCGCCGAAGTTAATCCGCTGGACGAGGTCGTAGAACAAGACGGCGCGCGGGTGATGATTGCACCGATGGCGCAGATGTTCCTCTTTGGCACCCAGATCGACTACGAGGTCGATCTGCTGCAAGCGGGTTTCAAGTTCAACAACCCCAATGTCGCCGAGGCCTGTGGCTGTGGCGAATCGATCAAGTTCAAAGACGCCTGATCGCGCTTTTGCGCAGAGGCCCCTTTTCACTTGGCCTTGGCTTCGCTAGCCTGCTCCGAAACCATCAAGGGGCGCAAAGATGAAAAAGCTGGCAGCAGGCAATTGGAAGATGAACGGCAGCTTGGCCGCTTTGGCCGAGGTTGATGCGCTGATTGCAGCCCACCCCGCCCCTGCCTGCGATATGCTTCTGTGCCCGCCCACGCCACTGATCGCGGCGATGGCCGCGCGCGCACAAGGCTCTGCCTTGCAGGTCGGCGGCCAAGATTGCCACCAAAACACCAGCGGCGCGCATACCGGCGATGTCTCTGCCGCGATGCTGGCCGAGGCGGGCGCAAGCCATGTCATCCTTGGCCATTCCGAACGCCGCGCCGATCACGGCGAAAGCTCGGATCTGGTGCGGCAAAAGGCAGAAGCCGCGCTTGCCGCAGGTCTGATCGCCGTGGTCTGCTTGGGCGAGACCGAGGCCGAGCGCGACGCCGGTGCCACGCTTGCGGTGATTGGCGCGCAGCTTGATGCCTCGATCCCCGCAGGCAGCACGGCGGCGACTGTGGTGATTGCCTATGAGCCGGTCTGGGCCATCGGCACCGGCCGTACCCCGACCCTTGCACAAATCGCCGAGGTGCATGGGTTTTTGCGCGCGCGCCTTGCCGGGCTGATCGGGGCCGAGGCCGCAGGGCTGCGCCTGCTTTACGGCGGCTCGGTCAAACCCTCGAATGCAGCCGAGATCTTTGCGCTGCCCGAGGTCGACGGCGCGCTTGTCGGCGGTGCCAGCCTGAAAGCCGCCGATTTCGGTGCGATTGTCGCGGCCCTAAGCGCGGCTTAAGCGACTGACGCGACGCGGTGATGTCGGCTTTGGCACAGCCAACTGCGCCCGCCCTGCCCTAGGCTTGGCGCAAAAGGAAATCCCATGTCGATCACCTCTGCGCCGCAAGGCGGGCTTTCGGGCACTTTGGCGGCAAATCTGATTTGCTCGGCATCGATGCTGCTTTGGGCAGCGGGCCTGCCTGCGGCGCAAACCTTGATGCCGCATGTGCCGCCCCTGTTGCTGGCGGCCGCGCGCATCGGGCTGTCGGGGCTGTTTTTGCTGCCGATCTGGTGGTTGATGGATGGCCGCCAAGCGGTTTTCAGCGCGCATTGGGGCAAAGGCTGCCTGATCGGTGGCGCGGGTTTTGCCTTTGGGGCCTATCTGATGACGGTGGGGCAAAGCATGACCGGCCCTGTCACCGTGGCGGTGATCGCGGCGAGCATGCCAGTGGTCGGCATCGCCATCGAGGTGCTGCTGGACGGGCGCCGCCTGACCGCGGGGCTCATGCTGGGCGGGCTGTTGTCGCTTGCGGGCGGCTTTATCGTGGTCACAGGCGCGCCGGGCGAGGCAGGCATCGGATTGGGCCTTGGCGCGCTGTTCTGCTTTGGCTCGGTGCTGGCCTTCACACTTGGTTCGCGCTGGGCGGTGACGTCTTTTCCTGATCTAACCTCGATTGGCCGCACCACCGTCACGCTGGCAGGGGCGGCAATCTGTATCTTGGTCGTGGCGCTGGGATCTTTGGTCACAGGCGGCGCGCAGCCCGATTGGGCAGCGCTTGGCTGGATCGATTTCGGCGCGCTGATTTTTTATTCGGTCAGCGGCATGGCGATTTCGCAACTGCTGTGGATCTATGCCGTGGGCCGGCTTGGCATTGGGCTGTCGTCCTTGCATATCAACACCACGCCGTTTTATGTGATGCTGATCGTCTTTGCCTTTGGCGGCGCATGGAGCTGGGGCCAAGCCGGCTCCGCAGCCCTTGTCGGTCTTGGCGTGCTGATCGCCCAAGGCCTGATCCCGCTGCCGGGACCGCGCAAGAAACAGGCATAACCGCATGAAATCTTTGTCTCAATCGCCACTAGACCCCGCCTTCGTGCAAGACCCCTATCCGTTCTACGAGACCGCGCGCAGCCATGGCCCGTTCTTTCACTGGGCCGATTACGATGCCATCGCCACCCCCAATGCCGCCGCCTGCGCCGCGATCTTTCGCGACCGCCGCTTTGGCCGCGAAGCCCCCGCCGAACGCGCCCCCAAGATCCCACCGCATCTTGCGCCCTTTTACGCGGTCGAGGCGCATTCGATGCTGGAACTTGAACCGCCGCGCCACACCCGCCTGCGCGGCCTTGTGCTGCGCGCCTTCACCTCGCGCCGGATCCAGGCGCTTGCGCCCGAAATCGCGGCGCTGTCGCACCAGTTGATTGACGCCTTCCCGCAAGGCGAATTTGATCTGCTGCAACATTTCGCCCAAAAACTCCCCGTGATCATCATCGCACGGCTGCTGGGAGTACCCGAAACCATGTCTGATGATCTGCTGCGCTGGTCCAACGCCATGGTCGGCATGTATATGGCAGGCCGCGACCGCGCCCGCGAAGACCGCGCGGTCACGGCAACCGAGGCCTTTGTGGCCTTTATGCGCAGCTATATCGAAGCCCGCCGTGCCGAGCCGCGCGACGATCTGATCACCGCCCTGATCGCGGCCGAAGAAACCGGCGAAAAACTCAGCACAGACGAGCTGATCACCACCTGCATCTTGCTGCTGAACGCAGGCCATGAGGCCACGGTGCATACCATCGGCAATGGCGTCAAAACCCTGCTGGAAACCGGAAACACCATCACGCCAGAAACCGCCGAGGCCTGCAGCGAAGAAATCCTGCGCTTTGACCCCGCGCTGCATATCTTCACCCGCTGGGCCTATGAGGATGTCGAAGTGATGGGCCACCGCTTTGCGCGCGGCGATCAAGTCTCCTTGCTGCTGGCCGCCGCCAACCGCGACCCCGGTGTTTGGGAAGACCCGGCAAGCTTTCACCCCAGCCGCAGCGCCAAAGCCCATGTCAGCTTTGGCGGCGGCCTGCACTTTTGTGTCGGCGCCCCTTTGGCGCGGCTCGAGCTGCAAATCGCTTTGCCGATCCTATTCCAACGCCTGCCAAAGCTGCGCCTGACCACAAAGCCGCGCTATGCAGATGTCTATCACTTTCATGGCCTGAAATCCTTGATGCTGCGCGCAGATTAGGGGCTCTGCCCCTCGGCTTCGCCTCACCCCGGGATATTTTGACCAAGATGAAAGCCCTTTCGCCTTGGGAAAAATATCCTCGGGGGGAGGCCGAAGGCCGTGGGGGGCAGACAGCCCCCCTGTTTTCACAGCGGCAGCGCGGTGGTGGATTTGATTTCTTCCATGCTGAGCAAGGCGGTGACATTGAAAATCTTCACCTCGGAAATCAGCGCCTGATAGAACAGATCATAGGCGCGGGCGTTTTTGACACGGACTTTCAGCAGATAGTCGATGTCGCCTGCAAGCCGGTGCGCTTCCAGCACTTCGGGGCGCGCACGCAGCACTTGCAGGAATTTTCCTTGCCATTCGGCCTCGTGTTCGCTGGTACGAATAAGGACAAAAAAACAGGCCTCGAGCCCAAGGCTTTCGGCGTCAAGCAGGGCGGTTTGTTTCACGATCACCTTTTGCTCGCGCATGCGGCGGATGCGATTCCAAACTGGGGTTTTTGAGGAGCCAACTTTACGGGCAATCTCATCAAGCGATTGCGCGGCGTCCTCTTGCAGCTCGGTCAGAATTTTCCGGTCTAGATCATCGAGTTGGGTTACCATTCGCCAAACCTCTGCTATTTTGGGATCACATCCCGATTTGCGCCAATATCAGAACATAAATCCTTATTGGCAAGGGTCTATGGCGCATTTGTAGGAAAATATTCTATATTAGCCGCGTAGATAACAGGGGTAGCCAGATGACCGCTTTGCCAATTCTTGCGACTGATCCGGTCAATGTGACCTTTGTGGGCGCGGGTCCTGGGGCTGCGGCGCATCTGACGCTTGGGGCTTATCAGGCGCTGCAAGCGGCAGAGGTGGTGATCCATGATCGGCTGGTGGGGGCGGAAGTTTTGGCGCTGATCCCAGCCGCGGCCCGCCTTATTGACATGGGCAAAGCGGGCTTTGGCGCATCGGCCGCGCAAGCGGACATCAACGCCTGCCTTGTGGCGCAGGCGCTAACCGGGGCGCGGGTGGTGCGGCTGAAGGGGGGCGATTGCGGCATCTTTGGCCGCATGGATGAGGAGATCGAGGCGCTGGAGGCGGCGGGTTTGTCCTTTGCTATTCTGCCGGGGTTAACGTCAGCCACGGTTGCGGCCGCCGCAATCGGGCAAAGCCTGACGCGGCGCGGGCGCAACGCCGCCCTGCGGATCTTGACTGGCCACGATATGGCAGGCTTTGCCGAGCAAGATTGGGCTGGTCTGGCGCGTAAAGGCGAGGTGGCCGCGATCTACATGGGCAAGAAATCGGCGCGCTTTATCCAAGGCCGCTTGATGATGCATGGCGCGGCCGCTGACACGCCGGTCTGCCTGATCGAGAACGTCTCGCGCCCGGATCAGCGGGTGATTGCCGCCAGTCTTGTAAGCCTGCCGCAAGCCGCAAGCGGGCTTATGGGGCCTGCGGTGATCCTTTATGGTCTTGCTCCGCGCGAGGCCCTTGCAACCTTGAAAGAAGCCAGAGCATGAGCCGTTTTAGCCCAAAAGTCGTGACCGCCAACGATCTGCGTCTTGGCGATGTGATTTATCTGACCGCCGATGATCTTTGGACGCGCCAGCATCATCTGGCCGAGTTGATCGAAGATGAGGCGCATGCGCAGCTGCGCTTGTTGCATGCCGCAGGCCAGCAGACAGAGGTGGTGGGCGCCTATCTTGCCGATGCAAAGGCGGGCCCGATGGGCCCCGAGCCCATTCATTTTCGCGAGGTGTTTCGCACCCGTGGCCCGTCAAACTATGCCCATGGCAAGCAAGTGGATTTGCAAAATGTATAGCTATTCCGATTTTGACGAAGCCTTTGTGCGCAACCGTGTGGCGCAATTTACCGATCAGATCAGCCGCCGTCTGGATGGCAGCCTGACCGAGGACGAGTTTCGCCCGCTGCGGCTGATGAACGGGCTTTATCTGCAATTGCACGCCTATATGCTGCGGGTGGCGATCCCCTACGGCACGCTTTCGCCGCGCCAGATGCATGCTTTGGCCGATATCGCCCAGACCTATGACAAGGGCTATGGCCATTTCACCACGCGGCAGAACATTCAGTTCAATTGGCCGAAGCTGCCCGAGGTGCCCGCGATCCTGTCGGCGCTGGCCGATGTCGAAATGCATGCGATCCAGACCTCGGGCAATACCGTGCGCAATGTCACGGCTGATCATTTTGCAGGTGCTGCGGCCGATGAGATCGAGGACCCCCGCCCCTATGCCGAACTGCTGCGGCAATGGTCAAGCGATCACCCCGAGTTTCAATTCCTGCCGCGCAAGTTTAAGATCGCCGTGACCGGCAGCCCGAACGACCGGGCGGTGACGCGCGCGCATGACATCGGCTTGCGGATGCAGCGCAATGCCGCTGGCGAGGTGGGCTTTGAGGTGATTGCAGGCGGCGGGCTTGGCCGCACGCCGATGCTGGGCTTTGTGATCCGCCCGTTCTTGCCAGTGGAGGATCTGCTGGCCTATGTCGAGGCGGTGCTTTCGGTCTATAACACCTTGGGACGGCGGGATAATAAATATAAGGCCCGCATCAAGATCACCGTGCATGAAACCGGGCGCGAGGAAATCACCCGCATGGTCGAGGCACGCTTTGCCGAGATCAAGCCGCAGTTTGGCGGCGCGGATCAGGCATTGCTGGCCGATATTCGCGCAGCCTTTGCGCCGCCAAAGTTCCGCACGGCCCCGACCATAGGCTACGAGGCGGCGCGCAGCAAAGACCCGATCTTCCGCGCTTGGGCCGATACCAACCTTGCCCCACACCGCCACCCCGATTACGCCATCGTCACCGTCAGCATTAAAGCGCATGGGCAAACTCCGGGCGATGCGACGGCGGCACAGATGCACCGGCTGGCCGATCTGGCCGCCGCCTATGGCCACAGCGATCTGCGCATCAGCCACGAGCAGAACGTGATCCTGCCGCATGTGCATAAATCTGATCTGGCAGCCCTGCACGCAGGCCTGTCCGAAGCGGGGCTTGCCACCGCCAATGTCGGCTTGATTTCCGACATCATCGCCTGCCCCGGCATGGATTATTGCGCACTGGCCACTGCGCGCTCGATCCCTGTGGCGCAAGACATCGCGCTGCGGTTTGACGCGCTGAAGCTTGAGCATGACATCGGCCCGTTGAAGATCAAGATCTCGGGCTGCATCAATGCCTGCGGGCACCACCATATCGGCCATATCGGCATTCTGGGGCTGGATCGTGCGGGGGTGGAAAGCTATCAGATCACGCTGGGCGGCGACGGCAGCCAAGACGCGGTGATTGGCGAGAAAACCGGACCCGGCTTTGCCTATGACCAGATCGTGCCTGCGATCGAGCGGATTGTTTTGGCCTATCTGGGCTTGCGCCTTGCGCAAGACGAGACGTTTTTGCAGACCTATCAGCGCCTTGGCATCGCCCCATTTAAAGCGGCGCTTTACCCGCCCGAGGCGGTCGACGATGCCGCGTGATCTGTCGCAGGTCAGCGTGGCGGTGCGGGTTGGCGCGCTGAACGCGCGCTATAAACACCACGCCGCGACCTCGGTTTTGGAACATGCGCTGCGCGACAAGGATCTGGGCAAGGTGGCGCTGGTTTCTTCCTTTGGGGCGGAATCGGTGGTTTTGCTGCATCTGGTCTCGATCCTTGCGCCGCAAACGCCGGTGCTGTTTGTCGACACGCGGATGCTGTTTGCCGAAACGCTGGCCTATCAGCGCCAACTGGCCGAAAGCCTTGATCTGTGCGATCTGCGCATCATCCGTGCGCCGAAACCCGATGTCAGCTTCAACGATCCCGACAACACCCTGCATCAGTTTAACACCGATGCTTGCTGCGCTTTGCGCAAAGTAGCGCCGCTGGAACGCGCCTTGGCCGAGTTTGACGGCTGGATCACCGGGCGCAAACGCTTTCAGGCCAGCAGCCGCCAAGCGGTCGAGTTTTTCGAGGCCGAGGCCGAGACCCGCATCAAGGTCAATCCGCTGGCGCATTGGACCCGCGAAGATCTGGCCGACTATATGATCAACAACCGCCTGCCGCGCCACCCGCTTGTGGCGCAAGGCTACCCGTCAATCGGCTGCGCGCCCTGCACCTCGAAGGTGGCGGCAGGCGAAGACCCGCGTTCGGGGCGTTGGCGCGGGCAAGAAAAAACCGAATGCGGCATCCATTTCATCAATGGCCGCGCCACCCGCAGCCCTGCAAAGGACCCAGCATGAGCCTTCTTGTCACCGATCAGGGCTTTGGCCCCGTGCCCGCCCTGCCCTTCGTGGGCCTGGACCAGATCGCCAGCCATCGCGGCGCGCTGGACCTTGCACAAACCGACGCGCCCGAAGCGGCGCTGCCCTACCTGGCCGATCTTGCCTGCATTCGCATCGCCTTTCCCAGCGTCGCGGATGGGCGCGGCTTTACGCTTGCGCGGCGGCTGCGAGCCTTGGGCTTTGCCGGCACCCTGCGCGCGCAGGGCGCGATCATTGCCGATCAATACGCCATGGCGCGGCGGTCGGGGTTTGACGAGGTGGAAATCCCGCAAGCCATGGCAGATCGCCAACCGCAAGAGCAGTGGCTGGCGCGCGCCAATTGGCAGGCCCATGACTATCAGTCGCGGCTGCGGGCCTGAGTTTTGGCTTCCACCACAGCGGAAAACCACCTATTCAAGAAGATGAATGACATGACCGAAGCGATCCAGATGACCGAAACAGCCGCCCCAAGCCCCGCCAAAGCCCATTTGCCCGATGCCCAGATCGTCACTGCGGTGACGCATTGGACCGACCGTCTGTTCTCGTTTCGCGTCACACGCCCGCGCAGCCTGCGGTTTCGTTCGGGTGAATTTGTGATGATTGGCCTTTTGGGCGAGACCGGCAAGCCCTTGCTGCGCGCCTATTCCATCGCCTCGCCTGCTTGGGATGACGAGCTGGAGTTCTATTCGATCAAGGTTCCCGACGGCCCGCTGACCTCGCGCTTGCAGCACATCAAGATCGGCGACGAGATCATCCTGCGCCCCAAGCCCGTTGGCACTTTGGTGCATGACGCGCTTTTGCCCGGCAAGCGGATTTACTTTTTGGCCACCGGCACCGGCTTTGCGCCCTTTGCCAGCCTGCTGCGCGAACCCGAGACCTATGAGAAATACGAACAGGTGATCATGATGCACACCTGCCGCGAGGTCGCCGAATTGGACTATGGCCGCCAATTGGTGCAATCGCTGGCCGATGATCCGCTGATTGGCGAGATGGTGGCGGGCAAGCTGCTTTACTACCCCACCACCACCCGCGAGCCTTTCGCGCAGATGGGCCGGGTTACCGACAATCTGGCTTCGGGCAAGGTCTTTGCTGATCTGGGCTTGCCGCAGATGTCGCCTGCCGAGGATCGCGCCATGGTCTGCGGCAGCCTTGCCTTTAACCATGACGTCAAGGCAATCTTGGAAGGCTTCGGTCTGGTCGAGGGCGCAAATTCCGATCCGCAGCATTTTGTGATCGAAAAGGCCTTTGTCGGCGACGGCATCTAAACTGGTGTTCAGACATGAAAAAGCCGCGCAAGGGTTGCCTTGCGCGGCTTTTGTGGTTTTGGGGGCGATTACAGGCCCAAGGCGGTTTTGATCGCAGCCAAAGCCTCTGTGATCTTTGCAGGCTCGGCAGCGGCCGCATCAACGCCTGACTTCAGAGTTGCTTTGACAACGCTGTTCAATTCTGACGCCTCGATCATGGCATTGATCTTGGTTGCGTCAAAGTTGGCCGGATCCAGCAGTGCCATGGTGTCGTCGGCCATAGCTGTTGCGGCGGTTACAGCCTCGGTGGTCGCAGCGGCGGTGGTCTCGGTCGCAGCCGTTGTCACCGCGGCGGCAGCATCGGCGGCAGCACGCGCCGCAGCCTCGGCCGCAGCCTGGGTGGCAGCCGCAGCGTCAGCGGCGGCTTTGGTGGCAGCATCCGCAGCCACTTTCGCCGCTGCGGCGGTTGCAGCTGCGGCATCGTCCACAGCTGGCGTGGCTTCGATTGCAGCTTCTGCCGCTTCTTCAGCCGCATGTGGCTTCATGCCAAACGCATAGTAGCCCGCGCCAGCCGCCACGATCAGCGCCAAGCCAATAAGGATATTCTTGTTCATTCTATTCTCCAAAATCCCTCACCTAAGGGATCGGGGGCGCTATGACAGATGCGTGATCGGAAGAACAGAGCCATGCTGCACCTGCAAAAAAGGCCGGCAAAACCCTGCCGAAACCTTGTTTTTGCGCCTTGCCCGAATGTGGTTGAAGCTTGCGCGCGCAAAGACTATCTTGACAGCGCTTACAACCATATGAAGGACCACTCCCATAGCCCGCAGACCCCACAACGCCCCGCCACAACGCGAAACCGGCCCGCGCATCAATGATCGCATCCGGTCGCCCGAAATCCGCCTGATCGGCGCGGATGGCGAGAATGTCGGCGTCGTCACACCCGCCCGCGCCATGCAAATGGCCGAAGAGGCCGGGCTTGATCTGGTAGAGATTTCTCCGAATGCCGAACCGCCCGTGTGCAAGATCATGGACTTTGGCAAATATAAATACGAGACTCAAAAGCGCGAGGCCGAGGCCCGCAAAAAGCAAAAGATCATCGAGATCAAGGAAATCAAGTTCCGTCCGGGCACTGATATTCATGACTACGATGTGAAGATGCGCTCGGTGGTCAAATTCCTTGAAGAAGGCGATAAGGTCAAAGTCACGCTGCGCTTTCGCGGCCGCGAGATGGCCCACCAAGAGCTTGGGCTTGAGCTGCTGAACCGCGTCGCAGCCGATGTGACCGAAATCGGCAAGATCGAATCAATGCCACGGCTGGAAGGCCGGCAGATGGTGATGATGATCTCGGCAAAGTAACTGCCGCGCCTATCTCTGAAATCAGGGGCCCTCGGGCCCCTTTTTTTTGCTCAGACCTTGGCTTCTGGCGCCATATCGGCGGCCTGAAACTGCTGTAAAACCTGCTCGGCTCTTTCGCCGCGCGTCTTGTTGCGACCGGCGTATTTTGCCGCATAAAGCGCTTGATCGGCGCGGCTGACAGCGCCCGCAAAGCCCTGTGTGCCAAAGTCGATCTGCGCATAGCCCAGCGACATCGTTATCTGAAAGCGCCATGTGGCCAGATGCAGCGCAGGCAAGGTCGTGATGGCTTTGCGCAGCCCCTCACTGAGCGCCTGTAACCTCTCTTGACCATGTTCTTGGGTCAGCACGATAAACTCATCCCCACCCCAGCGCACCACAACGTCATCCGGCCCCAGACAGCCGGACAAGGTCTTTGCCACTGCCACCAACAGCTTATCGCCCGCAGCATGGCCAAGCGCGTCATTGATCTGCTTGAAATGATCAATATCCAGCATCACCACGCTGTTAAAACTGTTGTTTGCAAGCTCCCGCTCTAAGCCATGCCGGTTTAACAGCCCCGTCAGATGATCAAACTCGGCCGCTTGCTGCAACAGCGTCTGGTTTTGATCAAAAACCGAAGCGACCGCAAGGATCATCGCCAATTTGATACTAGCAATAATGGCCACGACATGCGTCACCGATGCTGAAACATAATAGCGCTCCGTCTCAAACGCGCTGACAAAAAGGCCGACCGCCAAAGGCTCGATCACGATAACACAACTCACAATGCGCAGCGCCAATCCCAGCCCACTGCCTTTAAATAAAACCAAAAACGGCGCTTCGGCACTCAGCCGCAGCGCCATGGCAGTACCGCCGATTACCAAACTGGCGACGCTGAAAAATGAGATGCCATTGGTCAGATAAGAAGTGTCAACCACAAGACCGTTCAAGGCGAAGATCGCAGCAAACCAGGCCGTCATCGTAAAGACGATCGCATGCCAGCGACTGCGCAGCTCGACTAAAAGCGCCAGATTTAGAAAAATGAGCCCAATCGCACAGATGCTTGACAGTCTATTTGCCGCAAAGGGCACCAACCCATAGTCAACAAAAAGCTGCGGCTGCAAAACCTGCGGCCAGCTTGGGATAAGGTTTTGCAAAAGCCTTTGCACAGATAGCGCTATGACCAAGAAACTTAACCCGTGCAGCAGAACCGAACGACCAAGCCCCTGCGCGCCCCGCGCCATTGCAATCGCCAAAACCAGATAACCGCCCGTCGATACCGTCGCCATTGGCAAAAGATACTCATTCTGCCGGCCCAAAAAATACGGAATCTGACCCGCACAAACCAAGGCAACCATCGCCAAGGGAAAAAGTTTATAAGCAAAGACTTGCTTTTGCGGTGAACGGCTTTTGCGGGTCATGCTCGGCTTCTTGATTTGTCATTTGCCAAAGTTCAGGCCTCTGGATATCCCCTTCTCAAGCCGTGACGATAGTTAACGAATAGTTAACAAAAGGTTAACAAATCTGGCGCATATCCCGATGCCCATAATTTTAGCTTTAACCTATACAGTTAGTTGTACATTTGTAAAACAAACAGCGGCCACGCGCGCCACCAAACATGAAGTATGCGTCACAAATATATGATTGTGATTGTTTATCTTGATTTTGGTTCGCGCAGCTGTGGCCGGATCGGGATTTCCTTCAACAGCCCACCGACCCCCATCGCGGCGATGTCATCGCTAGAGACCGCGATGCCGCAGGCCAGCCGTTCCAGCACCCAATCGGCGCCGTTCAGCGCGGGCGAGCGCGCGCAGCCCGGCAGGCCCACCACCGGCCGCGCGGCCAATTGGCCCAGAAACAACAGATTGCCCGGATCGACCGGCATGCCAAAGCGCAGCACCTTGCCCCCCGCGCGCCGCAGCGCTTGTGGCGCGGTGTCGTATAGGTCCGAAGTGGCAGAGCCGGTCAGGATCAGCACCATATCGCCGCCCGCCCGCGTGATCGCCGCGCCAAGTGCGGCCTCGTCATGCGCCACCACCTCGACGCCTGCCAGATCCATCCCCAGCGCCGTCAGCCGCGCCAAAACCGCGCGCCGCCCCTTTAGGGCAAGCTTGTCGTCTTGGCCTTCCACTGCGGTTAAAATCAGGCTGGCGCTGCGGCGCACCACCGGGCAAAACTGCAAGGCCCCAACGGCGGCTGCACAGGCCTGCGCCAGTGCTGCCCGCTCGACCCCGTAGGCGATGATCTTGACAGTGCCGACCAAAGTCCCCGCCTCGACCCGCGTCAGCGGTGCCAAGGTGGCAAGCGTAATCGCCGGATGCGCGCGGTTCAGCGCCGCCACCGCCGCCGCATCCACCCGCACCACCCCGGCAGCCGGTGCGTTCAGATTGACGCGTCCGGTAAAGGCCTGCGAGCGGATCAGGCCCGAGCCAGGTTGCAAGGCCGCAGCCAAAGCCTCTGCCGCAGCATCTTCTGCCAGATCATCCGGGCCCAGCCGCGCCACGGTGACCTGCGCCAGCCCAAGCTCGCGCAGTGCGGCAATCTCGGTGTTGCCCAGCACGCAGCCCTTGCGCAGCCGCCCGTCAGGCAAAGCCAGCGAATGCGCCAAAATCGCGCCAAGCGCTTGATCCAAGGGCACCGGCCCAAATTGCATCACGCCCCCCGCAGCACGGCTGTCACCTGTGCAAGGATGGAAATCGCAATCTCGGCCGGGGTCTTGGCGCCGATCGCAAGCCCGACGGGGGCGTGGATGCGCGCGATCTCGGCCTCGGAAAAGCCCGCCGCTTGCAGCCGCGCCACCCGCGCCGCATGGGTCTTTTTCGACCCCAGACAGCCCAGATAAAAACACTCTGATCGCAGCGCAAAGGCAATCGCGGGATCGTCAAGCTTGCTGTCATGGGTCAGGGTGATGATGGCGCTGCGCGCGTCAGGAGCAAGCCGTTGCAAGGCCTCGTCCGGCCAATCGTCCAAGATCACCTCGCCCGGAAAGCGGTCTGCCGCGCCAAAGGTTTCGCGCGGGTCGATCAGCGTCGGGTCATAGCCCGCAAGCCGCGCCATCGCGACCAAGGGCTGGGCGATATGCACAGCCCCCACCACGATCAGGCGCAAGGGTGGATTATGCGGCGCGATAAAGCGCGCGCCCTCGACCCCCGCCTTATCCGACCGCAGCCGCAGATCGGCCTCAGCCGCAGCGCCCGGCGCCAGCAGCGCCCGGCTCCAATCGGTCAGATCAACCGCATAGGCCACGGGCCTGCGCGCAGCCCTGATCGCCACCAGCTCGGCCAGCAGATCAGCCATCGGCGCCACAGGTTCCAGCAGAACCCGAATGGTGCCGCCACAGGCCAACCCCACCGAAAACGCGGTCTCATCCGAGACGCCAAAGGACAACAGCCGCGGCTCACCGCTTTGCATCGCCTCCAGCGCTTCGACCACCACCGCGCCCTCGACACAGCCGCCCGAGACCGATCCCATAATCTCGCCCGCGCCCGAAATCGCAAGCTGACTGCCAGCTTGGCGCGGGGCCGAGCCCCAGGTTTCCACCACAGTGGCAAGCGCCGCCCCGCGCCCCTCGCGGTGCCAGGCAAGCGCGGTTTCGGGGATTTGATCATGCATCATAAAGGCCACCTCCTGCGCGACTATGCGACAGCCCAGCGCTCTGTGCCATTGCCAAAAGGTGGCATGCCGATAAGGCCCCGCAAGCGGCGGGGCCCAAAGCGTTTAGTTCGCCACTTGCAGCAAAGGCGTGATGATGCGCACCGCCACACGGCGATTGCGCGGCTCGTTGGCTTGGGTGTCGATGCGCAATTCTTCTTCGCCGTAACCTTGGATCACCATGTTTTCGGGCGGAATATCGAAATATTCAGCCAGCGCCAGCGCCACGGTTTCCGCCCGCCGATCTGACAGCGCAAGGTTCATCGCAGCCTTACCGGTGGCATCGGTATGACCTTCGATCAGGAAAATCTCGCCGGGGTTTTGCGCCAGCATATCCTGCATAAAGCCACCCAGATCGGCCAGATTGCCAGCCTCGGTCGGTTTAAGCGCCGCCGAGCCGCTGTCAAAGCTGATCAGGTCAACGTCAATCTGCGCCGCCAGATGCCGCACCTGAGGGATCTCGCGGATTTGACGCAGGCTAAAGCTGCGGCCCAGCTTTTCGATCTGTTGCGCAGCCATTGCGCGTTTAAAATCGGCGTTCGGGTCTTCGGCCGCGATCACCACCTGCTTTGCGCGCGGCGCAGGCAGGGTCGAAACCACAACCCGGCGTTCCGGTTGCAGATCGTTGAACAGCACCCGCTCGCGCCCCTGTGCATCATAGGTCGCCCGGCGCAGCACACGCCCCGTCGCATCGCGGATCGTCACCACCTGATCACCGCCCTCGCGCAGCACCGTGGTGCGGGTCGAGCCATCCTTGAAGGTTTCGGTGCGCACCTGTGATCCGGGCTGGCGCAGCGTCGCGTCATCGTCGCGGTAGACCTGATATTGCCCATCAGGGTTCAGCACCACCACACGGTCGCCGGTGTTCGAGACCACCTGACGGTCTTCGGCGGGCGCGTTGTTAGCGCCTTTGATGATCGCGCCCACGGCCAAAGCGCCCAGCGCCACCAGACCGAATTTCTCAAGGTCTGACAGCCGGTTCTTTTTGCCCCCCTCTACGACCACAGGAGCTGCGGCGAATTCTTCGGTGGCCGAGCGTGCGCTTTGCGCGGTCATCACTTCGGTGGTGCTGGCCACGGCCTGCGGTGCGGCTGCGGTATCGGCAGGCGCATCGGCCATCGCCATTGGGGCTGCGGGCTCGGGTGCTGCGGTGGCCGTGGGAGCCTCGGCTGTGGGTTCGGCCAGTAGGGTCGTCAGGCTTTGCACCTCGGCCTGCGAGACCACGGGGGCCTCGACAGGCTGGGCATTGGGGTCAAGCACCTCGACCGCGGTTTTAAGGCCCGCATTGGGATCAAGGAGTGTGCCATCGGCCTGCGGGGCAAGCTCGGCCTGAGCTTGGGCCAAAGCGGCCTCTTGCGCGGC